>CAZDGH010000324.1:0-6997 GCA_964504805.1 uncultured Myxococcales bacterium | reverse complement strand
CGGCGGCGGTCGTGTGGTCAGAGGCGGAGGCGCGGCGCCTCGGGGCGTTCCGGCCGTGCGCGATCGCGGCGGCGGGGGCGCGGACCTTCGTCGCCGGCGAGCGGCCGCCGCCGGATCCTGGCGAGGCGGACGCGCGCGACGAGCTGGTGCTGTTCGCCACCGGCGACGGCGACGTGCCGGCCGGCGTCGCGGGGAAGCCGCGGCCGGGCGAGCTGTGCGCGCTGGCGACCGCCGGCGCCGGGGTGGCGGTGGCGTACGTCGAGGGCGACGGCGCGCTCGTGGTGCGGACGTTCGGGCCGAAGCAGCAGCCGGTCGCGCGGCACCCGATCGTGCCCGCGGCGAAGCGGCCGCTCGCGCCCGCGCTCGTCGCCGAAGGCAAGGGCTTCCTCCTCGCCTGGGCGCAGAAGGACGACGGGGTGATCCGGACGCAGCGGCTCGACGCGCGGGGCGCGCCGCAGGGCACGCCCGCCGCCGCGACGCCGCCGCACCCGGAGGGCCCGCTCGGCGGCCTCGCGCTCCGGGCCGTGCCCGGCGGCTTCGTCCTCGCCTGGCACGCGGCGAAGGTGGGCGTTCGCGACAGCCCGACCGAGCTGCGGCTCGCGTTCCTCGGTCCCGACGGCGCGCCGCGCGGCGCGCCCCAGGTGCTCGCCTCGCCGCTCGCGCACGTGAGCGGTCCCGCGCCCCTCGCGGTGTCCCGCGGCGTCGTCTCGACCGGCGCGGTGGTGAAGGACGGCGCGGCGACCCGGGTGCAGGCCGCGACCGTGCAGGCTCCTTAGGCGAGCCCCGCGGCGATCCGGCGCACCGCCACGCTGGCGGCGACGAGGCCGAAGGCGCCGGTGACGAAGCCGGCGCTGCCGAGGATCGCCGTGCGGTGGTCGCAGGTGTGGTGGTCGTTGTCCTTGTGCGGGCAGACGCACAGGAAGCCGTCGTGGTCGTACGAGAGCGAGGCCGGATCGCGCGGCCGCTCCGGCGAGAACACCGCGGCGATGCCCGTCGGCGCGTCGGTCTTCACGCCCCACTTCCGCGCCAGGAGCTTGCGCACGTCCTTCGCGAACGGGCAGTTCCAGGTGTCGGCGAGATCGGCGACCCGCACCATCGTCGGGTCGAGGCGGCCGCCGGAGCCCATCGACGACACCACCGGCACCCGCCTCTCGACGCACGTCTTCAGGAGGTGCAGCTTCGCCTTCATGTTGTCGATGCAGTCGACGACGTAGGTCGCGTCCTCGACGAAGAGGCGGTCCGCGCTCGGCTCCTCGTAGAACCCGGCCACCGCCTCCACCGTGGCCTCGGGGTTCACGAGGCGGAGCCGCTCGGCGACGAGCTCCGCCTTCGGCTTGCCGACGTTGCCCTGCAGGGCGTGGAGCTGCCGGTTGGTGTTGGTGACGCAGACCGTGTCGAAGTCGCAGAGCACGAGGTGCCCGACGCCGGCGCGGGCGAGCGCCTCGGCGGCGAACGACCCGACGCCGCCGAGGCCGTAGACCGCCACCTTCGAGCGGGCGAGCCGCTCCATCGCCGGCTCGCCGACGAGGCGGGCGGCGCGGTCGAAGCGGCGCGAGAGCTTGAACGGCTTCGGCGCCGGCGGGTCGAGCGGGGTGGACGCTGCCATCGGGGGACCTCCGCCGCCCTACAAACCAAAGAGGCGGACGGCGTTCAACGTGGTGGTCGCCGCGAGCTCTTCCTCGTCCTCGCCGCGGAGCCTCGCGAGCGCCCGGACGACCGACGGGAGGAACGAGGGCTCGTTCCGTGCGCCGCGCCGGTCCGACGGCGGCTGGTCGGGGGCGTCGGTCTCGACCAGGAGCCGCGCGCCCGGCACGGCGCGGGCGGCGGCGTGGACGCGCACCGACGCCTCGTAGGTGACCGGCCCGGTGAAGGAGAACGACCAGCCGAGCTTCGCGTAGCGCGGCACGAGCTCCGCCGAGCCCGAGTAGCTGTGGAGCACGCCGCCGGCCGGCAGCGGCCCGACGCGGTCGAGGAGCTTCACCGCGTCGCCGTGGGCGCGAAACACATGGAGCGACACCGGGAGGGCGAGGTCCTTCGCGAGCGCGAGCTGCGCCTCGAGCAGCGCGAGCTGCCGCGGCATCGCGCCCCAAGGTCCCGCCGACGCGGTCGGGCCGTCGAGGCCGCACTCGCCCACCGCCCGGGCGCCGCCCCGCGCGAGCAGCGCGCCGAGCCGCCCGAGCGCCGCGCCGTCGCCGGCGGGGTCGAGGTAGGCGAGGGCCTGCGGGTGGATCCCGAGGCCGCAGGCGAGCGCCGGCGTCGAGGCGCAGCGGGCGAGGAGCGGCTCCCACGACGCGGGGTCGATCGCCGGCACCACGATCCGCTCGACGCCCGCCGCCGCCGCCCGCGCCAGCGCCTCGTCGCGATCGGCGTCGAACGCCGACGTATCGAGGTGGCAGTGGGTGTCGACGAGCCGCAACGCTACCCGCCGAGCGAGGCCAGCACCGACGCCAGCTCCTTCGGGAGCGGCGAGTCGAAGGTGAGCCGCTCGCCGGTGACCGGGTGGTCGAACCCGAGCCGCGCCGCGTGGAGGAACATCCGGTGCAGGCCCGCCGGCCGCGAGCCGCCGTAGAGGTCGTCGCCGGCCACCGGCGAGCCGAGGTGCGCGAGGTGGACGCGGATCTGGTGCATGACGCCGGTGGAGATCCGGCAGCGCACCAGCGTCCAGCCGACCAGCGGCCTCTCGACCTCGACCACGGTGTGCGCGTCGCGGCCGTCGAGGCGGAGCGCCTGCCGGTCGTCGGCGACGACGCGCATGCGGCCGGCCACGCCGGGATCGCGGGCGATCGGCACCGAGACCTCGACCGGTCCGTAGACCGAGCCCGCGGCGAGGGCGAGGTACTCCTTGAGCACGGTGCGCGCCGCGAGCTGCGAGCGGAACGCCTCCCAGGCGTCGCGGCTGCGCGCCGCCAGCACGAGGCCGCTGGTCTCGAGGTCGAGCCGGTGGGCGGCGACGCTCTCGCGGACGTCGCGGCCGGCGGCCGCCGCGTCCGGCCACCGCGCCACGATCGCGTTCGCGAGCGTGCCCCTCTCGCCGTTCGCGAGCGGGTGCGTCGCCCAGCCCGACGGCTTCTCCACCACCACGAACGCCGGGTCCTCGTGCACCACGACCAGCGGCAGCTCCGGCTGCGGCACCGGCGGCGAGGGCGGTGCCAGCAGCCGCGCGGTGAGCCGCTGCCCCGCGGTGACCGGCGCGCCCTTGACGATCCGCTTGCCGTCGGCGCGGACCTCGCCGGCCTCGAACGCCTCCATCACCCGGCGCCTCGCGACGCCGAGGGCGGAGGCCAGGAACCTGTCGGCGCGCGTGCCGGCGGCGCCCTCGGGCACCACCGCCGCGTGCTCCTCGCGCTCGGGCGTCTCGTCCATCGGGCGCCTCGTAGCATGTCCGCCCGGCGAGCGGAGCCCGGGACGGACGCTCTGCGGCCCCCGCCGGGAACGCGGCCCGGGCCCCGCGCGGGTGCTAAGTTCCGCGCGGGCGCGACGCGCGCCGGGAGGAGACCGTGCCGGAACGGAAGAAGCTCGCCATCCTCGTGGGCGGAGGTCCCGCCCCGGGGATCAACAGCGTCATCGCGGCCGCGACCATCCGCGCCGAGCTCGCGGGCTGCGAGGTGCTCGGCGTGCAGGACGGCTACGAGTGGCTGATGCAGGGCGACATCTCCCACGTCGCGCCGCTCACCACGAGGGACGTCTCGCGGATCCACTTCCGGGGCGGCAGCCACATCGGCATCGCCCGCGCCAACCCGACGAAGTCGGAGGAGCTGCTCGAGAACACGGTGATCTCGCTGCTCCGGCTCGACGTCGACAAGCTCATCTCCATCGGCGGCGACGACACCGCCTTCACGGCGTCGAAGCTCGCGGAGCGCTCGAAGGGCCGCATCCGCGTCGTGCACGTGCCGAAGACGATCGACAACGATCTCGACCTGCCGCCCGAGGTCTTCACCTTCGGCTTCCAGACCGCGCGGCACATCGGCGTCGAGCTGGTGAAGAACCTGATGGTCGACGCCAAGACCACGCGCCGCTGGTACTTCGCCATCGCCATGGGCCGGAAGGCGGGGCACCTCGCCCTCGGGATCGGAAAGGCCGCGGGCGCGACGCTGACGCTCCTCCCCGAGGAGTTCCCCGAGAACCTCAAGCTCCGGACGGTGGTCGACACCCTCGTCGGCGCGATCGTCAAGCGGCTCTCGTACGGCCGGAACGACGGCGTCGTCGTCCTCGCCGAGGGCATCGTCGAGAAGCTCTCCGAGATCGACCTCTCCGAGCTGCCCGAGATCGAGCGCGACGCCCACGGGCACATCCGCATCGCCGAGGTGAACATCGGCGAGATCCTCAAGGCGCAGGTGCAGGCGCGGCTGAAGCAGCTCGGCGTCAAGCAGACCATCGTCGCCAAGAACATCGGCTACGAGCTCCGCTGCGCCGACCCGATCCCCTTCGACATGGAGTACACGCGCGACCTCGGCTACTGCGCCGCGAAGTACATCCTCGAGGGCGGCACCCACGCGCTGATCTCGATCCAGGAGGGCAAGTTCGTCCCGGTGCCCTTCGACGAGCTCATGGACCCGAGGACCGGCCGCATGAACGTGCGCATGGTCGACATCACCAGCGACCGCTACAAGATCGCCCACGCCTACATGATCCGGCTGAAGCGCGAGGACTTCGACGACACCCACCTCCTCGCCAAGCACGCCGCCACCGCGCACCTCTCGCTGGAGGAGTTCCGCCACGAGTTCGGCCACCTCGTCGAGGGCATCTCCGGCGCGCCGCTGCCGAAGGCGGAGAGCCACGACGTGGTGCTGGCGCGGGACGCGACCTGATCGGCGCGAGAGCTCCCGCGGGAGGAAGCTCGCTCACAAGAAGGAGCGGGTCAGGGTCGCGCCGGACGTCGCGTCGAGCGACCGATCGAGCCCGGTGCCACCAGGAGCGACCAGCTCGGAGAGAGGACGATCGAGGTCGAGCGCCTGCAGCTCGACGGCGTACCCGCCGACGGGCCGCTCGAGGCGCGCGTCGGTGCCGGCGGGGAGCTCGATCGTCGCGCACGATCCATCGGCCCAGGCGGTCGTCGCCCGGCCGCCGCCGTAGACCGAGGCGCGGACCGCGTCGGCACCGTCGGCGCAGACCTCGACGACGTGCGCGTTCGGATCCCAGCCGCCGCTCGGGATGGGAAGGAATCCCGCGTCGAACGCGACGACCGAGCCCTCGGGCAGCGTCGCGGTGTGGAGCACGCGCACGGCCTCGACGCACGGGTCCTCGCCGCAGTTCCAGCGCGACGGCGTGCGCCGCGCCGCGATCGCGAACACGGAGTACGCCGGCAGCGCTCCCGTCGGACGCGGCGCGACCTCGGGCGGCAGCTGGCCGTCGACGACGTCGTCGGGCTCGTCGAGGAGCCCGTCCCGGGCGACCGCGTCCGCGCCCGCGCGGAGGCTTCGGATCACGAGCCCGCGGCCGGGCAGCTCCACGGCGACGCCGACGAAGGCGCCGCGGGTCGGGACGCCGCCGAGGGGCACGGGCGGAACCTCGACGGCGACGCGGAGCGCCGGCACCGCGCCGATCGACACGGTCTCCTGTCCGTCGGGCTCCCGTAGCACCGAGCCGAGGCTCCGGACCGGCCCGAGCTCGACGTCGGCGAGCAGCGCGACGGCGCCGCTCGGGAGCGTGCCGACGACGGGCCACGCGACGTCCGTGTCGCGCGGCCGAGCCAGGTCGAACCACGGGTCGTGCGCCGTCGACCAGAGCGCCCGGCGCGGGCAGCCGGACGCGACGCACGCGCCGACCTCCGCCGCGATCGCGGGCGCGAGAACGGGCCGGGACTGGAGCGTGAGCTCCAGCCCGGCGCCGCCGAGCACGGGCTCGGTGCCCGGGAACCGGAGCTCTCGCTGCACCTCCGGGCCCAGGATGCGACGCAGCCCGAGCTCTCGCGGCGACGGCGGGAACGAGAGCCCGGCCAGGTGCGCTTGCCAGCTGGGCGCATGCGGCTCGGTCGCCCTCGCCACCCGGATCGCCCGTCCGACCTCGGCGGGCGCGGGCCGCAACGGCAAGATGGCCACGGCGCCCAGCGCGCCGCGCACGGCCAGGCTCTCGAACCCCGGCGCGACCACGTCGACGTCGTCGAGCGCCGGGAGGCCCGCGAAGCGCGCGACGCCATGGGCGTCGGCGGTCGCGGTCGCCGCTCCCGCGCGGACTGTGGCCCCCGGGACCGCGGCGCGGGTCTCCTCCTCGACGACCACGACGACGCTCTCGTCCGGCTCGGGTGGCGCGACGACGAGCACGGCCGCCTCGCAGCTCCCGCCGTCGAGCGCGAGCCGCACGGTCGCTTCGCCGGGCACGAGGCCCTCGACGCGGAGCCCGTCGACCGCGACCGTGCCTTCGGCCTCGAGCGAGAGCCCCGCGGACGGATCGAGGGGCCGCCCCGCCTCGTCCCGCAGCGCCGGCGCGAAGACGACCGAGGTCCCGGGGACGAGCACCGACCGCGGGGGGTGGAGCTCGCACGACGCGATCGGCGCGGCGGACCGCACCCCGCAGACGCCCTCGACGCAGTCGCGCCCGGCACACTCGGCGTCCGCCGAGCACGGCACAGGCCGGCACACGCCCTCGTCGCAGGCGCAGCCGAGCGGCGAAGGGCAGCCGCGGGCGCAGGCCGCCGCGTCGCAGAGCTCGACGCAGCACGTGTCGAGGCAGGCCCAGACGTCGCCGGGCGCGACGGGGCAGTCGTCGACCGTGAGGCAGGTCCGCGCGCGGTCCTCGGCACAGAAGCAGCCGGGCGCCTCCGGACAGACGTCGCAGCCGTTCCCGCAGCCGCTCGCGCACGGATCCACCTCGCAACGCGTGGGCGGCGGCGGATCGGCGACGTCGCACCCGCCCACGGCGAGCGCGACGAGGCACGCGAAGGAACGCAGGGAGCGGCGCACGGAGCGCCCCGCCGTGCACCGCGCGTGCCGGCGCGGCGGCGCGCAACCCCGCGTGCCCTCTCACCGCGGGCGCGGCGCGGCGCGGCGGCGGCGTCGCG
>CAZDGH010000323.1:6172-7062 GCA_964504805.1 uncultured Myxococcales bacterium | reverse complement strand
CAGCGCCACGAACCCCGCGAGCCCGCGCCGCCGCGGCTCGGTCCGCGCCGTCTCCGCCGAGGCCCGCTCGAAGCGCGTCGCCTCCTGCGCCCGCTCCACGAGCGTGTCGGCCACGGTCGCGCGATCCGTCGCCTCCACCAGCGCCCGCGCCACCGCCGCCATCGATGGGTACCGCTCGTCCGGCTTCTTCGCCAGGCAGCGGAGCACGACCTCCTCGACCGCCCCCGGGATCCCCGGCGCGCGGCGCGACGGCGGCTCGGGCCGCTGGTTCACGTGGGCCTGCACGATCGCGGCGACCGTCGCGCCGGGGAAGGGCAGGGTGCAGGTGAGCATCCGGTACAGCACCACGCCGAGGGCGTAGACGTCGGCGCGGGCGTCGAGCGGCCTCGCCAGCACCTGCTCCGGCGCCATGTAGTCCACGGTGCCGACCATCATCCCGCTCTTCGTCAGCCGCTCCTCCCCGACCAGCTTCGCCACGCCGAAGTCGAGGATCTTCACCAGCTCGCGGCGCCCGGGCCGCGGCACCAGGAAGACGTTGGCGGGCTTGAGGTCGCGGTGGACGATGCCGCGGTCGTGGGCGGCGCCGAGCCCGTCGGCGAGCTGCAGCGCGATCGCCACCGCGCGGTCCACGTCGAGCGGCGCGCCCGCGCGCAGGACGTCGGAGAGCGACGCGCCGTCGAGCAGCTCCATCGCGTACCAGAGCTCGCCGCCCGGCTCGTGGCCGAAGTCCCGGAGCTCGACCACGTGCTCGGAGTCCACGCGCACCGTGGACCGCGCCTCGCGGAGGAACCGCGCCGCCGCCTCGGGATCCGCGGAGAGGCCGCCCTTGAGCAGCTTCACCGCGACCTCGGCCGGAGGCGCCGCGAGGTCGAGCGCGCGGTGGACGACGC
>CAZDGH010000323.1:1709-6162 GCA_964504805.1 uncultured Myxococcales bacterium | reverse complement strand
GCCGAGCCGGGCACCGAGCCGGTACCGACCGCCGAGGATCCGGACCCCTTCGCCGGGGGCGCTCTCTCGGGCCGCGCGCAAGGCGGCGATCGTAGCCGTCAGGCCGGGGCCTTGGCCACCACGCGGGCGAGGCCGAAGATCGCCGCGGTGAGGCAGGTGAACACGACCGAGGTCGTCCAGGTCGCGAGCACCCCGAGCAGGAGCACGCCGGCGACGAAGACGAGGTGCTGCAGCCACACCGGCCGCCGCCCCGTCCAGAGCAGCACCGCGGCGCAGACCGTGAGCGGCCCGCCGACGGCGACCTGCCGGAGCACGTCGTCCCGGTGCTCGACGACGGTCGGCCAGTTGTGCACCACCAGCGCCGCGAAGATCACCACCGTGCCGCCGGCGAGGACGAGCACCGCGCCGGCCGCGGTGTCCTTCGTCACCTGCGCGAGCCGGTGGAAGTCCTCGGTGTGCAGGTCGACGAGCGCCTCGAGCGCGGCGTTGAGGATCTCCGCGAACAGGACCAGCACCACGCAGAAGATCAGCGTCACCTTCTCGGCGAGGCCGAGCGGGATGCCGGAGCCCACCAGCCCGACCATCAGCGCCGAGACCAGGTGGATCCGCATGTTCCGCTGCTTCACCGCGGTGTGGAGCACGCCGGCCCACGCGTAGCGGAAGGCGTCGGTGAGCGAGCGCTGGCCGGCGGGCTTCACGGGACGACGTCCGCGAGCGCGGCCTCGAGCGCCTCGAAGCGGAAGCGGTAGCCGGTCTCGAGCGCGCGGCGGGGCAGAACCCGGTGGCTGGCGAGGATCGCCTCGGCGACCTGGCCGAAGACGACGCGGAGCACCGGCGCCGGCGAGGGCAGGATCGCCGGGCGCCCGACCGCCCTCCCGAGCGCCCGGGCGAAGTCGCGGCTCGTCACCGGCGCGGGGCCGACGACGTCCAGCGGCCCGTCGATCGCCTCGACGTCGAGGGCGTGGAGCACGAGGCCGACCGCGTCGTCGAGGTGGATCCACGGCACCCACTGCCGGCCGCGGCCGACCGGGCCGCCGACGCCGAGCCGGAACGGCGGCAGCAGCTTCCCGAGGGCGCCGCCCTGCCGCGCGAGCACCATGCCGGTGCGGAGCAGCACCACCCGGGCGCCGGCCTCCCGCGCCCGCTCCGCCTCCCGCTCCCAGGCCTCGCACACCGCGGGGAGGAAGCCCGCCGAGGCGGGAGCCCGCGCCGTGCCCTCGTCGACCTCCGCGTCGCCGGTGTCGCCGTAGGCGTCGACGCCGGACGCGGAGACGAGGAGCTTCACCCCCGCCTCGCGCAGCCCCTCGACGACCGAGCGCGTCCCGGCGACGCGGCTCTCCTCGATGAGCCGCTTGCGCGAGGCCGTCCAGCGCCCCTCCGCCACCGGCACGCCGGCGAGGTGCACCACCGCGTCCGCGCCCGCGAGCGGCGCGCTCCGGTCCGAGGCGTCCCAGCGCCGCGCCTCGGCGCCGGCCGGCGCACGCGACGGATCGCGCACGAGCGCGATCACCCGGTCGCCGCGGGCGAGCAGGGCGGGGACGAGCGCGGTGCCGAGGAGCCCGGTGGCCCCGGTGACGGCGACGGTGCGCGGCATGCGGCGGGAATCTAGCGGAGGCAGGGCCGGCGCGCGCGCTCTACCGCCGCACCGCCGCGACCGGGATCGAGAGCGGCTCCGGCGCCGGCTGCGCCGCCGCCAGCGGCGTCGGCCGCTCGATCCGCTCGAGCCCGAGCTTGTGCGCGACCAGGAGGCCGCCCTCGCTCCGCACCTTTCCGCTGTGCTGCAGCGTGAGCTCGATCGGCAGGCGGTAGCTCCGCGGCGCCTCGGCGAAGCGCACGCCCTTGCCGTCGGCGGCGAGCACCGGCACCCGCTTCACCGCGTCGTCGAGGCGCGAGAAGAGCGGGGTGAGGTCGTAGCGGAAGACGAGCTTCGCCCGGGTGAGGCCCTGCCAGAGGAGGCGCGGATCGCCCTCGATCGCGCCGCGCGCCTGGTAGCGGAACACCACCACCGGCCGCGTCGCGCCGACGTCGGGGTGCACCGGATCGGGCCTGAGCTCGTGCCGCACGTGGAAGCTCTCGCGCAGCTTCGCGAGCCGCGCCGGCTTCTCGAGGAGCCGCGGCGGCGTCGACATGGTGGTGATCCGCCCGGCGTAGTCCTTGGTGACGCGCTCGGTGAGCCAGCCGCGCACCAGCTCCTTGATCCGGTCCTTCACCGCGTACATGAGGGCGAAGAGCACCACGGTGGCGCCGAAGCCGATCCCGAAGCCGCTCATCCGGTCGGTGGTGAGCAGGAGGCCGAGCGGGAACGCCCAGAGCGCCGCCGCGATCGCCGCCGCCACGCCGAACCAGTTGCGCAGCCGGTGGTCGACGCGCTGGGCGTCGAGCTTGAGGAAGAGCACTTCCTGGAAGTGCTTCTTGAGGACGCTCTGCCGCTCGACGTAGCGCTCGAGCGCGTGGGGATCGTCGGGCGACGGCGTCGGGAGCCCGTGCTCCTCGCGCCAGCGGAGCTCGTCGCCGATGGCGCGGGCGAGCTGCGGCTCGAGCTTCTGCGCCACCACCTCGTACTCCGCCTTGTGGCGGCACCGGGGCGAGAGCAGCTGCTCCTCGACCGAGCGCTGCACCTTGGAGAGGAAGTCGAGGGCGTGGTGCGAGAGGAACTCGCCGGCGAGCGCGCGCTCGCGGGTGACCTCGGCGGCCTCGCCCGGGCGCTCGGCGCCGAGCGCGGCGCGGGCCTGGTGCAGCTCGGCGATCCCCTTGTGCACGCCGGAGAGCAGGTCGTCGGCGAGGGAGTGGCGCGCCGCCTTCGAGAAGAGCGACGCCGCCGTGAAGACCTCGCGCTCGAGGCCGCCGCGCACGACCTTGAGGCGGTGGACGGCGGCGAGGGTGCTGCGCCGCAGCTCGTCGACGGACGGGTGCTGCGACGGCGCGGCGAGGCCCGCGTCGTCGGTCGGGCTCGCGAGGCGCGCGTAGAGCTGCAGGTGCTCCCAGTGCTCGTGCGCCGACCAGACGTTCGCCGGCACCTCGAGCGAGAGGGCGAGGTCGAACTCGGCCTCCCGCTCGCCGTCGGGCAGGGGCAGCTCCCCGATCCACTCCACCCGGCTCGCGTCGTGCACGCCGAGCCGGAGCTCGGGGTCCTGCAACGCTGCGGATTTCTTCGGATCCGAGATGGCCGCCGCCCTCCGTGTCACACGAACGACACAAAAGCGTTCACATTCTGTCACGGATGTACCCATGGCCCCAAGCCGGGGCAAGGGGGCCGCCGGGCGGCTGGCCGGGAGGCGCCGCGGAGTGTCCGGCGGCCGACGCGCTGCGCCGTGGCCTCTGCTAAGGTGCGCCGCCTCATGGCGGACGACACCATCGCGGCGTTCCGGCCGGTCCCGAAGACCGGCGTCATCTACGTGACCACCGAGGCGGCGAAGCGGGGGTTCAAGCCCACCGATCCCGCCTGGTGCAACCTCGGCCAGGGCATGCCGGAGACCGGGCCGCTCCCCGGCTCGCCGGCGCGGATCGCCCACGTCGAGATCGACGTCGACGACCAGGAGTACGCGCCGGTCCCCGGCATCTGGGAGCTGCGCGAGGCCATCGCCGGCCACTACAACCGCCTCTACCGGAAGGGGAAGAAGAGCCAGTACACGGCGGAGAACGTCGCCGTCTCCGGCGGCGGGCGCAGCGCGCTCACCCGCGCGGCCGCGTCGCTCGGCCACGTCAACCTCGGCCACTTCCTCCCCGACTACACCGCGTACGAGGAGCTCCTCGACATCTTCAAGGCGTTCACCTCGATCCCGATCCTGCTCGAGGGCGATCGCGGCTACGCCTTCTCGCCGGACGATCTCCGCAAGGAGATCCAGGGGCGCGGCCTCTCGGCGCTGCTGCTCTCGAACCCGTGCAACCCGACCGGCAAGCTGGTGCAGGGCGAGGAGCTCAGGCGCTGGGTCGAGATCTCCCGCGAGCTCGACTGCTCGCTGCTCATCGACGAGTTCTACTCGCACTACGTCTGGACGGGCCGCCCCGGCGTGCTCCCGGTGGAGAGCGCCACCCGCTACATCGAGGACGTCGACCGCGACCCGGTGGTGATCTTCGACGGCCTCACCAAGAACTGGCGCTACCCGGGCTGGCGCTGCACCTGGACCGTCGGCCCGAGGCAGGTGATCGAGGCCGTCTCGAGCGCCGGCTCGTTCCTCGACGGCGGCGGCTCGAAGCCGCTGCAGCGCGCGGCGATCCCGCTGCTCGAGGACGACCACGTCGTCGCCGAGACCCGGGCGACCCACGAGGCGTTCCGGGAGAAGCGAGACATCCTGCTCTCGCGGCTGTCGCGGCTCGGCATCCGCTTCGACCGGCCGCCCGACGGCACCTTCTACGGCTGGGGCTCGCTCGCCGCGCTGCCGCCGCCGCTCAACGAGGGCATGGGCTTCTTCCGCGCCGCCCTCGACAAGCAGGTGATCACCGTCCCCGGCGA
>CAZDGH010000323.1:0-1699 GCA_964504805.1 uncultured Myxococcales bacterium | reverse complement strand
TGAGCCGCTTCCGCAGCTACACCCGCTTCTCCTTCGGCCCCTCGAAGGAGAGCGTCGTGGAGGCCTGCGACCGGATCGAGCAGCTCGTCCTCGAGGCGTCCAGGTAGGGACGCCGCGCGGGGCGGTCCCTCGGATCCCTCGGCGCGCTCTCAGAAAACCGTCCCGGAAACCCGCGGCGCGGGCCCGGATCGCCCGTGGCCACGCGGGCTTCCGTGTGACCCGGGTCACGGCACCGACCTTGCTCCGTGGGAGCGGCGAGCGCCTCGCGGCGCCCATCGCACACGAAGAGGGGGTCTCATGCGTAGCTGCTTCCTGCACCGCACCGCCGCGCTCTGCGCGGCGCTCGTCGCGACGCCGCTCCTGCACGCCTGCGACGGCGCGCCGTCCACCGGCTCGTCCGGGCCGTACGAGAACGGGGCGATCCCGGGGCTCTCCCTCGACGAGCGGGCCCTCACGGCCGACGTCTCGGCGGGCCGCGCGGTGGTGACGCTGCCGCTCCGCCACGGCTCGGTCGGCCTCGGCGGCACGGCGCGCGTCCGCATCCTCGACGTCTCCGGCGAGGAGGACGTCGAGGTCGGCGCCGCGGAGACGTCGTTCCGCGGCGGCCCCGGCACCGTGTCCCGCGTCGAGCTCCCGGTGGCGATCGCCGGCCTCGACCCGTCGGCGGATCGCGCGGCGCTCGCGAGGCTCGTCATCGGCTACGAGGTCCGGACGTCGACCGGCCGCATCCGCGGCGCCCGCGACCTCTGGGTCGCGCTGCCGAAGGCCGAGCTGCAGCTCCTGGCGCCGGCCGAGCTCCCCGCCGGCTCCTCCACCTTCGCCCGCGTCTTCGCCCGCGACGCCGCCACCGGCGCGGTGCTCCCGGGCGCGACCGTCGAGCTCTCGTACCTGCCGGAGGACGGCGCCGCCATCCCGCTCGGCGGCGGCACCACCGACGAGCACGGCTCGCTCGTCGTGACCCTCGAGGCGCCGGACGAGCTCGGCACGGGCGAGCTCCGCGCCCGGCTGACCGCGGGGCGCCTCGTCGCCGAGCTCTCGCGGCCCATCCGCGTCGCCCGCCCGCAGGCGGTGCTCCTCGGCACCGACAAGCCGCTCTACCAGCCCGGCCAGACCGTGCACCTGCGCGCGCTCGCGCTCTCGCGCACCGACCGGGCGCCGGCCGCGGGACGCGAGGTCGTCTTCGAGGTCCGCGACGCGAAGGGCAACAAGGTGTTCCGCGAGCGCGCCGTCGCCAACGACTTCGGCATCGCCTCGACCCGGCTGCCGCTCGCGAACGAGGTGAACTTCGGCGCCTGGAAGATCGAGGCGACCGTCGACGGCGCGAAGGCGGAGACCTCCGTGCAGGTGGAGCGCTACTCGCTGCCGAAGTTCGAGGTCTCGCTCGACACCGAGCGGCCCTTCTACCACCCGGGCGACACCGTCCGCGGCACGGTCCGCGCCCGCTACTTCTTCGGGCGCGCCGTCGCCGGCGACGTCGCGCTCACGGCCACGCTCTCCGACGAGGCCGGCGAGCGGCAGCTCGCGCAGCTCTCCGTCGCGCTCGACGACGCCGGCGCGGCGACGTTCGAGCTCCCGCTCCCCGCCACGGTGCGCAGCGGCGCCGAGGCCCCGCGGGTGAAGCTCGCCGCCCGCGTCACCGACTCGGCGTCGCAGGAGGTCGACGGCGCGAAGACCCTCGCCGTCTCCGTCGGTGACCTGC
>CAZDGH010000322.1:0-7085 GCA_964504805.1 uncultured Myxococcales bacterium | reverse complement strand
ATCGTCTACTTGATCGCGCCTGCCAGCGAGAAGATCGGCAGGTACATCGCGATGAGGAAGAAGCCGACGACGCCGCCGAGGCCGACCATCATCACCGGCTCGATCATCGACGTCAGGGCGGCGACGGCGGCGTCGACCTCCTCGTCGTAGAAGTCGGCGATCTTGGAGAGCATCGAGTCCATGGCGCCGGTCGCCTCGCCGACGCCGATCATCTGCACCACCATCGGCGGGAACACGCCCGTCTCGGCGAGCGGCTGGGAGATCGTCTTGCCCTCGGAGATCTTCGAGCGCGTGTGCTCGATGCCGCGGACGACGACGACGTTGCCGGCGGTCTTCGCGGTGACGTCGAGCGCGTCGAGGATCGGCACGCCGGACGAGAGCATGGTGCCGAGGGTGCGGGTGAAGCGCGCCACCGCGACCTTGCGGATGACGTCGCCGATGATCGGAACCTTGAGGACGAACTTGTCGAACATCTCGCTGCCGGTCTTCGACCGGAGGAAGTACCGGCCGCCGAAGAAGGCCGCGGCGCCGGCGCCGAGCAGGTAGAAGATGAAGTCCTGCAGCCAGTTCGAGAGGTCGACGATGAGCTGCGTCGGGCCGGGGAGGGTGCCGCCGAAGTCGCGGAACATCTTCTCGAAGGTCGGCGTGACGAAGAGGAGGAGCACGGCGACGACGCCGATGGCGACGACGAGCACGATGGACGGGTAGACCATCGCGCTCTTGACCTTCGACTTCAGCTTCTCGGCCTTCTCGATGTAGACCGCGAGCCGGTTGAGGATCGTGTCGAGGATGCCGCCGACCTCGCCGGCCGCGCAGAGCTGCGTGTAGAGCGTGTCGAAGACCTTCGGGTGCTCCTTGAGCGCGTCCGCGAAGGTGGAGCCCGACTCCACGCGCGTCTTCACCTGCGCGAGGACCTTCCGGAACTCCAGGTTGTCCATCTGCGTGGAGAGGATGTCGAGCGCCTGCACCAGTGGGAGGCCGGCGTCGATCATCGTCGCGAACTGCCGGGTGAAGATGACCAGGTCCTTGCGGCTGACGCCGCCGAGGCCCGGGATCTTGAAGTGGATCTCGAGGGGCTTCTTCTTCACCTTGACGGGCTGCATGCCCATCTGGCGAAGCCGCGAGTTCACCGACTCGAGGTCGGAGGCCTCCATCTCGCCGGACTTCTCCTCGCCGTTCTTGGTCTTGGCGACCCACTGGAAGACGGGGAGCTTCGGCGCCTGCTTCTGCGCCTGCTGGGGGGCGGGAGCGGCCATTACGAGAATCCTCCGACGAAGGGCCCGATCCTACGCCAAGAAACGGGACGACCAGAAGTTCGCGGCCGCTAGCGGCCGCCGAGGTGTGGGACGGAAGCCTACGCGCCGGGCCGCGTCGGGCGGGCGCCCATGCCACCGCCGCTCGACATGATGTTCCGGAGCTCTTCCGGATCCGAGGAGCGACCGAGCGCCTCCTCCATCGAGATCATCCGCTTCCCGACCAGCAGGGCCAGCGACTGGTTGAAGGTCTGCATGCCGTACTTCGCCTGGCCGACCTGCATCGACGAGTAGATCTGGTGGACCTTGTCCTCGCGGATGAGGTTCCGGATGGCGGGGTTCGGGATCATCACCTCGATCGCGAGCACCCGGCCCGGACCGCCGGCCTTCGGGATCAGGTTCTGCGACATCACGCCCTCGAGCACGAACGACAGCTGGGCGCGGACCTGCGGCTGCTGGTACGGCGGGAAGACGTCGAGGATGCGGTTGATCGTCTGCACCGCGGAGTTGGTGTGGAGGGTCGCGAAGGCGAGGTGACCGGTCTCGGAGATGGTGAGCGCGGCCTCGATCGTCTCGAGGTCGCGCATCTCGCCGACGAGCACCACGTCGGGGTCCTGCCGGAGGATGTACTTGAGCGCCTTCTTGAACGACTGCGTGTCCGCGCCGACCTCGCGCTGGTTCACCAGGCAGTTCTTGTGCGGGTGCAGGTACTCGATCGGGTCTTCGATGGTGATGATGTGGTCGTGGTAGTCGGTGTTGATCTTGTCGATGATCGACGCGAGCGTCGTCGACTTGCCGGAGCCGGTGGGGCCGGTGACGAGGATGAGGCCGCGGGGCTTCTCGGCCATCGTCGCCACCACCGCGGGCAGGCCGAGCTCCTGGAAGGTGAGGATCTTGAAGGGGATCGTCCGGAACGCGCCGGCCACCGCGCCGCGCTGCATGAAGATGTTGGCGCGGAAGCGGGAGAGGCCCTTCACGCCGAACGAGAGGTCGAGCTCGTTCTCCTCCTCGAACTTGTGCTTCTGGGCGTCGGTGAGGATCGAGTAGCAGAGCTGCTTCGTCTCCACCGGCGTGAGCGGCGCGGTCTTGAGCGGGACGAGCTTGCCGTCGATGCGGAGCTGGGGCGGCGAGCCGGTCGTGATGTGGAGGTCGCTGGACCCCTTCTCGACCATCGCCTTGAGGAGCTGGTGCAGGTTGGCCACGGTGTCGGCTCTCCCTTCGGAAGGTCTAGAAGCGGTCCGGCGCGGTGTTGCCGACGACCTCGGAGATCGAGGTCATGCCGGCCTTCATCTTGTTGATGGCGGCCATGCGGAGGGTGACCAGGCCGAGCCGGATCGCCTCCTGCTTGAGCTCGGCGGTCGAGGCGCCGTTGATGACGAGCTCCTTCAGGCCGTCCCAGAACGGCATCACCTCGTAGACGGCGATGCGGCCCTTGTAGCCGCGGTCGTTGCAGGTGCGGCAGCCGGCCGGCTCGTAGACGGTGAAGGAGCCGATCTCGTCGGCGGCGACGCCGATGTCGAGGAGCGCCTGGTCCGGGACCTCCGCGGGACGCTTGCACTCCTGGCAGAGCTTGCGCGCGAGGCGCTGCGCCAGGATGAGGTTCAGCGACGACGTCACCAGGAAGGGCTCGATGCCCATGTTGAGGAGGCGGCTGATGGTGCCCGGCGCGTCGTTGGTGTGGAGCGTCGAGAGCACCATGTGGCCGGTGAGCGCGGCCTTCACCGCGATCTCGGCGGTCTCGAAGTCGCGGATCTCGCCGACCATGATGATGTCGGGGTCCTGGCGGAGGAAGGAGCGGAGCGAGGAGGCGAAGTTGAGGCCGATCTCCTCGTGCATCTGCACCTGGTTGATGCCGGCGAAGTTGAACTCGACCGGGTCCTCGGCGGTGGAGATGTTCCAGCTCGTCTCGTTGAGCTTGGCGAGCGCCGAGTAGAGCGTGGTCGTCTTGCCGGAGCCGGTGGGGCCGGTGACGAGGCACATGCCGTACGGCCGGTCGATGGCCTCGAGGAACCACTTGAGCTGGGTCTCCTCGAAGCCGAGCTTGGTCATGTCGAGCTGCAGGTTCGACTTGTCGAGGAGGCGGAGCACCACCTTCTCGCCGTAGAGCGTCGGGCAGACGGAGACGCGGAAGTCCATCTCCTTGCCCTTGCCGAGCTTGAGCTTGATGCGGCCGTCCTGCGGGAGCCGGCGCTCGGCGATGTCGAGCTCCGCCATGACCTTGAGGCGGGCGGTGATCGCCGTCTTCAGCTTGAACGGCGGCCGCATCACCTCGTAGCAGACGCCGTCGATGCGGAACCGGACGCGGAAGTCCTTCTCGTAGGGCTCGACGTGGATGTCGGAGGCGCCCTTCTTGATGGCGTCGAGGAGGATGAGGTTCACGAGCTTGACCACCGGCGCGTCGTCGGCGGCCTTCTCCATGTCGACGACGTTCTCCTCCTCGGAGTGCTCGACGGAGATCTCGCCCTCGTCGAAGCCCTCCATCACCTCCTCGTAGGAGGGCCCCTTCTCCGCGTAGTAGCGCTCGATCGCCTCCTTGATGGCGACCTCGGACGCGACCACCGTCTCGATGTTGTAGCCGGTGACGAACTTGATCTCGTCGACCGCGAAGATGTTCGAGGGATCGGCCATCGCGATGATCAAGCTGGCGCCGGCGCGGTTCACCGGGATGATCTGGTGCTTCTCGCAGACCTCCTTCGGGATCAGCTTCAGGACCTCGGGATCGATGTCGAAGTCCTTCAGGTTGATCGCCGGGACGCCGTACTGCTTCGAGAGGAACTCGGTGAGCTTCGACTCCTCGATGGCGCCGGTCTTGATGAGCGCGGAGCCGATGCGCTGGCCCGACTTGCGGGCCTCGTCCTGCGCCTTCTGCAGCTGCTGCAGGGAGATCAGGTTCTCACGGATGAGGAGCTCACCGAGGCGACCGGACATGTGGTTCTGACCTCTGACCGCGGCGGGCTCCCTCGGGCGCGCTGCGGCGTAGGCGCCGGAGCGGACCTCGGGAGGCGTGGTCGGACGTTGGGCTTGCAGGGCGGGAGTGTATCGGTCCGCTTTCCGGGGTGTCAACGGGGCGTGCGGGCGGAAAACCGCGCGAGATCAACGGTTTTCGTCCGCCGGGCAGGGGCCCGGCCCCTCGGCGACGACGAGGGGGTGGGGCGGCGTCGACCCCGCGATCGCGCGGGCGTCCTCGATGTCCTTCCGGATCTGGGCGACGAGCGCCTCGGGCCCGGAGAACTTCTCCTCGCCGCGGAGCCGCTCGAGGAACGCGACCGAGAGCGGCGCGCCGTAGAGGTCGGCGTCGACGTCGAAGAGGTGGACCTCGACGGTGACCTCGCTGGCCCCGAAGGTCGGCTTGCGCCCGATGTTGGCGGCGCCGCCGACCACCCGGCCACCGAGGGCCGCGCTGGCCGCGACGACCGCGTACACGCCGGAGGCGGGCCGCACCTCGGTCTCCGGCGCCACGTTGGCGGTGGGGATCCCGAGCGTCCGCCCGCGGCCCTGGCCGCGCACCACCGTGCCGTCGAGGACGAACGGCCGGCCGAGGAGCCGCGCGGCGGCGGCCACGCGCCCGGTGAGCACCAGCTCGCGGATCTTCGTCGAGCTCACCACCAGCTCGTCGACGGTCACCGCGGCGACGACGTGGACCTCGGCCTTCTCGCCGAGGAGCTGCGCGAGGAGCGCGGCGCTCCCCGCCCGGCCCTTGCCGAAGGTGAAGTCGGGGCCGACCACCACGTCGCGGGCCCCGAGCTTCCCCGCGAGATCGCGGAGCGCGAACTCCTCCGCGGTCGTCGCCGCGTAGCCGCGGTCGAACGGCGCGAACACCGCCGCGTCGAGGCCGGTCTCCTCGAGGAGGAGCCGCTTGCGCGCCGCGGTGGCGAGGAGCGGCGGCGCCAGGTCCTTCGAGAGCACCTTCGCCGGGTGGGGACGGAAGGTGAGCGCCACCGCCGGCGCGCCACGGGAGGCGGCGAGGCGCCGCGCGGTGTCGAGCAGGCGGTGGTGGCCGAGGTGCACGCCGTCGAAGTTGCCGATGGCGACGGCGCAGCCGTCGAGGGCGCCGCCGATCTCGTCGAGGGAGCAGAACGTGCGCATCGTCAGGCTCCGTCCGGCGGCGCGTCCGCGACGCGCTTCGGCGCCGGGCGGAGGCCGTACTTCGCGATGCAGACGAGGGCGCGCACGCCGTCCTTCCAGCCGATCTTCTTGCCCTCGGCGTAGGTGCGGCCGCGGTAGCCCACCGGCACCTCGTAGATCCGGAGGTTCAGCTTCGCCACCTTCGCGGTGAGCTCGGGCTCGACGCCGAAGCGATCCTCCTCGATGCGGATCTCCCGGAGGACCTCGGCGCGGAAGGCCTTGTAGCAGGTCTCCATGTCGGTGAGGTTCAGGTCGTTCAGCATGTTGGAGAGCAGGGTGAGGCCCTTGTTCATCACCGTGTGCCAGAAGTAGAGCGCGCGGCGCGGCGTGCCGATGAAGCGCGAGCCGAAGACGACGTCGGCCTCGCCGTCGAGGATCGGCTGGATCAGCCCGGGGAGGTCCCGGGGGTGGTACTCGAGGTCGGCGTCCTGGATCACCACCACGTCGCCGGTCGCGACCTCGAAGCCCGCCCGGAGCGCAGCGCCCTTGCCGGCGTTCCTCGGCTGGAGCACCACCCGCACCGCGTTGGCGCCCGCGGGCCTCGCCTCCGGGGGCAGCCAGGCCTCGAGGCCGCCGTCCCGCAGCGACCCGAGGAGCTCCCGGCTCCCGTCGGTGGAGCCGTCGTCGACGACGACCAGCTCCTTGTCGAGCGGCACCTCGACGACCCGGCGGACGAGCTCCCGGAGCGTCCTCCGCTCGTTGAACACCGGGATGACGATCGAGATCCGCACGGGCGCTTCGACACCACCACCGCGGGCCGCGGCCGTCAACCGTCTCGCGCCACCGCGAGCAGGCTCATGATCGCGCCACGGCGAGCAGGCTCATCCCCACCGGCGGCTCGCCGAGAAGCGCCTCCGCCTCCGCGAGCAGCGGCGCCACCCGATCGTAGAGCGCCAGCTGGAGCCGCGGCACCGTGCGGCGTCGCAGCACCCGGCCGTTCAGCCACCAGCCCGGGATGCCGGCGAGGTTCAGCCACTCGAGCCGCTCGACCTCGAGGCCCGCGGCCTCGAGGGTCGCGCGGAGGCTCGCCTTGTCGTAGCGGCGGTGGTGGCCGACCGCCTCGTCGATGGCGCCGTAGAGCGAGGCGAGCGCCGGCACGAGCACCACGACCCGGCCGCCGGGGACGAGCACGCGCCGGAAGCGGGAGAGCGCGCCGGCGTCGTCCTCGAGGTGCTCGAGCACGTTCGAGAGCAGGACGGTGTCGAGGCGCTCGTCGGCGAGCGAGAGGAGGTCCTCGTCCCGGGAGGCGTCGCCGCGGACGCAGCGCACGCCCGGCGCGTCGCGGAAGAGGTTCTCGAGCCGCACGCAGTAGAGCGGCTCCGCCTCGAGCGCGACGAGCCGCTGGCGATCGACGAGGTGCCGCGTGATCGTGCCGATGCCGGCGCCGACCTCGAGCACCCGCGCGCCGAGGTGCGGCGCGAAGCGCGACGCGAGCCAGGCGGCGTACGCCGGTGCGGTCTCCATGGCGCGCAGGGTGCGGTGGCCGTCGTGACGGCCGTCGAACTCGTCCTGCGCCGCCCAGCGCACGGCGGCGGCGATCCTCGAGGCCGCGGCCGCGCGAGGCGCCGCGGGAAGCCGGGCGTCGGTCGGCACCGACGTCACCCGGAAGCGCAGCGCCGCCGCCTTGGCGAGGAGCTCCGCGGTCGCGCCCGCTCCGTCGCTGGTCGGGGGCGCCGCGTCGGCGACGGCGCGGGTGAGCGCGAAGGC
>CAZDGH010000321.1:1400-7092 GCA_964504805.1 uncultured Myxococcales bacterium | reverse complement strand
AGAGCCCCACCCGGTTGCCCTCGGGATCGAGCACGTAGAACGTGAAGCCCGTCTCGGCCACCTTCGGGTGGCCGGCGGCGGCGAGCTTCGCCTCCCACGCGTCGCGCGCCTCCGCCGGGATCGAGAGGGCGAGGAGGTGCAGGCCGGGCCGCGGGTCTCGGAACGCCTGCGGCTCGCGCCCGCCCTCGCAGCGCTCGAGCGCGAGGAAGCCGCCGCCGGGCAGGCCGACCCAGATGGCCCGCTCCCCTCCCCCGGGCGCCTCGTGCCGCGCGATCACCGGCAGGCCGAGGAGGCCCGCGTAGAAGGCCTCGGCCTTCGCGAGCTCCCGGACCTGGAGGGCGAGGTGATGCAAGCCTCCGGCGATCACCGGCGCTTCCGCTTGAGCGCGAGGAGCGCGAGGCCGAGGCCGAGGAGCCCCGGCGCGCCGCTCCCGCTGCCGCACGCGCACGAGAGGCCCGGCGGCGCCCCGAGGGTCGCGGCGGCGCCGGCGCCGGCGTTCCGCGAGAGCGGGCTCCCGTCGGTGGCGAACGCCGCGACCCGCGAGGAGACCGCGCCCTCGGCGGTGAGCGAGCGGGTGGCGAGGAAGGTGACGGTGGCGGTCGCGCCCTTGGCGGGGAGCTCGGTGACGGTGAGCGCGGCGCCGCCCGCGGTCGGGCCGGCGGAGATCAGCGTCGCGCCCTCGGCGGTGGCGGAGCCCGGGACGAGCTCGAGGCCGTCGAGGCTCGCGTCGATGCGGACGGGCACGCGGATCGGCGAGGCGAGCCGCGAGGCGATCTCGACCGTGAGGGTGACGGCCTCGCCGGCGGAGGCGCGGGTGCGGTCGGCGCCGTGGCGCAGCTCGAGGAGGTCGTCCGAGGGGCGCAGGAGGACGTCGGCGAAGACCGCGTGCTCGGGGTCGTTCGCGACCTCCGGGGCCATGCGGAACACGAGGTGGTGGTTCGGCGGGAGAAAGCCCGCCGCGGCGGCGGCGTCGATGGTGAAGCGCCGGCTGCGGTCGCCGCACGCAGGCGCGGAGGTCCCGTCCTCGGAGGTGAGCGCCACCGTCGGGCCCTCGGTCTGCGAGAAGCAGACGGGGCCGGCGGCGCAGGTCGAGTAGACGGACAGCGTCGCGGTGGCGCCGTCGGCGCGGAGCACGGCCGCCACGTCGTCGGGCTCCTGCAGCGACTGCTCGGGCGCCGCGGTGAGCACGAGCGGTAGCCGCGCCTCCGGCCCGACGTTGCCGGCGAGGTCGATCGGCGTGACCACGACGTCGGCCGTGCCGGAGGCGTCGCAGTCGACCGGCGCGACGCGGGCGCGGCCGGCGCCCGCCGGCCGGATCTGGAGCAGCCCGCGCGGCGGGTCCTCCCGGAAGACGTAGTCGATCGGGTTCTGGGCGCAGTTGTCGGTCGCGGTCGCGACGACCACGAGCGGGTCGTCGGCGGTGACGGCGCGCAGGCCGCCGTCCGCGGCGAGAGTCGTGCCGGTCGGCGCGACCGCGTCGATGGGGACGACCTCGAGCACCGCCGGCGCGGACGTGGCGACCGCCGCCGGATTGGCCTCGTCGCGCACGGCCACGGTGATCCCGACGGTCGCGTCGCAGCCGACCTCGGCGGCCGCGCCCGGCACGAGCTCGTTCCGGACGGTCGCGGTGTCGGTGCCGTCCTGCACGATCACCACGCGCCCGCGGACGGAGGGCTCGGCGAACTCGTAGGTGACCGCGGTGCAGGCGTCGTCGGCGATCGCCGGCGCGGTGACGGTGTAGCCGTCGCCGTCGGCGACGGCGGTCGGCGCCGCATCGGGCGTACTGCGGTGGGTCGTCGGCGGCGATCACCGTGACCGGGATCGTCTCCGCGATCGGAACCCGGTCGGGCCCGGCCAGGTCGAGCACGAGCGGCAGCGTGTCGACGGGACACAGCGCGAGCGGCCCCGACGTGACGCGGACGACGCCGGTCAGCGGGTCGGCGTCTGGGATGACCTCGCACGCCATCGGCAGGCCCGCCAGCGTGGCGCCGACGCACTCGAACGGCTCGAGGCTGCACACGTCGTCGCGGATCGGGATCTCGAGCTCGACGGGCTGGTTGTCGAGGATCGTGCGCGGCGTGGAGAGGTCCAGGGTCGGCGTCGAGGGCGCGTTCAGCAGCGTGATTGCCGTCGACACCGGCTGCGATCTCGCGTTGAGGGGGCCGATCGCGACGTACGAGAGCAGGATCCCCCCCTGTGAGCAGCGCGGGCCGGTCTGGACGACCACGGCGGGCGTGCCCGCGTCGCCCACCACCAGCTGGACGGCGGAATCGATGGGCTCGATCCTCCATTCGTACGTGATGGGAGTGCACGGGCCCGTGGCGGCAGGAGCCGTGTACGTTTCAGACGTGTTCTCGGGGAGCTCGGCGAGGCCTGTCGCGCTCCCGGATGTCGTCGGCGGCAACTGGACATCATCGCTCACCTGGAAGTTCACGGTTTCATCGACGAAGTCCGAGTTGCCATCGGTGACCCTCACCGTGACCGAAGCGTCAACAGGATCCGGGCCGCATGCGTCGAGGGTGGAGATGGTCGCGAGCGCGCCGTTACCGGCCACGGAGACAGGGCCGGTCGAGGTCCAGACGTACGTAAGTGGGTCCGCCGGGCAGTCGGGATCGGAGGCTCCCACCGAGACCACGGCGGCGGCGGGCGCGAGATCCGAGAGCGGGCCCGAGACCGACGGAGGCGTGTCGATCACAGGCAAGACGTTTGCGGCATCGGAGAGGAACACGTCCATCGAGCGCGTCTGCACGTGCGGCCCGTCGACGACCTCGACGGTCACCGTGGCTGTCGTGTCGTTCGGGCACACCGCGTCCACCGCGAGGTGTGTGCTCGATAAGCTCGGCGTGAGCGCACGCAATGGTCCGGTCGTGGTCCAGGCGTAGGTCACGTCGGCCGGGCAGTCGTCCGTGATCGTGATCGAGTACGGCCCGACGGTCCCGACGTTGTCGGGCGCATTCTGTGAACCGTCGAACGAGTCGACCACAAACGGATCGTTTGCCGTCTCGCGTACCGCGACCGCCAACGTGCGATCCGACGTGTCAGTGCCGTCCCTGACGACCACCCTGTAATCGTGGATTTCCGTGTCGCCGGGCACAGGCAGACAGATACGGGGAGCGGTCGTCAGCAGGGTGTCGGACGGTCCGAAATCCTGAAGCGGTGTGCCCGGAGGGGATTCGAACCGATACTCGAGGCTCTCGCCCGACTCCGGCTCGAGGGCGAACACGCTGAACGAGAGCGGCGCGCCCTCGTCCACCGGATTCGCGCTCGCGGAGAAGTCCTCGATGATTGGCGGGATGTTGCCGGCCTCGAGAATCACGACAGACCTGGCTGCACCCAGCGCGACCACGAACTCCGACTTCTCGTCGCCCGCGAGGTCGCCGGCCGCGATCGCGGTCGGCACGTCGCCGGCTTGGCCGAACGGTACGCTGATCAGCCGCGTGAACGCCGCCGTGCCGTCGTTGAGCCAGACTTCCAGGTTGGGAGGTTGACCCGCCTGCGACGTGGCGAACGCCACATCGAACTGGCCGTCGAGGTTGGCATCGAGCACGGTGACGGCGATCGCGTTGGCGACCCCAACGATCGCCGTCGCGGGGCCCGGCGTGGTGACGTCCGTGACCAGGAAGGCCTGGCCCGCCGATGTGACGGCCACGATCTCGTTCGAGCCGATGCCATCGAGTTGCCCCGCCGCGGCGTCGACCGCGTTCGCTACTCCGAGCGAGATCACGGGGTCCCACTGCGTCACGAGGCCGTCCGACGTCGCCAGCGTCAGATCCGCGCCGAGAGCCAGCGCGTCCTCCATCGCGTCGTTGTTCGCGTTCACGACGCGAATTCGCGTCGCCCCGGTGAGATTCGTGTTCGTATGGCCGGTGAAGGAGGCCGCGGTCGGATCTGCAGCCCAGACGTCGCTTGCCGTCCGGAAGAGGATCTGGCCGTCGGCGGTCCCGGTCTCGAGCGGAAGGACCTCCGAAGCGACGGTGCCCGGCTGGATCGCGCCATTCACGGCGAACGCATTGAGCGTGCCCAGCGCCGTCGAGCCCTGCCAGTAGAGCCGCGCGGCCAAAGAGTCGCCGTAGCAGAGATCGCGAAGGGCGCCCGCATCCGCGAAGCAAGGCGCCCAGCCCTGGTACGTCGCGCGTGAGGGCGCCAGCGTCCATTGCGCGAACGTGCCGGGCGCCGTCTGCTCGAAGATGTCGATCGGATCCGGCCCGGCGTTCGGCCCGACGAAGATGTCGGCGTCGCCGTCCCCTTCGGCATCGAGCACGTACAGCACATCCGCGCTGCCCGACGTCGCCAGCGTCTGGCTCACTGAGTACGTCTGCGCCGCCGCCGCGACGGGCAGCGCGCAGATCACCGCGAGAGCGAAGAGCCTCAGAACCATGCTTCGGCCCTCAGATAGAGCCGGTCGGACCGGCCTTCATCCCGCGGATCCACACCATTTCCGACGAAACCCAAAAGATTATAGCCCACCGCCAGGAGGACGCCTTCGGTGAACCTCCATCCCACCTCCGCACGGGCCGCGTCCAGGGAGGCGCCGGTGGGAGCGGCGCTCCTGCGCGCGTACTCGGCGGCGAGCTCGAGGCCTTCCCAGGGGCGGAGCGCCGGGCGGACGGCGACGGCGTAGACGTCGCTCTCGCCGGTCTCGCTGCGGAGGAGGCCGGCGTGCGCGCCGGCGCCGAGGGTGAACGACGTGCCGAGGTCGACTGCCGGGGCGACGGTGGCGAGGTGCAGCGTGTAGGGCACGCCGACCGGGCGGCCGGGCGCCGGGACCTCCGCCACCAGCGCGTAGCGGAGGCCGAGGAACCACGGGCCCTCGCGCAGCGCCGCCGACAGGTTCCCCTCCTTCGTCTCCGCGGCGACCTCGCCGCCCTCCTCCACCCGGCCCCAGATCGCCCGGGCGCCGAGGCCGAGCCACCGGGCGGGACGCAAGGCCGCCGCCGCGGCGCCGAGGGTGCGGAGCCGGTCGACGTCGAGGCCGGTGAGCGGGTCGAGGCCGCGGTCCTTGCCGAGCTCGCCGCGGAGCGAGAGCCGCACGCCGGAGACGGTCCACGACACGCCCGCGGCGCCCGCGTCGCGGAGCAGCGCGTCCGCAGCGTCGGGCGCCACCAGGAACGCGCGCTCGTAGCGGCCCGAGAGCAGGAGCGCGTCCGCCGGGCGCACGTCGATGCCGACGGCCCGCGACGCCCGCGCGCCCTCGTCGTCCCTCGTGAACGCGTCCTCGGCGTAGACCTCGGTCTGCTCGCCGGCCCGCTGCCGCGCGCCGCTCGCGGCGCGGCTCCGGCCGCCGTGGGCGTCGGGGCCGTCCACGTCCATGGTGGTGGCGCCGTAGCGGAGCGTGTCGCCCTCGTCCTCGGCGAGCGACGCGCCCGCCTCGGGCCCCCGCGGCCCGGCGCCGCCGAGCACCGAGAGCGAGAGCGCGCCCTCCTCGTAGAGAAAGCCGCCGCCGGTGAAGGTGTCGGGCTCGGCGCCGGGGCCGTCGCCGGTGGTCTGCACGGTCTGCAGGTGCCCCGCCCGCAGCGTCAGCTCGTCGGTGACGTGCACGTCGACGCCGCCGCCGGCCGAGAGCGCCGAGCCGTCGGTGACCGGGAGCCCGCCGGTCGCGGCGGGATCGACGCGGGCGCTCCGGTACAGGCCCTCGAGCCGCGACGTCACCGGGCCGAACCGCCGCGAGACGCCGATCGACGCGTCCTCGGCG
>CAZDGH010000321.1:0-1390 GCA_964504805.1 uncultured Myxococcales bacterium | reverse complement strand
CCGGAATACACCCGAACCGGGCTCGCGGCAGCCCGGCGAGGCGCCGCAGGCCCGGCGCGCGCTCGTCGGGGCCCTCGCGGACGTTGCCGCGCAGGAACGCGTCGACGGCGCCGCCGCGGCTCCAGGCGCTGCCGCCGAAGAGCCGCGCGTCGAGGGTCTGCGCCGCGGCGAAGTCGGAGTAGCCGCCGTCGCGGAGCCGCGCCACCGCCTCGATCCCGAGGTCGCGATCGCCGACGCGGGCCGCGGCCTTGAGCGCGTCGGCCCCCGCCGCCGGGTCCGCCGCCGGCGCGACGTAGCCGAGGCCGCCGTCCGTCGAGGCGGCGAAGCCGGTCGGCCCGAAGAGCGCGCCCTCGCTCCGCGCCCACTCGAGCACGAGCCGCACCGGCCCGGCGTCGAGCCGCGAGCCGGCGGCGAGGAGCGTGTACGGCTCCTCGCCCTGCTCGCGGACGCCGTGGCCGCCGAGGGTGAGCTTGGCGCCGAGGATGCCCACCTCCTGCTCGAGCCGCGCGCCGGCGACGTCGGCGCCGTCGGCCTCGCCCCGCGGCACGTGCAGGTAGTCGGCGACGAGCACCACCCGGTGGCTCGCGCCCGGCCGGAGCGTGGACAGCCCCTCGGCGGCGGCGAAGGTCCCGAGCGGGCGCGCGAGGAGCACGCGGCCGGTGAACCAGTCGAGGTCGTAGTCCTCGCCGCGCCGCAGGCTCCGCTCGTCGATCGGCAGGCCCGAGAGCGCGTCGCGGAGCTCGATCCGCAGCTCCTCGCTCCCGGGCACCACCTCCGGGTGCCGCAGGAAGTAGAGGGAGCCTCCGGTGCCCCGGAGCTCGTCGTGGGCGGGCACCCCGGCGAAGCCCGCGCCCTGGTCGGCGGCGCCGAAGAGCCGGAGCCTCGTGGCCGCGGCCTCGCCCTCCGGCAGCGCGAGGTCGAGCGAGGCGCCGAAGAGCGCGCGGTCGTAGCGGCCGACCTCGCGGCCGTCGAGCCCCGCCCGCAACGTGCCGGCGCGGAGCGCGCCGAGGTCGTGGGCGAGCTCGCCGTAGAGCCGGCCGTCGGCGGGGTTGTCGTCGGTCGCGGTCGCCTCGTCGGCCCACGCGAGGAGGTGCCGCTCCGGATCGAGCGCGCGCGCGAACGTGCCGGTCTCGCGGGGGCGCAGGAGCAAGCGCGCCTCGCCGTCGCGGACGAGCGCCACGTCGCGGTCGTCGAGGTCGACGCCGCCGCGGGCGGTGAGGCCGAGGGGCAGCGGCAGCTCGCCGTGGGCGGCGCCGCGGCCGTAGATCACCGCGCCGTCCTCGCCGAAGGAGACCTCGACGTCGGCGAGGCCCGCCCCGAAGCCGCCGGGGCGCTTGCCCGGGAGCGCCACCGCCACCCGCGGGCCGTCCGCGGGGCCGGTGGCGAGCAT
>CAZDGH010000320.1:0-7097 GCA_964504805.1 uncultured Myxococcales bacterium | reverse complement strand
GCGGCTCTCCGCGGTCGAGCTGCGACGCCGCGTCGGCTACGGCGAGGTCCGCACCCTGAAGCTCGACGTCGAGAAGCGCGGCGGCGTGTTCACGCTCGGCGGCGGCGGCGCCGGCCACGGCGCGGGGCTCTGCCAGTGGGGCGCCCGGGCGGCCGCCGAGCAGGGCTGGGACCACGAGCGCATCCTCGGGCACTACTACCCCGGCGCCGAGCTGCGCCGGATGTACTGACGCCTCCCGGGCGGCAGCGTGGTATGGGCTCCGTCCGGTGCGCACCGCGGACTTCGACTTCGAGCTGCCCGAGGAGCTCATCGCGCAGGCGCCGCTCCCCGAGCGCGACGCCTCGCGGCTCCTGGTGCTGCCGCGCGCGGGCGGCGCGCCGGAGCACCGCACCTTCCGCGAGCTGCCGTCCCTGCTCCGCTCCGGCGATCTGCTGGTCGTGAACGACGCCCGGGTGATCCGCGCCCGGCTCCGCGGCGCGAAGGCCACCGGCGGCAAGGCGGAGCTGCTCCTCTGCGATCCGCTCCCGCCCGCCGGCGGCCGCGCCGCGTACCGTTGCATGGGGCAGGCGTCGAAGGGGCTGAAGCCGGGGCAGCGCCTCGTGCTCGGACCGCCCGGCGCGCCGCTCGGCGCCGAGATCCTGGCGGACCGCGGCGGCGGGTTCTGCGACGTCGCCTTCGACGCCGAGCCGGAGCGCCTGCTGGCGGCGGTCGAGCGCGCCGGCGAGCTGCCGCTGCCGCCGTACCTGCGCCGCGCCGCCGGCCCCGAGGACGACGCGCGGTACCAGACGCTCTTCGCCGCCGTCCCCGGCGCGGTGGCGGCGCCGACCGCCGGCCTGCACTTCACCCCCGCGATCCTCGACGCGCTCGCGAGGGCCGGCGTCGAGCGCGCGACCGTCACCCTCCACGTCGGCCCGGGCACGTTCCTGCCGGTGCGCGCCGAGACCCTCGACGAGCACGCGATGCACGAGGAGCGGTTCGAGGTCCCCGCCGCCACCGCCGGGGCGGTCGCCGGGGCGCGCGGCCGTGGCGGCCGGGTGATCGCCGTCGGGACGACGTCGCTCCGCGCCCTCGAGGCCGCCGCCGACGGCGCAGGCGGCGTCCGCGCCGGCCCGGGCTCGACGGCGCTCTTCGTCCGGCCCGGCTACGTGCCGAAGGTCGTCGACGGGCTCCTCACCAACTTCCACCTGCCCCGCTCGACGCTGCTCATGCTCGTCGCCGCGCTCGCCGGCCGCGAGCGGCTGCTCGCCGCCTACCGCGAGGCAGTCGAGCGGCGGTACCGCTTCTACTCGTACGGCGACGCGATGCTGCTGCTCTAGGAAGGGACCGTGCGCTACGACCTGCTCGCGAAGGATCCCGGGAGCGCCGCCCGCCGCGGCCGGCTCCAGCTCGCCCACGGCGTCGTGGAGACGCCGATCTTCATGCCGGTGGGCACCGCCGGCTCGGTGAAGGCGATCGCCCCCGACGACCTCGAGGCGATGGGCGCGCAGATCATCCTCGGGAACACCTACCACCTGTGGCTGCGCCCCGGTCACGAGCGGGTGAAGCGCCTCGGCGGCCTGCACCGGTTCATGTCGTGGCCGAAGCCGATCCTCACCGACTCCGGCGGGTTCCAGGTCTACTCGCTGGCCGAGGCGCGGAAGATCGACGAGGAGGGCGTGACGTTCCGCTCGCACCTCGACGGCGCGAGGAAGCACCTCACCCCGGAGCTCTCCATCGAGATCCAGCAGGCCCTCGGCGCCGACGTGATCATGGCGTTCGACGAGTGCCCGCCCGCCGGCTGCGACCGCGCCTACCTCGAGGCCTCGATGGCCCGCACCACCCGGTGGGCGGCGCGGTGCAAGGCTGCGTGGGAGCCGTCGGGATCGTCGCAGCTCTTCGGCATCGTCCAGGGCGGCCTCGACCTCGGCCTGCGGCGCCGCCACGCCGAGGAGCTCGGCGCTCTCGACCTGCCCGGCTACGCCCTCGGCGGCTACTCGGTCGGCGAGGAGATCGCCGCGATGTGGGCGAGCGTCGCCGAGAGCGCGCCGCTGCTGCCGGAGGCGAAGCCGCGCTACCTGATGGGCGTCGGCACGCCCGAGGACCTCGTCACCTGCATCGGCGCCGGCGTGGACATGTTCGACTGCGTGCTGCCGACGAGGACCGCGCGGAACGGCCGGCTGTACACGAGCGAGGGCGTGCTCTCGATCAAGGCCCAGCGCTGGGCCGACGACGAGGCGCCGCTCGACCCCGCCTGCCGCTGCTACACCTGCCGCACCTTCTCGCGGGCGTACCTCCGGCACCTGTTCCAGGCGCAGGAGCTGCTCTCGTACCGGCTCAACAGCCTGCACAACCTCACCTACTTCCTCGACCTGGTCGCGCAGGCCCGCGTCGCGATCGAGGAGGGTCGCTACGCGGCGTGGTCGAAGGCGTGGCTCTCCGATCGCGCGGCGCGGAAGGAGGCCGTGGCGTCGTGAGCCGCCCCTGGGTGCCGGGCTGGGAGCGCGGGCGCTCCCTGATCGCCGTCGACGAGCTCCGCCGCGCGCTCCGGGGACGCGGGCACCTGCTCGCCATCGGCGTCGGAGACGGGGTCGGCGAGCTCGACGCGCTCGGCGCGGTGATCGCCGCGGTCCCGCGGCCGGCCGCCGGCGACGTGCCGGCCGACGTCGCCGCGGCGCTCCCGCACCTGCCGTTCCGGCCGGCGAGCTTCGACGCGGTGGTCGCCCTCGACGTGCTCTCGGGGATCGAGGACGACGCCCTCGCCGCCCTCGAGCTCGCCCGCGTCCTCGCGCCCGGCGGCGCCCTGGTGGTGATCGCCTCGGCGCTGCGCACGCTCTTCTCGGCCCACGACGAGGCGCAGGGCCGCCTCCGCCGCTATGAGCCGCGGCAGCTCGCGAGGCTCCTCGCCGGCGCCGGCCTCTCGGTGGAGCGGCTCACCTTCTGCGACGCCGTCCGGCTCCTGCCCATCGCCGCGCTGCGGGTCCTCGACGGCCCGGGCCATGGCGCCCGCCGGGCGATCCTGCCGCGGGTCGACCTCGCCGAGCGGCTCCCCGAGCCGGTGCACGAGGCGGCCGAGCGCCTCGTCCGCACCGAGCGCCGGCTCCTCGCGAAGACCGACCTGCCGGTCGGCGCCTCGCTGCTCGCGGTCGCGCGGAAGCGCTGACGCCGCTACTCCGCGGGGACGCTCGCGGAGATGGCGTCGGACGCCGAGCCCGGGTCGCCGGGCCCGCTGCTCGGCCGCCGCGAGAAGATCACCAGCGGGTCGCCGGGCCGGGCCTCGATGGTCACCGAGAACGAGCCGTCCTCGCGGGCGGGTCCCAGGGCCACCGTCGAGATCGCCACGTCGGCGACCACGACCTCGGTGCCGGGGAGCAGCGACGCCGCCGAGCCGGTGACGGTCGCCTCGCCGGGGCCGCTCACGGCCACGTCGATCGCGCTCGGGACGTCGCCCGGGGCGAAGCCGGTCGCGGGCGTCGCCGGCGAGATCGCCGGGTCGTAGCGCGGCACCGCCACCACCACCGGATCGCCCTCGGCGTCGGCGTTCGGCGCGTCGATCCGGCCGAAGACCGCGAGCTGGTCGAACGCGCTCGCCGGGACGACCGCCGCGAAGCTGCCGTCCGGGTTCACCGGCACGTCCGCCGCGGCGGTGGTGCCCATGTTCCGCACGATCGCCCGGGTGGTCCCCTCGGAGAACGCCGCCGGCAGGCCGGCGACGAGGACGAGGCCGTCGCCGTCGGCGGAGAGGCCGTTCGGCTGGGTGCGGCTGGCGGAGACCACGACCAGGGAGGTGTCGAGCGTCGGCGCGTCGGTCCGCGCCTCGTGGCCGGCGAGGGCGTCGCCGCCCGGCGTCGGGACCGGATCGATCTCGGCGCAGCCGCACAGCGCGCAGGCGAGCGCCGCCGCAGCGGCGGCCGCCCTCCTCCTGCTGTCGTGCGCGCGGTTCATGGCTCGGGCTCCGCTACGGGCACACCAGGGTGCAGGCGTTCTCGACGCAGGTGTACGGGCCGGCGCAGGGCGGCTCCGCGAGCTCCCAGGCGCACGCGGCGTCGGTCGGGCAGACGCAGTCCAGGTCGGTGCGGCAGAAGGTCTCGGGCACGCACTCGCCGCCGGCGTCCGGCATCGCCGGATCGTCGAGCTCGCACCGCTCCCCGGCGCGGCACGGGATCCCGGCGATGCCGCCGCAGAACGCGCCGCAGGCGCCGGCGTGATCCACGGTGGCGCCGGCGCAGGCGGCCTCGCAGCGGTTGCCGTAGGTCCGCGCGTCGGCGCCGCAGACCGGGTCGTAGACGGCGCCGCAGCCGCACGGCGAGCCGGCGCAGGCGCAGATCGGGCAGCCGTCGGCGCCGCGGGCGAAGCCGTCCTCGCAGAACAGCTCGCAGGTCACCGGCGGGCAGGCGGGATCGCACGCGCCCTCGTACTCGATCCGCGTGCCGGCGCAGCGCGCCTCGCAGCCGTTGCGGTAGGTGGCGCCGTCGGCGCCGCAGACCGGCGCGTCCTGGTCGGGGCACTCGCAGACGCAGGCGCCCGGGTGCGCCACGCGGGCGCCGCGGCAGCCCGCCTCGCACTCGTTCGCGTAGGTGACGCCGTCGGCGCCGCAGACCGGGTCGTAGACGTCGGGGCAGAAGCACGAGGCCTCGCAGGCGCCCCGGTACGCGACCGGCACGCCGAGGCACGCGGCCTGGCAGGCGTTCCCGTAGGTGTTGCCGTCCGAGCCGCACACCGGAGCCCAGGTCGCGTCGCAGCCGCAGCCCCGGCACTCGCCCGGGTGGGCGATCCCGGCGCCGGCGCAGCGCGCCTCGCACTCGTTGGCGTAGGTCTGGCCGTCGTAGCCGCAGACCGGATCGTGGACGTCGTTGCAGGCGCAGCTGCCCTCGCACGGTCCCGGGTGGAGCGGCGCGGCGCCCGCGCAGGCGGCCTCGCACTCGTTCGGGTGGGTCAGGCCGTCGGAGCCGCAGACCGGATCCCAGACGTGCGGGCAGCCGCAGTCGATCGGCTCGCACGACGAGGGCACGGTGCCGTCGGGCCGCGGCTCGCCGCTCGCGCAGCGGTACCCGGGCGGGCAGCGGGTGCCGTCGTCGCAGCTCTGGCTCTCGACGCAGCGGCAGGTGGCGCAGCCGCTCGCGTCGAGCTCGTAGCCGAACGGGCAGTAGAGATCGCAGGCGATCTCGGGGCAGGGCTCCACGGCCACGCACTCGCCGTAGCAGACGGCCGGATCCTCGGGACACGGCGGCGTCCCCGGCTCGCAGAGGCCGGGACCGCCCGGGTCCGGCGGCGGCCGGCACACCTCGGCGGCGTTGCAGCGGAGCCCCGGCCCGCAGTCGAGGTCGGAGTAGCAGCCCTGCACCGCGCACTCGAACGAGCAGGTCCCGTTGACGCAGGCCCAGGCGCCCTCGCACGGCGCGCCGCCCTCGCCGCCGCCGGGTCGCAGCGCCTCGCAGTCGGCGGCGGCCTCGCACTCCCGCGGCAGCTCGACGCACGCGCAGATCTCGCAGCCGTTCGCGTCCCGCTGGAAGCCGAGCTCGCAGTAGAGGTCGCAGGCGACGTCGCCGCAGCCCTCGGACGGCGGGCTCGGGTCGTCGACGCCGCAGGCGGCGAGCGCCGAGAGCGCGGCGAGCGGTGCGAGGATCCTGGCCTTCATGACGCCCTCCCGGCTCCCGGGCCCCGCGACGAGGAGTGCCCGAAGCCGAGCAAAGCAACGGCCGTGCCCCGGCTCCGGATCGAGTGATTCCGGCAGCTTGGGTCGGCCGGGACCCGCCCGGCCGGCACCGCTGCCGTGGCGGATTTCCCCATTCGTCGGCTACCCCCGTCCCGCCCGCCGCAGCTTGTTGTAGAGCGTCTTCCGGTCGATCCCCAGCATCCGGGCGGCGAGCGCCTTGTTGCCGTTGGCCTTCTCGAGCGTCTGCTCGATCCAGGCGAGCTCCGCGTCGGCGAGCGGCACCGGCGCTCCCGCCGCCGCGGGCGCCGCGCCCGGCGCCGGCCGCTGGATGGGCAGGTCGGCCACCCGGATGACGCCGCTCTCCGCGAAGATCGCCGCGTTCTTGATGGTGCCCTCGAGCTCCCGGACGTTGCCGGGCCACGGGTGCTCGAGGAGCGCCTGCAGCGCCGCGGCCTCGAGGCGCAGCCGCGGCTTCGCCGGCGTGGCGAGCGCCTTGAGGAAGTGCTCGACGAGCACCGGGATGTCCTCGCGGCGCTCCCGGAGCGGCGGCACCTCGAGGGTGACGACGTTGAGCCGGTAGTAGAGGTCCTCGCGGAACTTCCCCTCGGCGACGAGCTTCGGGACCGGCTTGTTGGTCGCGGCGACGACGCGCACGTCGACCTTGAGCGGCGCGCGCCCGCCGACCTTCCACACCTCGCCGCTCTGGAGCGCCCGGAGGAGCTTCGCCTGCATGGCGAGCCCCATGTCGCCGACCTCGTCGAGGAAGAGCGTGCCGCCGTCGGCGAGCTCGAAGAGGCCGCGGCGCTCGCGGTCGGCGCCGGTGAACGCGCCGCGCACGTGGCCGAAGAGCTCGCTCTCGAGCAGCGTCTCCACCAGCGCCGAGCAGTTCACCGAGACGAACGGCCGATCCTTGCGCGGGCCGAGCGTGTGCACGGCGCGGGCGACGAGCTCCTTGCCCGTGCCGCTCTCGCCCTGCACCAGCACCGGCACCTCGACGGCGGCGACCTTGGCGAGGGCGCGGAAGAGCCGCCGCATCGCCGCGCTCTGGCCGAGGATCCCGCCGACCGGCGAGGCGTCGCCGAGCACCTCGCGGGCGCTGGCGAGCTCCGCGGCCTGCACCTCGACGCGCTGCTCGAGCTGCGCCGCCAGCCTGCGCACCTCCTCGGCGGCGGCGGCCGACGCCTGCCGCGCCTCCTCCGCCTCGCGGATCGCCCGGGCGTTGCCGAGGGCGATCGCCGCCTGATCGGCGAAGGCCTCGAGCATCGAGACCTCCTCCTCGCCGAAGGCCCGCGCCCGGAGCCGGTTGTCGAGGTACAGCGCGCCGAGGCGCTCGCCGCGGAACGAGAGCGGCACGCAGAGCACGCTGCGCAGCCGCATCACGTGGATGGAGAGCTGCTCGCGGTACCGCTCGTCCTCGAGGGCGTCCGGCGCGAGCTCGGGCTCGCCGGTGCGGAGGACGCGCTCG
>CAZDGH010000319.1:2689-7124 GCA_964504805.1 uncultured Myxococcales bacterium | reverse complement strand
GAGGGCACGTGGCAGGAGCTGCTCCGGCGGTCCTCCCGCGGCGACAACTTCCGGCGGCGCCTCAAGCAGCTCCGGCCGATCGCCGGGTTCGAGCGGCGGGTGATCACCGCGGCCTCCGGGGCCGGCGCCGCCTTCGAGCGCTTCCTCGGGCTGCACGAGGCCCGCTGGGCGATGCAGGGCGGCTCCGACGCCATGGGCCGCCCGGCGGTGCAGGCCTTCCACCGCGAGGTGGTGCCGCGGCTCGCCGAGGCCGGCGCGCTCCGCTTCGAGGAGCTCTGGGTCGAGGGCGCCTGCCGCGCGTCGATCTACGGCATCGACCGGGGGCGCACCTTCGCCTTCTACCAGGCCGGCTACGACCCCACCTGGGCGCAGCGGAGCGTCGGCCTGGTCGCGCTCGGCCTGTCGATCGAGGACGCGGTCGGCCGCGGCCGGAAGGTCTACGACTTCCTGCGCGGCACCGAGCCCTACAAGTTCGACTGGGCGACGACGGTGCGGAACACGGTGGCGATCCGGGTGGTGCGGCGCGGGGCCGAGAGCGCGCTGCTCCTCGCCCGGGAGGCGTCGGAGGGCGCGGTGCGGCGCGCGGCCCACGCGCTCCTGCCGGAGAAGGCGATCGACTCCCTGCGGCGCCTGCGTCGCGCCCGGGAGCGCGGCGCGTAGCGGAGGCTTCCATGGCGGCGAAGGCGGCGGTGCGGCGGGCGGCGAAGGCGGCGCTCGCCGGCGTGCTCGACGCGTCGGGCGCGCGGTGGCTCCTGCCACGGGCGGGGCGGAGGGGCCCGCGGGTGCGGATCTTCGCGTGGCACCGGGTGGTGCCCGAGCCGGCGCGGCTCGCCGGGCGGAAGCTCCCGGGGCTGTTCACCTCGACGGCCACCTTCGACCGGCAGCTCGCGTGGCTCTGCCGGCGCTACGTGCCGGCGACGATGTCCGAGGCGGTCGAGGCGATCGCCGGCACCGGCGCGCCGCGGTCGGGCGACCTCTTCGTCGCCACCTTCGACGACGCGTACCAGGACTTCCTGGAGCACGCGCTGCCGGTGCTGCGGAAGCACCGGGTGCCGGCGACGCTCTACGTCCCCGCGGGGGCGATCGAGAGCGGCGAGCCGCTCCTCCACGACCGCCTGCACCACCTGCTCGCCGCGGCGCTGCGGCAGGGCGTCGAGCCCCGCGACCTGCGCGCGCTCCCGCAGGACCGGGCCGCCCTCGAGCGCGCCTGGTCGGCGGATCCGGTGGCGACCCTCGAGCGGCTGCTCGCGCGCGAGCCGCGGGCGCGGAACGTCTCGCTCGCCGAGGCGCTCGAGGCGCGGCTCGGGGAGCCGAAGGACGCCGCGCTCCCCGGCTCGGAGCTGCTCTCGTGGGAGGAGCTGCGCGCCTGCCGCGCCATGGGCGTCGAGCTCGGCAGCCACACCCTCGACCACGCCTGCCTGCCGGCGGAGGACCAGGCGGAGCTGCGCCGGCAGATCCTCGGCTCGCGCCGCGTCCTCGAGGAGGGCGTGAAGGCCACCGTGCAGCACTTCGCCTACCCGAACGGCTGGTGGTGCCGGGCGGCGATCCGCGCCCTCGTCGCCGGCGGCTACCGCAGCGCGGTCACCACCGAGGCGCGGTCCGCGCGGCGCGGCGACGACCCGTACTCGCTGGCCCGCACCTGCGTGAACGAGGGGCACTCCCGCGGGATCGCCGGCTTCTCGGAGGCGGTCACCGCCTGCAACCTCGACGGCGCCCTCGAGGCGCTCGGCCTCGCCGCGGTGGTGCCCGGCGAGCGGCCCGATCCCCGTCCGGGCCCGGCGCGGGCGGTCGCCTAGATGGCGGAGGCCGCGACGACCGCCGCCCCGGCGCGGGCGCCGGGCTCGATGCTCGCGAAGGCGAAGCCGCTGATGCTGGCGCGGGCGTTCTCGGCGCTCGTCACCGCGCTGATCCCGATCGCGCTGGGGCGGATCCTCGCGCCCACGGACTACGGCGCGTTCCGGCAGTTCTTCCTGGTCTCGATCACGCTCTACTTCCTCTTGCTCCTCGGGATCCCGCAGAGCCTCTTCTACTTCCTCCCCCGGGCCGCGCCCTCCGAGAAGCGGGCCTACGTCGGCCAGACCCTGCTCTACCTCGGCGCGGCGGGGCTCGTGGCCGGGCTCTTCCTCTACCTGTGCACGCCGCTCCTCGCCTGGGTCGGCGGCGACGCGCTCGTCGCCCTGCGGCTGCCGATGGCGCTCTTCTGCGGCTGCTTCCTCGCGGCGGCGCCGCTCGAGTCGGCGCTCACCGCGCAGGGCAGGGTGAAGCGCGCCGCCGCCTGCTACGTGGCGAGCGACGTCGCGCGCACCGCCTCGTACCTCACCCCGGCGCTGCTCGGGCTCGGCGTCGAGGCGGTGGTGTGGGGCGCGGCGTTCTTCGCGCTCGTCCGGGTGACGCTGGCCTGGGTGATCCTCGTCGGCCACTCCGACGAGCCGCTGGCGAGGCGGGAGCTGTCGAGGCGGCAGCTCGCCTACGCGCTGCCGTACGGCGGGGCGATGCTGCTGGCGATCCCGCAGCAGCAGTTCCACCAGTTCGCGGTGTCGACCCAGTTCGACGCGGCGACGTTCGCGGTCTTCGCCGTCGGCTGCTTCAACCTGCCGGTGGTCGACCTCCTCTACACGCCGGTGTCCGAGGTGCTGATGGTGCGCCTCGGCGAGATCGACCGCGAGGGCCGCCCGCGGGCCGAGGCGGCGGCGGCCTTCCGCGAAGCGGTGGGGAAGCTCTGCTACTTCCTGGTGCCGATCGCCGCCGGCCTCTTCGCCATCGCCCCGTCGTTCCTCTCGCTGCTCTACGGCGAGATCTACGCCGGCGCCGCGCCGATCTTCCGGTTCGCGCTGGTCTCGGTGCTGCTCGCCTGCCTGCCGGTGGAGGGCGTGCTCCGGGCGAAGGGCCGCACCCGGAGCCTGTTCCGCGTCTACGGCGTGAAGCTCGCGGTGACCGTGCCGCTCGTCCTCGGGCTGCTCGCCGCGTTCGGCCCGATCGGCGCCATGGCCGGCTGGGTCGCCGCGGACGTGATCTCGAAGCTCTCGCTCCTCGCCCTCGCGGCGCGGCTGCTCGCGCCGGTGGGCGCCCGCGGCCTCGCCGCGGTGGCGGCGGTGCTGCCCAAGAAGGAGCTCGCCCGGGCCGGCGGCGCGGCGGCGGCGGCGGCGCTGCTGGCGCTCGCGGCGGCGGGCGTCGTCCCGCTCGCGCCGCTCGCGGCGGTGCTCCTCCTCGGCACCGGCTTCTGGGTCCTGTACTTCGCCGCGCTCTGGCTCGTCGGCGTGCCGCCGATGGCGCTCCTCGGGACGTTCCTGCCGCGACGCGCGCAGGCGCCCTGACGGGGCGCTCACCGCCGGGCGCGAGGCTCCCTACCTTCCCTGCCGGAAGGCGGAGGGCTCACGTGAACGCGCTGACGCTGCAGAGGCTGTCGCACCGGCTCCACCGCGCCGGGGTCCCGGTCGTCCCGGGGCTCCTGCGCCGCACCGTGCAGGTGGTGTTCGCCTGCGTGCTGCCGCCGGAGCTCGAGGTGGGGGAGGGCACGCAGCTCGGCTACGGCGGCCTCGGCGTCGTCATCCACGGCGCGGCGCGGATCGGCCGGCGCTGCCTCGTCGCCCAGCACGTCACCATCGGCGGCAAGGGCGGCGCCGAGGGGGTGCCCGTCCTCGGCGACGGCGTGCTGGTCGGCGCCGGGGCGAAGATCCTGGGGCCGGTGACGATCGGCGACGGCGCGGTGATCGCCGCGAACGCGGTGGTGCTGAAGGACGTGCCGGCGGGCGCGGCGGTCGGGGGGATCCCGGCGAGGCCGATCCCGATCTCGCCGGCGGCGCGGGAGGCGTTCCTTCGCGAGATGCGCCAGCACTTCGGCGTGGATCCGGCTTCGCCGGAGCGTGGCGCCGCGGCGCGGGCGGCACGGGTGGCCGGGGGCTGAGCATGGCGGGCCTCGTCCTCGTCGGCGACTGGCCCCCGCCGTGGGGCGGCATCGCCGTGCACGTGCAGTCGCTCCTCCGCCTCGCGCGGCAGGAGGGCCTCCCCTGCGAGGTGCTCGACCTCGGCAAGGGCCGCTTCGCGAGGCGCGCGCCGGTGCCCGGCGTGACCCCGGTCGGCGGCCCCGCCGGCTTCGCCCGGGCCCTCGCCCGCGTCGCCGCCGAGGGCCGCCTCGTCCACGCCCACGTCTCCGGGAACAACGGGAAGGCGTGGCTCGTGGCGCTGCTCGCCTCCCGGGCGCGGCTGCCGTCGGGGCGGGCGGGCCTGCTTACGGTCCACTCCGGCCTCTGCCCGGCGTTCCTCGCCGCGAGCGCGTCGCGGCGGCGGCTCGCGCGGCTCGCCTGCGCGGGCTACGACCGGGTGCTCTGCGCGAGCGGCGCCATCGCCGGCGCGCTCGAGCACGCCGGGGTGCCGGCGGAGAAGCTCGAGGTGCTCCCGGCGTTCGCCCCCGGCGCGCTCGAGCCCGGCGCGCCGC
>CAZDGH010000319.1:0-2679 GCA_964504805.1 uncultured Myxococcales bacterium | reverse complement strand
CGCCGCTGCTCCTGGCCGCGCTCGCCCCCGGGCGGCAGTACGGCGAGGACGTGCTCCTCGACGGCCTCGCGGCGCTCGCCGCGCGGAAGCCGGCGCTGGGCTGCGCGGTCTACGGGCCCGGCACCGACGATCCCGCCTTCGGCGCCCGGGCCGCGGCGAAGGGGCTCTTCCCCCACCTGGTGCCGCTCGGCGAGCTCGCCCACCCGCAGGCGCTCGCGGCGATGAGGCTCGCCGACGCCTTCGTCAGGCCCACCCGCGCCGACGGCGACTCGATCTCGGTCCGCGAGGCGCTCGCGCTCGGGACGCGGGTCGTGGCCAGCGACGTCGGCCACCGCCCGCCGCACGCCACGCTCTTCCGGTCGGGCGATCCCGCCGACCTCGCGGCGCGGCTGGCGTCGTCGCTCGACGGCCCGCCGCCGCCGCCGGGCGCCGCCGGCCACGACGCGGCGCCGCGCATCCTCCGGCTGTGGCGCGAGCGCCTCGGCCTCGCCGCCGCCGGCGCGACAGGAGCCCACGCATGAGGAGCCCCCGCGAGCTCACCCCGTCCCCGGCCCTCCGCGGCCGCGACCTCGTCTGCTTCTCGAACGACTGGGACGGCGACCCGCTGTCGAAGACCCACCTGATGCGGATCCTCGCCCGCGAGAACCGGATCCTGTGGGTGAACTCGCTCGCCAACCGGCGGCCGCAGGCCACCGCCCACGACGCGGCGCGGATCGTCAAGAAGCTCGGCGACGTGCTCCGCGGGCTCCGCGAGCCGGAGAAGAACCTCCACGTCCTCGGCCCGCTGGCGCTGCCGTCGTTCGGGACCGTGGCGCAGCGGGTCAACCGCGCGCTCCTCCGGCAGCAGGTGCTCGCCGCGATGCGCTGGCTCGGCTTCCGCCGGCCGATCGGGTGGAGCTTCCTGCCCTCGGCCGCGCCGGTCGCCGGCCACCTCGGCGAGGAGCTGTTCGTCTACCACTGCGTCGACGAGTTCTCGGCGTTCACCGGCGCGACGCCCGAGATCGCCGCGCTCGAGGCGGACCAGGCGCGGCGCGCGGACCTGGTCGTCGTCTCCGCGGACCGCCTGCAGTCGGCGAAGCGCGCGCTCAACGACAACTGCGTCGTCGTGCGGCACGGCGTCGACCACGCCCACTTCGCCCGGGCGCTCGCGGCGGAGACGGCCGTCCCGGCGGAGCTCGCGCGGCTGCCGCGGCCGGTGGTCGGCTTCTTCGGCCTCGTCGCCGACTGGGTCGACCTGTCGCTGGTCCGCGCCGTCGCCGACGCGCTCCCGGGCGGCTCGGTGGTGGTGCTCGGCAAGGTGCAGACCTCGCTGGCGCCGCTCGCCGGCGCCCCGAACGTGCACCTCTTCGGCCGGCGGCCCTACGGCGAGCTGCCTGCGTGGTGCAAGGGCTTCGACGTGGCGCTGATGCCGTTCGTCGAGAACGAGCTCGCCGCGAGCTCGAACCCGCTCAAGGTCCGCGAGTACCTCGCCGCCGGCCTGCCGGTGGTGTCGACGCCGGTGCCGGAGGTGGAGCGGCTCGGCCTCTGCCGGATCGCCTCGGGCGAGGACGCCTTCGTCGCCGCGGTGCGGGAGGCGCTCGCCGAAGGGCCCGGGCCGTCGCGGGCCCGGTCGCGCGCGGTGGCCCACGAGTCGTGGGAGGCGAAGGTCGAGGAGCTGCGCCGCGCGGTCGAGGAGACCTGCGCCGCCCGCGGGATCCCCCTGTAGCGCCGCGCGCGCCGCCGCGGCACGATGCGGCCTCCTTCGACGTGAGGCCGACATGCGGCGTCTCCCGATCGCGCTGGTCCTCTCGCTGGCCGCCTGCGGCGGCGGCGACCGCGACGAGCCCCGGCAGGAGCCCGAGCTCCGCGCGGCCTGCACCTCCTACTGCGCCGGCCGCGCCCGCTGCGACGAGGTCGCGGAGAGCTGCGCCGACGACTGCGTCGCGGCCGAGGGCTTCCCCGACCTCGACCGCTGCGCCGCCTGCCTCGACGAGAACGCCGGCGCCTGCGCGATCGCCTCGCCGGAGTGGCTGCCGGTCTGCGTCGACCTCTGCGCCGGCGCGCCGTAGGAGCCTGTTGCGCCGCTACGACGCCGGCGCTACCTTCCGTGCCCGGAGGTCACACCCGCCGTGCGCTAGCTCCCGAAGGCCCGCTTCCGCTTCCCTCCTGCCGGTCCCCGGCACGCCTTCGGAGCTCCCGTGCACGCGCCCTCCCTCCGCCTCCGGGCGGCCTCCTTCTCGTTCCGCGACGACGTCCCGCTCTTCGGCCCGGTCGAGCTCGAGCTCGGCCCCGGCTTCACCGGCCTCGTCGGTCCGAACGGCGCCGGCAAGACCACGTTCCTCCGCGTCCTCGCCGGCGAGCTCTCGCCGACCTCCGGCACCGTCGAGCGCCGGGGCACGGCGCTGCTCTGCCCGCAGGAGGTCGCCGCCGCCGGCGAGCCCGTGCACGCGCTCGCCCGCGGCGAGGGCGAGGACGCGTTCCGGCTCCTCGGCCTGCTCCGCCTCGACCCGGCGGCGCTCGCGCGCTGGGAGACGCTCTCGCCGGGCGAGCGGAAGCGCTGGCAGGTCGGGGCGGCGCTCGCTGCCGCGCCCGACGTCCTGCTGCTCGACGAGCCGACGAACCACCTCGACGCGGAGGGGCGCGGGCTCCTCGTCGAGGCGCTCCGGCTCCACCGCGGCGCGGCGCTCCTGGTGAGCCACG
>CAZDGH010000318.1:0-7150 GCA_964504805.1 uncultured Myxococcales bacterium | reverse complement strand
CGGCGGCCATGTGCGCACCAACAGCGAGGTGGACGAGGACGTGATCCTGAACCTCACCGAGACCTACGCGCCCGAGAAGGCCGACTGGGATCTCGACGCGCTCTCCGAGGCGGTGAAGGACCAGTTCGGCGTCGAGTTCAAGGCCGACCGGTCCCAGAAGCGCGAGGAGATCGAGGAGCAGCTCTTCGCGGTGGTCGAGAAGCGCTGGAACGCGAAGGAGGCGGAGCTCGGCGTCGGCAAGGACGGGACGCCGGTGCTGCGGACCTTCGAGCAGTGGCTGTCGCTCCAGTCGATCGACCAGAACTGGAAGGACCACCTGCTCTCGATGGACCACCTGCGGCAGGGCATCGGCCTCCGCGGGTACGCGCAGAAGGACCCGAAGGCCGAGTACAAGAAGGAAGGCTTCGAGCAGTTCCAGCAGATGGTCTACCGGGTGAAGGCGCAGATCACCCGCGAGATCCTCCGGGTCCAGGTGCAGGCGCAGAGCGACGAGCAGTCCGCGGCCCAGGAGGCCGCCGCCCGCGCCGCCGCCGAGCTCGAGCGGAAGATCGCCGAGCAGCGCCGCCGCCAGCGCACCGTCGAGGCCCACGCCGACGCCGCCGCGGTCGCCTCCGGCGAGGCCGCCGCGCAGCAGCCGAAGCAGCCCATCGTCCGCGAGGGCCCGAAGGTCGGCCGCAACGACCCGTGCCCGTGCGGCTCGGGCAAGAAGTACAAGAAGTGCCACGGCGCCGCCGAGGGCGAGGCGCCGGCGGCCTAGGCGCCGCTTCGCGGCGGAGGCTCCGGTACCGCCGCTTCGCGGCGGAGGCTCCGGTACCGCCGCTTCGCGGCGGAGGCTCCAGCAGCCAGGCTCCAGGCTCCAGCCATCTCCGACTTCGGCTTCCGTGCCGAGCCCCCTGAGTGCCGAAGCAAGGCGCGTCGCCGATGCCGTGCGCGAGGCGCGGAGGGCGAGCGACCTGCTGGCTGGAGCCTGGAGCCTGGAGCCTGGAGCCTGCATCTGCTACCAAGCGACGCATGACGAACGGCCTTCCTGCAGTGCGCGGCGTGCGCTTCGGCGCCGTCGACGCGGGGATCCGCAAGCGCGGCGGGCTCGACCTCGGGCTCGTGCTCTGCGCCGAGCCGGCGGCCGCGGCGGCGATCTTCACCCGGTCGGAGGCGGCGGCGGCGCCGGTGCTGCTGTCGCGCGCGCGGGTGCGGAAGGGGCGCGCGGCGGCGATCGTCGTCAACGCGGGGTGCGCGAACGCGTGCGTGCCGGGCGCGATGGAGGCGGCGGAGCGGTCGACGGCGGCGGTGGCGGCGGCGATCGGCGCCAGGCCGGCGCAGGTGCTCGTCGCGTCCACGGGCGTCATCGGGCAGCCGCTGCCGGTGGAGAAGCTCGAGGCGGCGGTCGGCGCGCTCGTCGCCGATGCGAGCGAGGACGGCCTCCCGCGGTTCGCCCGCGCGATCATGACGACCGACACGTTCCCGAAGCTCGCCGCCCGCGCCGCGGGGAAGGCGGTCGTCGCCGGCTGCGCCAAGGGCGCCGGGATGATCATGCCGGACATGGCCACCATGCTCGGCTTCCTCGTCACCGACGCGCGGGTGCCGCCGCCGCTCCTCCGCACGCTGCTGCGCGAGGCGGCCCACGACAGCTTCAACGCGGTCACCGTCGACGGCGACACCTCGACCAACGACTCGCTCTACCTGCTCGCGACCGGCGCCTCCGGGCAGTCGGTCACCGGCGGCGCCGCGGCCCGGAAGCTCGGCGCCGCGCTCGCCGACGTCTGCCTCGAGCTCGCCCGGGCGATCGCCCGCGACGGCGAGGGCGCCACCAAGCGGATCTCGGTCGTCGTCGAGGGCGCGCGCACCGAGCGCGACGCCGACGCCGTCGCCCGCCGCGTCGCCAACTCGCCCCTGGTGAAGACCGCCATCCACGCCGCCGACGCCAACTGGGGCCGCATCGTCGCCGCCGCCGGCACCGCCGGCGTGCGCCTCGACCTCCGCAAGCTCGAGGTCGCCCTCGGCCCCGCCGTCGTCTTCGCCCGCGGCGCCGCCACCCTCGGCGACTCCGAGCGCCTCGCCACCGACCACCTCCGCGGCGACGACGTCGTCGTCCGCCTGAAGCTCGGCGCCGGCAAGGCGCGCCGCACCCTCTACACGTGCGACTTCTCGGCGGACTACGTGCGGATCAACGCGGAGTACCGCACGTAGAAGCGGGCTCCAGGCTCCGGGCTCCGGGCTCCAGCCAGCAGGTAGCTCGGCGCTTCGCGCCTCGCGCACCTCGCTCAGAGCCTGCTGAGGCCTGGAGCCTGGAGCCTGGAGCCTCCGGCCGCGCCAGCGGCCGGCCGCGGAATCACCGGCCGGCCAGGTCTCCCTCCGGCGGCCCCGGCAGCGTCGCGTACGTGAACAGGCCGGTGCCGAAGACGAGCACGCCGACGCCGGCGCCGATGCCGCCGATCCAGCGGGCGGTCGAGCCCTCGCCCTTGCCGTCGTCCTTCAGGACGCCGGCGAGGAAGGTGAGGCCGCCCATGGCGATGAGGCCGGCGCCGGCCCCGACGGTCACGGCGGCGAAGCGCTGCTCCTTCGCCCGGGCCTCGATCCAGGGCTCGGTGAGCCGGTCCTCGAGGATCGGATCGCGGGGCCGGAGCGAGCCCGCCGGCGTCGGCAGGTCGAAGAAGCGGGTGTCCCACGGCCGGGTGGGCGGGGGCTTGGGCTCGGGGGGCGGCGCCTCGGAGGCGGGCGCCCGCTCGGCCTCGTCGGCCCGGGCAGCGCCCGCGAGGGCCAGGGACAGCGCGGCCGCGAGGGCCGAAACGGTTCGCACGGCGCGGATGTTACAGGAGAGTCGGGAGGTTGCGTGGGCTCCCCGGCGGCGGCCTCGGAGCTTGCCCGCTCCCGCCACGCGTGTTATCCAGCCGCGGCCTTCGTCCACGGTGGACGGAAGGCGGCAGCACCCATCCCTCACACGCGCCGCGTGGTCCCGGGGGTCCTCGCGAGAGGTCCGGGACCGGCTCTCCGGCGCGTGGCGGAACAACCAGCAGGACGCAAGGACGGTACCCACGATGGAGACGCAGGTCGAGACGACGAACGTGCAGCCGAACCCGCAGGCGCAGGCGATGAGCGCCGCGATGGGCTCGGCGATCACCATGAAGCAGCTCCTGGAGGCCGGCGTCCACTTCGGCCACCAGACCAAGCGCTGGAACCCCAAGATGAAGCCGTACATCTTCGGCGCCCGCAACGGCATCTACATCATCGACCTGCAGAAGACGGTCAAGCTCGCCCGCGACGCGTTCAAGTTCGTCACCGACACCGTCGGCCGCGGCGGCTCCGTCCTCTTCGTCGGCACCAAGAAGCAGGCCCAGGAGGCGATCGCCGAGGAGGCGAAGCGCTGCGGGCAGTACTACGTGGTGAACCGCTGGCTCGGCGGCACCCTCACCAACTTCAAGACGGTGAAGCAGGGCATCGACCGACTGAAGAGCCTCGAGAAGATGGCCGAGGACGGCACCTTCGAGCGCCTCCCGAAGAAGGAGGTCGCCATCCTCCAGCGCGAGCAGGACAAGCTCGAGAAGAACCTCGGCGGCATCAAGGACCTCCAGCGCGTGCCGACCTGCCTCTTCGTGATCGACCCGAAGAAGGAGCACATCGCGATCCACGAGGCGAACCGCCTCGGCATCCCGGTGGTCGCGGTCGTCGACACCAACTGCGATCCCGAGGGCATCGACTACGTCATCCCGGGCAACGACGACGCCATCCGCTCGATCAAGCTCTTCGCGGGCAAGGTCGCGGACGCGGTCATCGAGGGCAACGCCCGCTACGCCGCGTACCGCAACGAGCGCGGCGAGGAGGCCGGTCACGAGGCCCGCGAGGGCGAGGAGCGTGGCCGTGGCGACCGTCGCGACCGCCGTGGTCCGGGCGGCCGTGGCGACCGTCGCGGTCCGGGCGGCCGCGGTCCGCGCCGCGAGGCCGAGGGCGAGCGTCCGGGCCCCGAGGTCGAGGTGGTCCGCGCGGCGGCCCCCGAGGGCGCCGCCGAGGCGACGACCGAGGCGACGGAGTAACGCAGCTTCGCGAGCACGGCCTCGCGAGGACGGCCTCGCGAGAACAGCTTCATGAGAACAAGGGCCGGCCCGGGCCTCCCGCGGCCGGCCCTGTCATCCAGGAGAGGGCACATGGCTGAGGTTTCCGCCGCGGCGGTCAAGGAGCTTCGCGAGAAGACCGGCGCCGGCATGATGGACTGCAAGAAGGCGCTCGGCGAGGCCGGCGGCGACATGGAGAAGGCGATCGACTGGCTCCGCCAGAAGGGCCTCTCCGCCGCGGCGAAGAAGTCGGGCCGCGCGGCCACCGAGGGCGCGGTCACGAGCTACATCCACGGCGGGGGCAAGATCGGCGCCCTGGTCGAGATCAACTGCGAGACCGACTTCGTCGGCAAGAGCCCCGGGTTCCAGGAGCTCGCCCGCGACATCGCCATGCACGTCGCCGCGGCCGCGCCGCGCTACGTTCGCCGCGAGGAGGTCGATCCGGCCGAGCTCGAGCGCGAGCGCGAGGTCGTCAAGGGCCAGCTCCGCGAGCAGAACAAGCCCGAGAAGATCTGGGACAAGATCATCGAGGGCAAGATCGACAAGTTCTACAAGGACGTCTGCCTGCTCGAGCAGCCGTTCGTGAAGGACCCGGACAAGTCGGTCCAGCAGCTCGTCACCGAGGCGGTGGCGAAGATCGGCGAGAACATCTCGATCCGCCGCTTCGCCCGCTTCGCGCTCGGCGAGGGCCTCGCCAAGAAGGAAGAGGACTTCGCCGCCGAGGTCGCCAAGACCGCCGGCCTGCAGAAGTAAGAAGAGGCAGGCTCCAGGCTCCAGGCTGCAGACTCCAGCCAGCCCCGCTCGCGGGTGGCTGGAGCCCGGAGCCTGGAGCCTGGAGCCTCCTTGACCCTCGATCCGCCGCGAGATAGACGACCCGCCATGACCTCGCCCCGCTACAAGAGGATCCTGCTCAAGCTGTCGGGCGAGGCCCTCATGGGCGAGGGCAAGTACGGCATCGACACCGCCACGCTGCAGTCGATCGCGGGCGAGGTGCGCGAGGTGGTGGGGATGGGCGTGCAGGTGGCGCTCGTCATCGGCGGCGGCAACATCTTCCGCGGCGTCTCCGGCGCGGCCACCGGCATGGACCGGTCGGCGGCGGACTACATGGGGATGCTCGCCACCGTCATCAACTCGCTGGCGATGCAGGACGCCCTCGAGAAGCTCGACGTCCACACCCGGGTGCAGTCCGCCATCGGGATGCAGCAGGTCGCCGAGCCGTACATCCGCCGCCGGGCGGTGCGCCACCTCGAGAAGGGCCGGGTGGTGATCTTCGCCGCCGGTACCGGCAACCCGTACTTCACCACCGACACCGCCGCCGCGCTCCGCGGGATGGAGATCCGCGCCGAGGTGATGCTCAAGGCGACGAAGGTGGACGGCGTCTACACCGCGGATCCGAAGAAGGACCCTACCGCGCAGAAGTACAAGACCCTGAGCTACCTCGACTGCCTCAAGAAGGAGCTCAAGGTGATGGACGCGACCGCGATCTCCCTCTGCATGGAGAACGACCTGCCGCTCTCGGTCTTCGACATGACGAGGCCGGGCAACGTGGTGCGGATCGTCCGCGGCGAGGACGTCGGCACCATCGTCGGGAACGTGGCGACCGAGCGGGCCTGAGGGCCCCCGAGGAGAGCACCATGGGAATGGGCGAGGACGTCATCTCCGACTTCAAGGGTCGGATCGAGAAGACGCTCGAGGACCTCCGGCGCGAGCTCGGGAAGATCCGCACCGGCCGCGCCAACCCGGCGATGCTCGACGCGGTGCAGGTGGAGTCCTACGGCTCGCGGATGCAGCTCAACGCCGTGGCCAACATCAACATCCCCGACGCGCGGCTGATCGTCATCAAGCCCTACGACAAGTCGCAGATCCCGGCGATCGAGAAGGCGATCAACGAGGCCCAGATCGGCATCACCCCGATGAACGACGGCACCGTGATCCGCCTGCCGATCCCGCCGCTCACCGAGGAGCGGCGCAAGGAGATCGCCAAGCAGGTGAAGCAGAAGGGCGAGGACCACAAGGTCGCCGTCCGCAACGAGCGTCGCGACGCCAACGAGATGCTCAAGGACCTCGGCAAGGAGGGCACGATCTCCGCCGACGAGGAGAAGCGCTTCCTCGACCAGGTCCAGAAGGAGACCGACGCCGCGGTGGCGAGGGTCGACGAGATCGTCGCCAAGAAGCAGAAGGAGGTGATGGAGATCTGACCCGCGAGGGCAGCCCTCTCCATCGCCGCGCGATGGCGCCGTCCCGCCGCACCGACCGCGCCGAGCGCCTCCTCGACCTGGTCAGCCTCTTCCTCGCGGCCAAGGAGCCCGTCACCTGGGCCCAGCTGCAGGAGGCGTTCCCGGCCGACTACGGCGGGCCGTCCTCCGAGGCGAGCCTCCGGAAGTGGGAGCGCGACAAGGCCGAGCTCGTCGAGCTCGGCGTGCCGCTCACCTGGGTCCAGGGCGCGGACGACCAGCCCGACGGCTACGTCGTCGCCCAGGCCGAGTACTACCTGCGGGACCTCGCGCTCGAGCCGTCGGAGCTCGCGCTGCTCACCGTCGCCGGCACCGCGGCGCTCGCGCGGCCGTCGTTCCCGTTCCGCACCGACCTCGCCCACGCCCTCGACAAGCTGCTCTTCTCCGCGGACCCGCGGTCCCGCGCGCCCGGCGACGAGAGCCCCGGCTTCGTGGTGCACCTGCCGGCGCCCGGCGCCGAGGCGAAGGGCGAGGTGCTCGAGAAGCTCGGCCGGGCGGTGGCGAGCCGCAAGGACGTCTCCTTCGCGTACGAGGCGTTCTCCGGCGAGCGCACCGCGCGCCGCGTCTCGCCGTTCGGCCTCGCCTACCGCCACGGCGCCTGGTTCTTCGTCGGGCACTGCCACCTCCGCGAGGGCCTGCGCACGTTCCAGGTCGAGCGGGTGAAGGAGCTCGAGGTGAACGCCGCGAAGCCGCGGCACCCGGACTTCGAGGTGCCCGAGGGCTTCAGCGTCCGCGACCACGTCTCGCTCGAGGCGTGGCAGTACAAGGTGCACCCGCCGGTCGAGGTGGAGGTGCGGCTCGACGGGCCGGTGGCTCTCCTGGCGCGCTCGCGCTTCGGCGCCTCGGCGGCGCTCGAGGTCGAGGCCGACG
>CAZDGH010000317.1:2414-7163 GCA_964504805.1 uncultured Myxococcales bacterium | reverse complement strand
GCCGGGCCCGCGCACCGGCGCGCTCGAGCTGGCGAGCGGCGACGCCCACGCGCCGCTGCTCGTCGTGCCCGTCCGCGCCAACGGCCTCGACGACTGCGGGACCTTCTTCCGGGACCGCGACGGCGACGGCGCCGGCGACGACCTCACCTCGGTGGTGGACTGCGTCGCGCCCCCGGGACACGTGGCGGTGGCGGGCGACTGCGACGACCTGCGCGCCGACGTGCACCCCGGCGCCGCCGAGGGCTGCGACGGCGCCGACAACGACTGCGACGGCTCCGTCGACGAGGGCGTGACGTCGCGGTTCTTCGTCGACGGAGACCTCGACGGCCACGGCGACGGGGCGCGGCCGGTGGACGCCTGCGCCCGGCCGCCGGGCCACGCCGACACCGGCTCGGACTGCGACGACGGCCGCGCCGACGTCTTCCCCGGCGCGCCCGAGCGCTGCGACGGCGCCGACTCGGACTGCAACCCGGCGACCGCCGACGGGAGCGGCGAGGCGTGGCTCGGCGAGGCCTGCGACGGCGACGACTCCGACCTCTGCCTCGAGGGCACCTTCGCCTGCACGGGCGGCGCGCGGAGCTGCACCGACGCCACGGGCGGCACCGTCGAGGTCTGCAACGGCGTCGACGACGACTGCGACGGCACCGCCGACGACGGCACCGCGGCGACCTACTACCTCGACGCCGACGGCGATCTCTTCGGCGATCCCGCGACGGCGGTGACCGCCTGCGCGCCGCCGCCGGGTCACGTCTCGCTCCCCGGCGACTGCGACGACGGGCGCGCCGACGTGCGGCCCGGCGCGCCGGAGCGCTGCGACGGCGCCGACAACGACTGCGACCCGGCCACCGCCGACGGCAGCGGCGAGGCCTGGCTCGGGGCCGCCTGCGACGGGCCGGACGCCGACCTCTGCCAGGAGGGCACCTCGGCGTGCGCCGGCGGCGCCCGCACCTGCGGCGACGCCAGCGGCGACGACGTCGAGCTCTGCAACGGGCTCGACGACGACTGCGACGGCGCGACCGACGAGGGCGGCAACGGCTGCGGCGGCGTCTGCGCGCTCGCCGACCCGCCCGGCGGGCCGTGCGACGCGGCGGCCGATCTCGACGGGTGCGACGACGACCGCTTCGCCTGCGCCGGGCCGAACGCCACCACCTGCGCCGACGTGCCGACCGACGCCGACGGCGACGGCTTCAGCGCCTCTTGCGACTGCGACGACGGCGACGCGGCCCGCTTCCCCGGCGCGCCGGAGAGCTGCAACGGCGTCGACGACGACTGCGACGGCACCGCCGACGAGGGCACCAACGCGTGCGGCGGCGCCTGCGCGCTCGCCGCGCTCCCCGGCGCGACCTGCGACGCCGCCGCGGATCTCGACGCCTGCGCCGACGACGTCGTCGCCTGCGACGGCCCGAACGCGACCACCTGCGCCGACGCCGGCGTCGACGCCGACGGCGACGGCTTCGCGCCCGGCGTGGCGTGCGGCGGCGACTGCGACGACGCGGCGGCGGCCCGCAACCCCGCCGCCGCCGAGGCCTGCAACGGCGTCGACGACGACTGCGACCTCGGGATCGACGAGGGCGGCAACGGCTGCGGCGGCGTCTGCCCGCTCGCCGACGCGCCCGGCACGCCCTGCGACGTCTCGTCGGCGGCCGACCTCGACTTCTGCCCCGACGACGCCTTCGCCTGCACCGGCCCGAACTCGACCGCCTGCGCCGACGTGGCGACCGACGCCGACGGCGACGGCTACGCGCCGGGCGACCCCGCCTGCGGCGGCGACTGCGACGACGGCAGCGCGGCCCGCTCGCCGGAGGCGACGGAGGTCTGCAACGGCGTCGACGACGACTGCGACGGCGAGGTCGACGAGGACGGCGCCGGCTGCGCCGGCCTCTGCTGCGCCGGGGCCTGCGTGCCGTCGAGCGCCGCCGACTGCGGCGCCTGCGGCCAGGCGTGCGCGCCGGGACTCCTGGTGGTGACAGAGCTGCACATCGATCCGGCGGTCGTCGCCGACGGGTTCGGCGAGTGGATCGAGCTCCACAACCCGAACGCCTTCGAGATCGATCTCCGCGGCTTCGTGCTCGCGGACCTCGGGGTCGACAACCACGCCGTCACCGCCGCGGCGCCGGTGGTGGTGCCCGCCGGCGGCTTCGTCGTCCTCGGCATCAGCGCCAACGCCGCGGCCAACGGCGGCGTCTCGATCGCCTACCAGTACTCGAGCTTCTCGCTCGGGAACTCGGGCGACGAGGTGCTCGTCGTCGCCCACGGGGTCGAGCTCGACCGGGTGGTCTGGCCCGGGACGTTCGACGTCTCCGGCCGCAGCAAGGAGCTGAGCCGGAACCACACCAGCGCCGCGGCCAACGACGCGACCGCGAATTGGTGCACCGCGACGACCCCGTTCGGCGCCGGCGACCAGGGCACGCCGGGCGCGGCGAACGTCTGCGCGCTCTAGCGGAGCGCGAGCAGCACCGCGAGGCCGGCGGCGGTCGAGAGGAGCGTCACCGGCGCGCCCACGGCGAGGAAGCGGGTGAACGGCACCTTGCCGCGGGCGCCGGCGGCGCCGAAGACGATCAGGTTCGCGACCGAGCCCACCAGGGTGAGGTTGCCCGCGAGGGTCGAGGCCAGCGCCAGCACCTGCCAGGTGAGGAGCGGCTCCGCGGTGGACGGCACCGCCTGCGCCGCGAGCAGCACGAACGGGACGTTCGAGAGCAGGTTCGAGGCCACGATCGAGACCGCCGCCCAGAGCGCCGCGCCCCGGAGCGGATCGGCGCCGCCGTCGGAGAGCGGGGCGAGCACGACGTCGGCGGCGCCGCTCACGCCGAGGCCGTGCACCACCACGAACAGGCCGGCGAAGAACAGCAGCAGGAGCCAGTCCACCGACGCCAGCACGTCGGTGGGCCTGAGGCGGCCGAAGACGAACAGGAACGCCGCGCCCGCGAGGGCGGTGAAGGCCATGTCGAGGCCGGCGAGGAAGCCGACCACGACGCCGCCGAGGGCGAGGAGCGTCTTCACCAGGAGCGGCCGGTCCACCGTCGGCGCCGCGACGTCCGCGATCGCGAGCGGACCGCCCGAGAGCTCGCGGCGGAAGAGCAGGAGGAGCAGCCCCACGACCACCGCGGTCGCCACCGCCGCGGCGGGGAGCAGCGCCGCGGTGAACGTGGCGTACGGCATCCCGGAGAGCGTCGCCACGATCATGTTCTGCGGGTTGCCGGTCGGCGTCGCGGCGGAGCCGGCGTTGGCGCCGAAGGCCACCGCGAACAGGTAGGGCAGCGGCGGGAGCTCGGCGTCGTCGACGAGCTGGAGCACGAGCGGCGCCATGAACAGGCACACCGTGTCGTTGACGATGAACGCAGAGAGGGCCGCGGAGAGCAGCGCGACGGCGACGAGGAGGCGCCGCGGCGTCCGCGCCGCGCGCAGCGTCGCGTGGCTCGCGAACCGGAAGAACCCGGCGGCGCCGAGGTAGCCGGTGAGGATCATCGTGCCGAGGAGGAGCACCAGGGTCGCGTGATCCACCGCGTCCCGGTAGACCTCGAGCGGCGTGAGCACGCCGGCCGCGACCATGAGCACCGCGCCGACCACCGCCGCCGCCGGCCGATCGAGCGGCGCGAAGCGGCTCCCCGCCGCGAGGATCGCGGCGTAGGTGAGCGCGAAGATCGCGATCGCGGTCCACACGCGCCGGGAGGGGCGTCGCTAGGAGGCGCGCTGCGGGTAGCGGTACAGCGTTCGCCCCTCGCCGTCGCGGCTCGACTCGAGGCGTCCCTCGCCCTCGAGCGTGGCGAGGAGGTCGGCGGCCTCGGAGGCGTCGAGGCCGCACTGCACCGCGACGCGGCCCACCGAGACCCAGCCGCCGGCGCGGCGCACGATGCCCATCGCCTTCTCGGCGGCGGGGACGACGCGCTGGGGCACGTCGGCGGGGCGGCGCTGCGCGGCGATGTCCGCGGGCACAGGGCCCTTCGCGCCCTCGAGCTCCATCTGGTGCGAGAAGCGGCGGAAGTAGAGCCGCAGCATCGGCACGGCGAGGGCGGTGCCGATCACGCCGAGCAGCGCGAGCTTCCAGGGGAAGCGGCCGGGCTTCGGCGTGGCCGCGTCGTCGAAGGTGCCGACCCGCGACTTCCGCTGCACCTCGTCGGGCGCCGCCTTCGGGGGCGCCTTGGCCGCGGGCGCGGTCGAGCCCGAGAAGCCCTTGACCTCGCGGTCGGGCGTCGGGCCGGTGACGAGGGCCTTCTGCGGCGGCGGCGCCTGGTCGACCTGGCCGTCGAAGCTCTTCACCCGCTCGGCGGGAGGGCCGGCGGCCGACGGCGCCTCGGCGGCGGGTTTCGGGGCGGCGGGGTCGAACCCCTTGAGCTCCCGGTCCGCCCCGAGGCCGTTGAAGTTCAGGCCCTGGGCGGCGGCGGCGGTCGGGAGGACCACGGCGAGGGCTACGAGGAGCGGGCGCACGGTGTGCGAGCCTACCACGTGACCGGGGCGGCCCGCGGCCCACCCGGGACGGCCCCACGCCTTTACGGGCGGGGCGCTCGGCCCTACACCTAGCGCATGGTGCTCCGCCTGCTGTGGGCCGCCGTCTCCGCGCCGCTCCGACTCGCCTGGGCGGTCGCGCGGTTCCTCGTCCGGCTGCCGTTCCCGCGGCGGGTGCCGGCGTGGGTCCAGGTGAAGCTCGAGGGGCCGGTGCGCTGGCGCGAGACGCGGCGCCGCGGGCTCTGGCCGCCGCGGAAGCTCCACGCCGTCTCGCTCGAGGGGCTCGAGCGGCTCTTCGGCGAGATC
>CAZDGH010000317.1:0-2404 GCA_964504805.1 uncultured Myxococcales bacterium | reverse complement strand
CCGCGGCGTGCTCCTGCGCGTCGACGGCGTCGAGGCGAGCGCGCCGCGGCTCGACGCGCTCCGGAAGCTGCTCGTGGACCTCCGGCTGAAGGGCAAGGAGGTGGTGGCCTACAGCGAGGGCGCCGACACCAGCACGTACCTGCTCCTCTCGGCGGCGTCGCAGGTGATCCTGGCGCCGGGCTCGCCGCTCCACCTGGTGGGCTTCTCGCTGACCACCACCAGCCTGAAGGACGCGCTCGAGAAGCTCGGGGTGAACCCGGAGTTCTTCCGCAAGGGCAAGTACAAGACGGCGCCGGAGAAGTTCACCCGCAGCGACACCTCGCCCGAACAGCGGCAGGTGCTCGACGAGATCCTCGACCACCACCACCGGCGCCTCGTTGAGGGGCTCGCGGCCCGGCTCGGCGGCGAGGAGCCGGCGCGCGCGGCGGTGGACGCCGGACCGTACACCGCGCGGCGCGCGCTCGAGGCGCGGCTCGTCGACCGCCTCGCCTACCGGGACGAGCTGCCGCGGGTGCTGGCCGCGCCCGGCGAGACCAAGGCCCGGATCGGCTCGCCGCGGGAGCTGCGGCGATCGGTGCGGTTCCGCTTCGAGCCGCCGCGGCTCCGGCCGCGGCCCGAGGTGGCGGTCGTCCCGATCTCCGGGCTCATCAAGCCGGGCAAGAGCTTCCGCTGGCCGGGCGGCGCCGGCATGGCCGGCAGCGACTCGGTCGTCGAGGCCCTCGATCGCGCCCGGAAGAGCAAGAGCGCCCGCGGCGTGCTCGTCCACGTCGACTCGCGGGGCGGCGCGGCGCCGGCCTCGGAGCTGATGTGGCGCGCGGTGCTGCGCTGCGCCGAGGAGAAGCCGACGATCGCCTTCGTCGACGGCGTGGCGGCGAGCGGCGGCTACTTCGCCGCGGCCGGCGCCCGGCGCATCGTGGCGGCGCCGTCGTCGCTGGTGGGCTCGATCGGCGTCTTCGCGGGGCGCTTCGACGCGCGGGCGCTGCTCGAGCGGCTCGGGGTGAAGCAGGAGGTCTTCCTCCGCGGCGCGCACGCGGGGCTGCTCGAGCCGGCCCACGAGCTCACCGACGAGGAGCGGCAGGTGCTGGTGCGCGACATCGAGGACACCTACGACGAGTTCGTCTCGCGCGTCGCCGAGGGGCGGCGCAGGCGGCCCGAGGAGATCCGGGCCGCGGCCGAGGGGCGCGTCTGGGTCGCCGCGGACGCGCCGGACGTCCTCGTCGACGAGCGGGGCGGCCTCGACGCCGCGCTCGCCTGGCTCGGCCGCGAGGGGCGCTTCGACCCCGCCGACGCCGAGCTCCGGGTCGTGGAGCGCATCGGCGCCCGCCCCGACCTCGGCGACCTGTTCGGGCTGGCGCGCTCCTTCGCGACCCTCCAGCCGCTGCTGCTCTGGCCGGAGCTGTACGCGGTGCGCTAGCTCCAGCCCCCGAGCAGCTGCCGGTACGCGCGCACGCGGCGGAGCAGCTCCTCGCGCTTCGCCGAGAAGAAGGCCATGAAGGCGACGACGGCGAGGCCGAGGAGCGTCAGCCAGAGCGCGCCGACGCGGTGATCGCGCAGGCCCCACTGCGCGGCGTTGCCGACGACGTCGACGACCAGGAAGGCGGTGCCGGCGTAGAGCCAGGCGCGGATGCGGAGGGCGATGCCGAGGGCGATGCCGGCGACGCAGAGCGCGGCGGTGACGAGCGGGTAGATCGGGTGGTCGAAGACGAGGGCGCGGTAGGACGAGGCCGCGTAGAGCACCACCGCGCCGAGGGCGCGCAGACGCGCGGCGGAGGCCTCGCCGAGGTCGTCGCGGAAGAGCCGGGAGAGCAGCACCAGGGTGAGGCCGGCGGGGATGCCGTAGAGCTGCGGGTCGTCCCAGCCGTGGGTCCGGAAGGCGACGAAGAGGGCGGCGTCGAGCGAGAGCGCGGCGAGGAGCGCCGAGGCGCGGCCGCGGGAGGCCGCGGCGACGCCGGCGAAGTGCAGCGCCGCGAGGGTGAGCGCCGCCGAGGGGTGCTCGGCGACGCCGAGGGCGACGCCGGCGAGGCCGAGCAGCGGGAAGGCGTGGGCGGCCCAGAGCGCCGGGCGCGCCAGCGGACGGGCCGCCTCGGTGGCGCGGGCCACCGCGGCCCGGAGCCCGAGGAAGGCGAGGCCGAGCAGCACGCCTGCGAGGGCGTCTCCGTCGCCGCCGAGCGGCCCGAGGGCGTCGAGCGGCCCGGCGATGCGCAGGCAGAGCCAGAGCAGGAGCAGCGCGGCCTGGGCGGCCACCGCGGCGGCGGTCTCGCCGGTGCGGACGGCGCGCCGGGCGAACGCGACGCCGAGGAGGAGCGGCGCCGCCGCGAGCAGCCAGGCTTCACGGTGGGTGAAGTCGCGGACCAGCGCCAGCGCCGCCACCGCGTAGCCGGCGCCGAGGGCGAGGTACGCCGTC
>CAZDGH010000316.1:0-7167 GCA_964504805.1 uncultured Myxococcales bacterium | reverse complement strand
CCCCGCGAGGGCGACGGCGCCGGCTGGCGGATCCAGAAGCGGTCCGGCGAGGTCGTCGGCCCGGTGCCGTTCGCCGAGCTCAAGGCGCAGATCGAGTCGGGGCAGGTCGGCCCGTCCGATCCGATCGCCCGGGGCGACGAGCCGTTCCGCCCGGCCTCGGGCTGGCCCGCGGTGGCGTCGCTCCTCGCCCGGCCGCGGATCCGGCCGGTGGCGGTGTCGCGCTCGTCGGGCGGCGGCGCGCTCCCGAAGATCGCCGCCGCGGTGGTGGTGCTGCTCCTCCTCGGCGCCGGCGGCGTGTGGTGGAAGTTCTTCCGGGTGCCGAAGGTCGAGCGGCTCCCGACCGCCGACGCCTTCGACCGGCGCCTGCAGGTCTGGAAGCTCGCGGTCCCCGACCTCTCCGGCACCGCCGAGGATCACTACCAGGAGGCCCGCAAGGACCTCCTCCTCGACACGCCGGACTCGCTGCGCACCGCGGTGGAGCACTTCCGCAAGGCGCTCCTCCTCGACCCGGCGCTGGTGAAGGCCGGCGCCGGCTACGTGGAGGCGTTCGCGATCCGCAACCACGACCCGGGCAACATGGACGCCTGGCGCGAGGCCTTCGACATCATCGTGCACCTCGAGGCGATCGCGCCCCGCGACCCGTCGGTGCACCGGGCGTTCGCCCACTTGATCATGGCGTCCGAGGTCCCGGACGTGCTCCAGGCCCGCGCCCACGGCGAGCAGGCGCGGCTCCTCGGCGGCGACGACCCGGAGGTGCTGCTCGCGCTCGGCCGCTCGTACATCCCGACCAACGCCGACCAGGCGCTCCAGTTCCTCGATCAGGCGCTGGCGAAGGAGCCGCGGCTGAAGCGGGCGTACCTCTACCGCGGCCTCGCCAACGAGCGCGCCGGCCGCTACGCGTCGGCGGTGGCGGACTTCGAGAAGCGCCTCGCCCTCGACCCGCAGGACCAGGAGGCGCTCGGCGCGGTCGCCCGGACGGCCGTCACGGTCGGCGCGTACGGGCGCGTCCGCGGCATCTACGAGCAGCTGCTCGAGAAGGACCCGGCGGCGGCGGAGGCGCGCCTCGGCCTCGCGGTGCTGGCGTACCAGGTCGAGGGCGACCTGAAGCGCGCCTCGGACCTCCTCGGGAAGCTCGTCGCCGAGCAGGAGCAGCTCGAGGACTCGGTGCGCGGCCGCGTCCTCGGCCACGCCGCCGCGGTGGCGCGCGAGCGGGGCGAGCTCGACAAGGCCGCGTCGATCGCCAAGCTCGCCGACGGCCTCGGCGCGGGCTACGCGGCGCCCGCGAAGTTCCAGGCGGCGCTCGTCGCCCTCAAGCAGGGCAAGCCCGAGGACGCGCGCCTCGCCCTCGAGGCCACCGGCGGCCGCTTCGGCGACGACTCCGACCGGGCGCTGCTCGACGGCCGCGTGCACCTCGCCGCCGGCCGGCACGCCGAGGCGCTCGCGGCGTTCGAGCGGGCGCGGAACTCGGCGCCTCGGCGGATCACGCCGGCGATGTTCCTCGCCTCCACCCAGGCGAGGCTCGGCGGCATCCAGCAGTCGTTCGGCACCATGCGCGCGGCGATCGAGATCGACCCCGGCAGCACCCGGGCGCGCCGCAACGTCACCGACTACTACGAGTCGCTCCGGGCGCGGCTCGCCGGCCTCGACCAGATCTTCCTCGACCTGGGCCGGGAGCAGGAGGAGCTGGCGCTGACGTTCACCGCCGCCGGCGTCATCCGCTACCACGCCGGGGACGTCGACCGCGCCGAGCAGCTCTTCGAGAAGACCCTCTCGCTCGACCGCGCCGAGGTGCTCGCCCTGGCGTACACCTCCCAGATCGCCCTCGACCGCGAGAACGGCATGCGCGCGGCGCAGTACGCGAGGTGGTCGCAGGGCGCCGAGAAGCTCTCGCCGCTCGGCTACTACCTGGAGGGCCGCGCCCTCGAGAAGCAGCGGAAGTACGAGCCCGCGGCGTCCGCCTACGCGAAGGCGCTCGACGCCAGCCGCACCTTCATGCCCGCGGTGCTGCGCCTCGGCGAGCTCGACCTCCGCGCCGGCCGCAAGGACGAGGCGGAGAAGCGGTTCCTGCAGGTGTTCACCGGAGACTCCGACAACACCGACGCGAAGGTCGCGCTCTTCAACCTGGGGCGGTGAAGCCGTGAAGGTCCTCGTGGTCGGCGGCGGCGGGCGCGAGCACGCGCTCTGCGTGAAGCTCGCCCGGAGCCGCCTCTGCACCGGCCTCGTCTGCGCGCCGGGCAACCCGGGCATCGGGAAGGTCGCGGAGCTCGCGAAGGTCGCGGCCGACGACGTGCCGGGCCTCGTCGCCCTGGCGCGGCGCGAGAAGGTGGACCTGGTGGTGGTGGGGCCGGAGAAGCCCCTCACCCTCGGCCTCGCCGACGCGCTCGCCGAGGCCGGGATCCCGTGCTTCGGCCCGAAGAAGGCGGCGGCGGAGCTCGAGGGCTCGAAGGCGTTCGCCAAGGGGCTGATGCAGCGCGCCGGGATCCCGACGGCGGCGTTCGGCACCTTCGAGGACGCGGCGGCGGCGAAGGCGTGGGCCCGCGGCCACGGCGGGAAGGTGGCGGTGAAGGCCGACGGGCTGGCGGCGGGGAAGGGCGTCGTCGTCTGCGACTCGCCCGAGGCGTCCGACGCCGCCATCGACGACCTGCTGGTCCGCCGCACGCTCGGCGCCGCCGGCGCCCGGCTCGTCGTCGAGGAGCGGCTCGAGGGCGAGGAGGCGAGCGTCATCGCCCTCTGCGACGGGACCCGGTTCCTGACGCTGCCCGCGGCGCAGGATCACAAGCGCGCCTTCGACGGCGACCAGGGGCCGAACACCGGCGGGATGGGGGCGTACTCCCCGGCGCCGGTGGTGACGCCGGCGCTGCTCGCCGAGGTCGAGGCGCGGGTGCTCGGCCCGGCCCTCCGGCAGCTCGCCGCCGAGGGGCGCCCGTTCGTGGGCGCGCTCTACGCGGGGCTGATGATCGGGCCGAAGGGCCCGCAGGTGATCGAGTTCAACGCGCGCCTCGGCGACCCCGAGTGCCAGGTGATCCTCGCCCGGGTGGAGACCGATCTCCTGCCCGCGCTCGCCGCGGCCGCGGCCGGCGACCTCCGCGGCGGGAGCCTCGAGATCTCGGGGAAGGCGGCGCTCACGGTGGTGATCGCCGCCGAGGGCTACCCCGGCGCGCCGGCGGCCGGTGACGAGATCCTCGGCCTCGACGCCGTCGCCGAGTCCGACGACCTCCGGGTGCTGCACGCCGGCACCGCCCTCGACGGCGGTCGCCTCGTCACCGCCGGCGGCCGCGTCCTCGGCGTCACCGCCCGCGGCGACACCGTCGCCGAGGCCCGCGCCCGCGCCTACGACGCCTGCGCGAAGATCCGGATCCGCGGCGCGCACTACCGGCGCGACATCGCCCATCGCGCGCTGGCCCGGGAGCCCGCGCGCGGGTGAGGAAGACGCTCCACCTCTACCTCCTGCGGGAGATCCTCGCCCCGTTCCTGGCGGCGCTGCTCTTCCTCACCCAGCTCTTCATCGTCATGCGCCTGCTCGCGCAGGCCGACGTGATCTTCGGCTCCGGCGTCTCGCCCTCGGACGTCGGGAAGGTGCTGCTCTACCTGCTCCCGTCGATGCTCTCGTACGGCATGCCGGTGGCGTTCCTGCTCGGCATCCTCGTCGGCCTCGGCCGGCTCTCGGACGACCGCGAGCTGACCGCGCTCGCGGCCACCGGGCACGGCCCGCACCTGCTCCTGCCCACGCCGCTGGCGCTCGGCGGCGTGCTCACCGCAGCGATGCTCGCCGTCACCGCCTGGCTCGAGCCGCTCGGCCTCGCCAGCGCCCGGGCGCTGATGAACGCCGTGATCAAGCGCAACCTCGCCGGCGACGTGAAGCCCGGCGTCTTCTACGAGGACCTCTCCGACCTGACGCTCTACGCGGGCAAGGTCAGCCCCACGAACGGCAGGCTCCGCGACGTCCTCGTCCACGACGAGCGCGATCCCAGCGCGCCGCTCCTGGTGCTCGCGGAGCGCGGCTCGATCGACACCGAGGGGCCGGCCGGCGCCATCGTCCTCCGGCTCGAGGACGGCGAGCTCCACCGCGCCGTGCAGAAGGGCGACGACTACGCGCTGGCGCGCTTCGAGGCCGCCGAGGTGTCGGTGGTGGTGGAGGCGGAGATCTCGCGGAAGAACAAGATGCGGCGGCCGCTCGAGACCTCGAGCGCCGGCGAGATCTGGGAGCACGTCCGCGCCCTCAAGGCCCAGGGCCGCGCCCACGTCGAGCCGCTGATCGAGTTCCACCGGAGGCTCGCGCACCCGTTCGTGATGCTGGCGTTCGCCCTCGTCGGCGTCGCCGCCGCCGGCACCAGCGTCGGCGGGCGCCGCGGCGGCCGCGCCATCGCCTACGGCTGGACGCTCGGCGCCGTCGTCGCCTACTTCGTCCTCGGCAAGCTCTTCGGCGCGCTGGGCAGCCGGCAGGTCTTCCCGCCCTGGCTCGCCGCCTGGTCGCCGGCGCTCCTGCTCGCGGCGCTCGCCGCCGCGTTCTTCCTGTTCCGGCGGGCCCGGGGCGGCGCCACGTGAGCACCATCGGCCGCTGGCTCGCCGGGATCTACGCCCGCGCCGCGCTCGCCTCGGTGGCGGGCGTGGTGGCGATGGTGCTGGTGGTCGACTTCGCCGACCGCGCCTACTCGTTCCAGGGCCCGGGCTGGGCCTACGCGGTGGCGCGGCTGTACGCGAATCTCGCCGCCGAGCTCGCCTACCAGGTCTCGCCGGCGGCGCTGCTCCTCGCCGCGGGCATCGCGGTGAGCGCGCTGCGGCAGCAGGGCGAGTACACCGCGCTGCTCTCGGTGGGCGTCTCGCCGGGGCGGATCATCGCCACCATGCTGGGCGCCTGCACCGTCGCCTGCTGCGCGATCATGGCGCTCAACGAGTGGGTCGTGGTCGACGCCTCGCGGAGGGCCGAGGAGATCAAGGCCGAGCGCTTCCGCCGCGCCGGCGACTTCCAGGCGTACTTCGGCCAGCGGCGCTGGTTCCGGGGCAAGGAGGCGAAGGGCGCGCCGCCGCGGATCTTCCACGTCACCGGCGAGGACGGCGACGCGCTCGCCGGGGTCACCATCTTCGAGCTCGGCGAGGGCTTCACCCTGGCGCGCCGGATCGACGTGGAGCGGATGAAGGCGTCGCCGGACGGCGGCTGGCTCCTCGAGCGGGCGCGGATCGACACCTTCCGCGGGGGCGAGCGCGTCGGGGCGGAGTCGCACGCGACGCTCCGGCTCGAGCTCCCCGAGACCGCCGAGGACTTCCGGGTGCGCTCGGGGCGGCCGAAGCAGCTGCGCCTCGGGGAGCTCTGGGAGCAGATCGACGTGCGGCGGCGGCTCGGCCTGCCGGAGGCCGAGTACCGGCTCGAGCTCCACGGCCGGATGGCCTACCCGCTCGCCGCGGTGCCCGGCGCGCTGCTCGCGGTGCGGCTCGCGCTCCGCCGCAACCGCCGGGGCCACCTCACCGCGGCCCTCGCCGAGGGCATCCTCGTCTCGCTGCTCGTCTGGACGCTCTTGGTGGTGTTCCGGGCCATCGGCCTCGCCGGCACGCTGCCGCCGGCGGTCGCCGCCTGGGCGCCGCCGGCGATCGTCGGCGTGGTCGGCGCCCTCGTCGGCGCGATCCAGGAGCTGCTCTGGCGGCGGCCGGTGCCGGTGCGCCCGCCGGCTTGACCGAAGGGCGCCCGTGGGCGATCCGTAACCCCATGGAGGTCGCAGGGCGGTCCGGGCGGCGCGGCTCGCGCTCGACGTCGGCCTGCACGGCTTCGCGATCTCGCTCGCCTGCGGCATCGCGCCGATCCAGATCTCGCTCGCGGTGGTGGGCGCCGCGACGATCGCGCTCCACCTCCTCGGCGAGCCCGTGCTCCGGCCGACCGCCCTCGACAAGCCGCTCGCGCTCTTCCTCGGCGCGGTGGTGCTCACCGCGGTGGTGCAGCGCGCCGACGGGGCGACCCCGCTCGCGGCGGACGTCCGCGGGGTGCTGCGGCTCGGCGCGGCGATCCTGCTCGCCGGCGCCATCGGCGACGGGAAGCGCGCCTTCCGGCTGGCGTCGCTGTTCGTGGCCGCGGCGGCGGTGCAGGGCGTCTACGGCGTGGTGCAGCACTTCACCGGGATCGACCTGCTCCGGGAGGGCGCCCGGAAGATCGTCCAGCTCGCGCCCGACACCACCGACCGCTACCTCGTCTTCGGCACCTACCCGCGGCACGCGACCTTCGCCTACGTCGGCAACGTGGCGATGGTGCTCGTCGCCGCGGGCTTCGTCGCCGGCGCGCTCCGGGGCCGGCGGGCGATCCTGGCGGTGTTGGCGTCGATCCCGATCGCCTTCGGGGCGCTCTTCACCACCCTGCGGATGATCTGGGCCGGCTTCGCCGCGGGCGTCGCCGCCATGGGGCTCATCGGGCGGAACCTGCGGCGCGTGGCGGCGGCGCTGGGCGCGCTGGCGGTCGCGGTCGCGCTCGCCACCGCGGTCTCGCCGGCGCTGCAGGCGAAGCTCGCCCGCGCCTTCGACGGCAGCTACGCCAACAACTCGCACCGCGGCTTCATGTGGGCCCGCTCGCTGCAGATGCTCGTCGATCACCCGGGCGGCATCGGCGCGGGCACGTTCACCCCGCGTACCGAGGTCTACTACACGCCGCACAGCCCGCATTTCATGGTGCGTTGCCACTCCCACAACAACCTGCTCTTCGCCTGGGTCGAGAGCGGGCCGCTCGGGCTGATCGCGCTCGTCTGGGTCGTCGCCGCGCTCTACGCGGCGCTGCGCCGCGGGGCCAAGGCGGCAGCGGGGGACCCGGGGCCGGCCGGCGCCGAGCGGCGGGCGGCGATCTGGGGCTCGGCGGCGGTGCTGGTGACCACCGCCGCCTGGTCGCTCACCCACGATCCGCTGTACGACGGCGTCATCGCCTACACGCTCTCCTTCGCCATCGCCCTCGGCCTCGCCGCCGCCGGCCCGGCGGCCGCGCCGGTGGCGACCGAGGCGCTGGTCCTCACGCCGGCGGCGCCGGCCGACGAGGCGCCGGTGCCGGCGCCCCGCACCTCGGCCATCGTCGCGGCGCTCTCGATCTCGTTCGCGGCCGCGGCGGGCCTCGGCCGCCTCGCCGAGGTCGGCGAGGCGCTCGGGCTGGCGGCGGCGGTGGCGCTCGCGCTCCTCGCGGTCGGCTTCGCGCCCGGGCTG
>CAZDGH010000315.1:0-7187 GCA_964504805.1 uncultured Myxococcales bacterium | reverse complement strand
GGCGGCTCCGGCGGCGACGGCGGCGCGGGCGGCTCGGGCGGCGCCGGCGGCTCCGGCGGCGCGGGCGGCTCGGGGGGCAGCGCGCTCCCGCCGGACCAGGACACGGGCTGGACGCCGGAGGCGCCGGCGGCGATCGAGGGCCAGCTGCCCGACGTCGCGAGGCCGGCCTCGTGCGGCGCCGCCTTCGGCTTCTACTCGGCGGTCCGCGGCTGGGCCTCCACCCCCGGCGGCACGCCGATCGAGGGCGCGAAGGCGCAGTTCTGCGTCCACACCGCCGACCGGCAGTTCATCTGCCTCCGTCCCGCCGACACCGGCCCGGACGGCGTCTACACCGTCGAGCTGCCGGAGGAGGTCCGCTGCCTCGAGAAGGCCGCGATGCGCGTCCTCCTCCCCCGGGCGGGCCGCGCCACCGTCTACTGCCAGATGGATCCGGCGGCGGGCCCGCAGGTCCGGCTCCCGACGCCGAGCGTCCTCCCGGTGGCGACGCCGGCGCTCGACCTGCCGCCCGAGGGCGATCCCGAGGCCGCCCGCGACGTGCGCTTCGACGACGGGCTCGTGCTCTCGGTGACGCCGTCGCTCTACTACTCGGGGACCGGCTCCTACGACGCCTTCGGCGGCCGCCGGATCCCGAGGGACGCGGTGGGCCTCTGCGGCGACGCGCCGACCTTCGACGGGCTGTACGCCTTCTACCCCGAGGGCCAGATCAGCGCGCCGGGCTTCGGCCTCACCATCCCGAACGCGACCGGCCTCGCCGCCGGCTCGACCGTGGAGCTGTTCGTGCTCGGCGGCCTCGAGTGCACCCTGCTCGACGGCACCTCGGTGCCGGAGGCGACCTGGGCGAAGTTCGGCGAGGGCACGGTCTCGGCGGACGGAGCCACCATCACCTCGAACGAGGGCCAGGGCCTGCCGTGCTTCACCTGGCTCGGGTACCGGGCGAAGGAATGACCATGCAGCGCACGCTCCTCATCGCCGTGGCCGCGGCCGCGCTCGGCGCCTGCGCCTCCGGGGAGCCCGGCGGGGCCGGCGAGCTCACCGACCGGACCACCTACCCGTCGGGCCCGTACGGCACCGCCGAGGGCGCGGTGCTCGCGGACCTCGCCTTCACCGCGGCCGACGGGAGCGCGTGGACGCTCGGCGACGTCTTCGCCGACGAGCACAACCGCGTGCTGCTCCTCACCACCACCGCGGGCTGGTGCACCGCCTGCATCGAGGAGCAGCCGAAGCTGGTGGCGCTCCACGGCGATCTCGCGGGCAACGGCCTGGCGATCACCGCCGCGCTGTTCGAGGACGCGGAGTTCGGCCCCGCGACGCTCGATCAGGTGCGGGACTGGAACGACCGCTACGACCTGCCGTACCCGGTCGTCCTCGACGCCGACTTCCAGCTCGGCGCGTACTACGACGAGACGCTCACGCCGATGAACATGGTCGTGGACGTCGACACCATGACCATCCTCAAGATCACGACCGGCTTCGACGAGCAGGTGGTCCGCGGCGTGATCGAGAACAACCTCGACCTCTAGGCGACCATGAACCGCATCCTCGCGCTCCTCCTCGTCGTCCTCGCCGCCGCGCCGGCCTTCGCGGCCGAGGAGCGGGCGAAGGTGAACGACTTCACCCTGCGCACGCTCGCCGGCGACAAGGTGAAGCTCTCCGACCACAAGGGCAAGGTCGTGGTGATGAGCTTCTGGGCGACGTGGTGCGGGCCCTGCAAGCAGGAGCTCCCGACGCTCCAGGCGCTCGCCGACAAGCACGGCAAGGACGGCCTCGTCGTCCTCGCCATCAACACCGACGACCCGAAGACGGTCGCCGACGTGCGCCGCTTCGTCTCGGACAAGAAGCTCACCATCCCGGTGCCGCTCGACGCCGAGAGCGCCGTGCTCGACAAGCTGAACCCGAAGCACGCGCTCCCGTTCACCGTGGTGCTCGACCGGCAGGGCCGCCGCGCGTACGAGCACACCGGCTTCTCCGGCGGCGCCGAGAAGCTCCTCGAGCAGGAGGTGGTCGGGCTCCTCGGGGAGAAGGCGTCCGCGGCGCAGTGAGATCCGCCACCGCGGCGCTCCTCGCACTCCTCGCTCCGAGCTTCGCCGCCGCCGAGAGCCTGCGGCTCGTGGACACGCTGGTCCTCGAGTACCGGACCGACAACGACAACGAGCTCGAGGGCGACGACGACTACGGCCTCGTCCTGAACAAGCTGTACCTGTCGGGCGACGCCGAGGACACCACCGTCCGCACCCAGATCGACGCGGTGAAGTTCGCGAACTTCCCCGACGTGCCGGAGCCGACGTTCGAGGAGCCCTCGGCGTACGCGAGCGAGGCGCGGCTCGAGCGGCTCACCGTCGACCACCGCGTCGGCGACCTCACCCTCACCGCCGGCGACTTCCCGCGGCAGCTCGGCCGCGGCCTCGCGCTCTCCCTGCGCAAGGTGGACGAGCTCGGCACCGACCAGGCGCTCCGCGGCGGGCAGCTGGCGTGGGAGGGCGACACCCTCTCGGCCACCGCGTTCGCCGGCCGCACCAACGTCGCCAACCTCGACGGGGTGACGCAGAAGTTCGTCGAGGACCCCGAGGACACGATCGCCGGCGGCAGCGCCACGCTGCACCTCGGCCGCGTCGACCTCTCGGCGCACGGGCTGTTCCTGCAGGCGAAGACGCCGACCTTGCCCGAGGTGGGCGACGACCAGACCGCGCTCGGCGGCGCGTACGTCGAGGCGCCGGTGGCGGACTGGCTGTCGCTCTACCTCGAGGGCGCCGGTGAGCAGTACTCGGTGGCGGGCCTCGACGAGACCGGCAGCGCGGCGTACGCGTCGGCCGACCTCGGCCTCGGGGTCGCGTCGCTGCTCCTCGAGGGCCTCTGGCTCGACCGCTTCCAGGTGCTCGGCAGCTACGATCCGGTGCAGGCGCGCCGCACGATCTACAACCAGCCGCCGACGCTCGAGCGCATCGACCAGGAGGTGCTGGACAACCAGGACGTCCGCGGCGGGCGCGCCAAGCTCTCGCGGTCGCTCTTCGACGGCGACGTGGTGGTCTACGCGAGCGGCATGTTCCGGCGCTACGGGCCTGAGGAGTCGCTCGTCGACGCGGTGCACGGCTACGGCGGGTTCGAGTCGACCTACGGCGGCGGTTCGTCGCGTTGGAACGCGAGCGGCGGCTACCGGGAGGAGCGGCAGGACGACGAGGCGTTCAAGACGATGGTGCACGGCGAGACCGACTGGGTGCAGGAGGTCGCCGAGGGCTACTCGATCCACGTCACCGTCGCCCACGAGAGCCGCACGCTGCTCGAGCGCGACTACCTCCGCGGCACCACCCTCATCGGCGCGGAGAAGCTCCGGCTCGGCTCGCTGACGGCCGAGCTCGGCTACGACACCTTCAACGAGCGGACGCGGCAGCTGTTCCTCGCCGGCCACCTCACCTTCGAGCCGCGGGAGTGGATCCGGGTGCGCACGGTGGTCGGCACCCAGCGCGGCGGCATCAAGTGCGTCGGCGGCGTCTGCCGCGACTTCCCCGCGTTCGCCGGCGGCCGGCTCGAGGCCACCGTGAAGCACGACCTGCTCTGATGGCGGCGCGGAAGCCGAAGCCGAGCCTCTGGGCCGGCGGCGTTCGCTCGTTCGCGGCGCCGGGGAAGAAGGCGGCGACGCGGGTGGCGCTGTGGGTGGAGCCGGAGACGGGCCTGCTCGGCGGGGCCGCGCCGGTGCCGGACGACGTGACGGACGACGAGGCGCTCGCGGAGGTGCTGGCGTCGTCGCTCGCGCGGCCGGCGCCGGGGGCGACGCGGCCGAAGCAGGTCCGGGTCGCGGACCACGGCGCGGCGGACGCGATCCGGCGCTCGAAGGCGAAGGTGACGGTCGCGATCGGCCCGGTGCCCGAGGTGGACGAGGCGGCGGCGTCGCTCCGCGAGCAGCTCGCCGGCGAGGGCGAGGGCGTCGGCGGCTCGCCGCTCGCGGGCGGGGCGTCGCCGGCGGCGGTGGGGCGGCTCTTCGAGGTCGCGGCGGCGTGGCTCCGCGCCGCGCCGTGGAAGCTCGGCGCCCACGGGATGGCGACGATGCGGGTGCGAGCGGAGGGCGTCGGCCTCGCGGAGGTCGGGGTGCTGGCGACCGGCGGCGACGAGGGCGGCGTCCTGGTGGTCGACCGGCCGGCGGACCTCGCCGCGCTGTTCGCCGAGCACGACGAGGGCGGCGTCCTGGTGCGGGCGCTCTCGCTCTTCTGGGCGGCGCGCGACGAGGTGCCGGAGGAGCTCGCCGCCGAGGCGGAGGCGCACGGCTGGACGGTCGGGAAGCGGCACCCGATCGCGGTGCGCATGGCGCCGGACGCGCCGTCGCGGCCGCTCGACGCCAAGGAGACGGTGCGGCTCGCGATCGTGCTCGAGGCGCTGCTCGAGGTGGCGCGGGCCCACGGCAAGGCGCTGAAGGCGGGGAAGGCCGTCCGCGCCGAGGTCGAGCTCGCGGGCGCGAAGGTCTCCGTCGAGTGGCCGTGGACGCCGCCGGCGCTCGAGGGCTGCTAGCGCTTCGACCCGGACCTCGGCTTCTTCGGCTTCGGCGCGATGCGCGCGTGGGCGTCGACGACGAGCCCGCGCATCGTCGCGGCGTCGATCCTCGCGAGGCGGACGCCGAGGGCGCCGTTCTTGAACGTCCAGGTGCCGTGGTCGAAGAACACCTCGGGCTCCGCGCGCAGCAGCGCCTCGACCCGGTCGATCGGCTTCACCACCACCATCGCCTGGGCGCCGTCGGCGGTCATGGTCGCGAAGATCCTGGTGCCGACCCGGAACGAGGTGCGCTCGAAGTGCGGCTTCTCCTCGGCGCCGGGGAGGGAGAGGCAGAGCTTGCGGAGGGCGGCGGGGGTCATCGGGCGCTCAACCTCCGCAGGACGCGGCGAGGTAGTAGAGGTCGGCCGCGAAGTTGCCGAGGTAGACGCCGCCGCAGTCGGGCGCCTCGGCGAAGCGGAGGACGCGGTGGCCGTGGGAGCCGTCGCCGAGCGGCGGGACCGCGAACCGCGCGTACGGCTCGGGCGTGCCGAAGCGCACCGGGTCGAGCTGGAACGAGATCTGGCGCAGGTCGGTGCCCGCGGGCGACCACTCGCGGGTGTAGAGGATCCGGGTGCGATCGCAGTCGATCACGAAGTTGCCGACCGACACCGGGACGCTCGGATCCTCGAGCGGATCCTCGAACGCCGCGCCGGCCTCGGGCACGAAGGCGAGATCGCCCGGCGTCGTCGAGGCGCGCGTCGCGAGGGCCGGGACGCCGGCGCGCCCGTAGAGGAGGGTGCGGCCGTCGGGGAGGAGCTGCGGCGAGCCGACCGTGTCGGCGTCGTCGGAGGAGGAGCCGACGGACTCGACCACGACCGGCACCGACCACGCCCCGTCGGCGGACGACCGATGGGCCGCGTAGATCTCCGGGTCGCGCCAGTCCCCGTTCGGCCGGCTCGAGTCGAAGAAGAGCTCGAGACCGTCGGCGCTCACCGACTGCCGCGCGGCCCAGCCGATGCCCTCCGCGGTCCCCTCGATCATCTCCAGGGTGGCGAGGTCGGGCAGGGCGGGCGAGACGAGCTCCACCCGCGCGAGCGCGGTGTACGAGGTGTCGCCGTCCCAGCGGCTGGTCGAGAAGGTGAGGATGGTCCGGCCGCCCTCGACCGTGAGGAGCGGCGACGCGGTGGAGATGTTCGCCCGGAGCGGCGGCCCGTCGTCGCGATCGAGCTCCGCGAGGAGGAGCGGCTCGGGCGTGCAGCTGCACCGGAAGCTCTCGGTGCACGTCTCTCCGTCTTCGCAGGTGCCGCAGTCGAGGGTCGTCATGCACGTGTTCTCGACGGGCGCGCCGCACTGCGCGCCGCGCTCCTCGCACGTCTGCGGGGTGCAGCAGACGTTCGAGACGCAGACGTCGCCGCCGTCGCAGTCGCCGCACTCGACCTCGCCGCCGCAGCCGTCGCCGATGCGGCCGCAGCTGTCGGCGGCGCACCCGCGCGGCACGCAGGCCGCCGCACAGGTGCCGTCGGGCTGGCAGATCTGGCCGGCGGCGCAGCCGGTCTCGGCGCAGTCCTCGGTGACCTCGGGGCTGACGCAGGCGGCGGAGAGGGCGAGGGCGAGCGGGAGCAGTCGGCGGGTCATGCACATCTCCTCAGGCGGGCGACGCGGAGCGTCGCGCCGGACGCGCTGGCCCAGGCGACCTCGCCGTCCGGGCGGGACTCGAGGTCGTGCACGGGGAGCGGGAGCGGCAGGTCGAAGGGCGCGCCGGCGTCGGCGCCGGTCGCGTCGAGCGGGCTGAGCCGCGGCGTGCCGCCGTCGTCGTGGCCGAGGACGAGGCCGCGGGCGTGGCGGGCGAGGCGGCTCGCGCCGGAGACGGCGAGCGTGCGGTCCGAGACGGACGCGCCGTTCGCGTCGAAGCGGCCGAGGTGCGCGGCACCGGCGGCGTCCTGGTAGACGAGGAAGAAGCCGTCCTCGACGGCGACGAGGCCGCCGAGGCGCGTCGAGTAGCCGCCGGCGCAGTTGGCGGCGGGGTCGGGCGTCAGCTCGGCGCGATCGTGGAAGTAGTAGAGGCCCTTGCCCGGGTAGCAGTCGGCGATGCAGATCGGCACCGGCCCGCCCGGCCCGGCGGCGAGGCGCTGGTCCATGCTGTGGCTGCAGCCCCAGCCCCAGCCGCCCGCGGGCGCGCCGGCGGCGTCGAGGATCCGCAGGGTGTCGCCCTGGTGGCCGATGCCGTCGGGCCAGCGGCGGTGGAGCGCGTGGTAGGCGGCGAAGGTGCCGCCCTCGAGGCCGACGAGCCGGCCGGTCTGCGCGAACTCGAAGAACCACTCGACGCCCTGCTGCGCGTGATCCCCGCCGCCGACGAGGTTCGTCTCGGAGGCGATCGCGCCGCCCTCGAGGCGCACGAAGGTGACGAGGTCGGGCTGCCGCGCCACCAGCACGGCGAGGCGGCCGGCGCTCGAGGCGACCCCGAGCACGCGGACGCCCGGCACGACGACGTCGGCGCCGGCGCGGCGGTCGAGGGCGTCGAGCGGGGTGACGTGGACGCCGTCCTGCCCTTCCCAGACGACGACCGAGCCGTCGCCGTGGGCGGCGGTCATCGCGGTCGCCGAGACGGCGCCGGCGATCGGGACCTCGGTGACGAAGAGCGCGTCCGCGAGCGTCGCGGCGGTGCAGGGCGGGACGCCGCCGCCGCCGCCGGTGACGCCGCCGCCGGTCCCGCCGCCGCCGGCCGTGCC
>CAZDGH010000314.1:0-7208 GCA_964504805.1 uncultured Myxococcales bacterium | reverse complement strand
ACACCGACATGGGCCCGTGTACGATTCCGCGCCGTTTCACCCCGGGTCACCCGGGTTTTTCCGGCCGTGGGGGGCTGGAGGCGCGTTGCCCGCCACCGTCGTCCACCTCGTCGCGGTCGAGCGCCTCGCGACCGCGCCCGGCGATCTCCCCGCCGAGGTCGCCCGCGCGCTCGCCGAGGACCTCGAGTACGCGCGCTTCGGCGCCGCGCTCCTCGACCTGCCGTACTACGGCGCCCTGGGCCGCGAGGCGCTGCGCCTCGCCCTCGGCGAGGGCCCCGCGGTGCCGCCGTTCGCGAGGCTGCTCCACGGCTCCTCGCCGGTCGCGTTCGGGCTGAAGCTCGCGGAGCTCGTCGCCCGCGGCGCCCTCGTCGGCCGCGAGCCCGGCGTCGCCGTCGTCACCGGCTACTTCGTCCACCTCATGCTCGATCGCGCGCTCGCGCCGCTCGAGGAGCTGCTCGTCCCCTCGTACCGAAGGCCCGGCGAGGCCGCCGGCGCCGCGCAGCGCCGCCTCGAGTGGGCGCAGGCGATGCTCTGGATCCGCGACGCCACCGGCAAGGACCTGCTCGGCACGCCGGACTTCGCCGCGCGATGTCGGGTGGTGAAGCGCCGCGGCCTCCCCGTGCGCGGCATCGGCCGCGGCCTCTACGAGCTGGTCCGCACCGCCTGCGCCGACGTCCACGGCCCCGCCCCCGCGAAGCGCGAGCTCGACGGCTGGGTTCGCGGCCTCTACCTCTTCGGCCAGGCGCTCTCGACGCCGCTCGCGCGCCGGCTCGCCCCGTTCCCCGAGGGCGGCGCCGAGGCCTCGCGCATCTACCGCGGCGAAGGCGTCGACGTCCCGAACACGATCGCCACCGCCCTCGAGCGCGCCCGCGCCGCCGCCTCGCGCCTCGGCGCGATGATCGCCCGCGGCGACTTCGGCCCGCGGGCGAAGGGGCGGTTCCTGGCGGAAGTGCCCGAGGGGCCGCTGCTCGGGCCTGCGTGAGGGCCCCCTCGCGGCCAGGCTCCAGCAGCCAGGCTCCAGGCTCCAGCAACCAGCAGGGCCGGCCTGCTGGAGCCTGAAGCCTGGAGCCTGCCTCACATGTACATGCCGCCGTTCACGTGCAGCACCTGCCCCGTCACCCAGGCGCCGCCCGGCCCCGCGAGGTAGGCGACGGCCTCGCCGACGGCCTCGGGCTCGCCGAAGCGGCCGAGGGGGATCTGGGAGACGAGCTTCTCCTGGACGGCGGTCGGGACGTTGCGGACCATCGGCGTGTCCATGAAGCCGGGGCAGATGGCGTTGACGGTGACCTGGTCCTTCGCGACCTCGCGGGCGAGCGACTTGGTGAGGCCGATGAGGCCGGCCTTCGAGGCGGAGTAGTTCACCTGGCCGAAGTTGCCCATGGCGCCGACGATCGAGCTGATGTTGACGATGCGGCCCGCCTTGCGCTCGCGCATGCGCGGCGCCGCGGCCTTGCAGAGGTGGAAGGCGCCGCGGAGGTTGGTGTCGAGCACCACGTCCCAGTCCTCGGCGGACATCTTGGCGATGGTGCGGTCGCGGACGAGGCCGGCGTTGTTCACCGCCACCGAGATCGGGCCGAGCGCCTCCTCGGCCTCGGCGAACATCCGCGCGACGTCGTCCTCCTTGCGGACGTCGGCCTGCAGCGCGATCGCCTTCACGCCCATGCCCTCGAGCTCGCGGGCGAGCTTGCGGCACGCCTCCGCGCCCGAGTTGTAGTGGAGGGCGACGTCGTAGCCGTCCTTCGCCAGGCGGAGGGCGATCGCCTTGCCGAGCGCGCCCGAGGTGCCCGTCACGAGTGCCGTCTTCCCCATGGTCGTACCCTCCCTCGGTCCCGTTGACAGGCGGCGTGCGCCACCTTCGAGCGGGAACCTAGGGAGGGCCGGACGGAGCGGGAAGTGTCGCTGCTCGCCGCTTGACGGTTTTACGGGACGGCGTCGGCCCGCTTCACGAAGTCGGTGGCGAGGCGGTCGAGCAGCGCGGCCGCGCGGGCCTCGGCGGCGGTGAGCGGTTCGCCGGCGGCGACCGGCTCGCGCACGTCGAAGTAGTACTTGATCTTCGGCTCGGTGCCGGACGGCCGCAGGATGACGCGGTGACCGCCGGCGAGCTCGTAGGCGATCACGTTGGAGGCGGGGAGCCCCAGCGGCTCGCCCCCGCCCGGGGCGCCCACCACGGCGCGGGTGCCCGCCTTGTAGTCGCGGATCGCCTCCACCCGGAGGCCCCCGAGCTCGGCGGGCGGCGACTTCCGGAACGCCTCCATGATCCGCCCGATCCGCGCCAGGCCGTCGGCGCCCTTCATCGTCGCCGAGACCTGCTTCGACACGTAGAGGCCGAAGCGGCGGTAGAGCGCCTCGAGCTCGGCGAGCACCGACGAGCCGCGCGCCGCCGCGTCGGCCGCGAGCTCGGCGAAGACCGCCGCGGCGCCGACGCCGTCCTTGTCCCGCGCCACGGTGCCGATGCTGTAGCCGAGCGCCTCCTCGTAGCCGAAGACGAAGCTCGCGCCGCGCGCCTGCTCCTCGTCCATCGCCCGGTTCGCGATCCACTTGAAGCCGGTGAGCACCTCCGCGTAGCCGACGCCGAGCTCCCTGCACATCTGCCCGAGCATCGGCGACGAGACGATGGTGGTGATGGCCAGGCGCTTCGGATCGTCGCCGCCGTGCCGGACGAGCAGGTACCCGCCGAAGAGCACGCCGACCTGGTTGCCGCTGAGCTGCTGGTAGGAGCCGTCGGCCTTCCGCACCGCGACCGCGAGGCGATCGGCGTCGGGATCCGAGGCGAGCACGAGCTCCGCCCCGACGCGCTTCGCAAGGGCGAGGGAGAGATCCATCGCCCCCTCCTCCTCGGGGTTCGGGAAGCGCACGGTCGGGAACGCGCCGTCCGGCTCGAGCTGCTCCGGGACCGGGTGCACCTTGGTGAAGCCCGCCTCCGAGAGCGCGCGGAGCGTCCACGCGCCGCCGACGCCGTGGAGCGGCGTGTAGACGATCGAGACCTTCTCGCGGCCCTCCTTCGACCGCGACAGCGCGCGCACCGCGGCGAAGTACGCCTCGATGTCGGCGTCGGCGACGTCGCGAAAGAGGCCCTGGCTCCGCGCCTCCGCCTCCTCGACCCGCGGCAGCGACGCCACCGGGCCGACGGCCTCGATGGCGGCGGCGATCCCCTTGTCGTGCGGCGGGACGATCTGCGCGCCGTTCGACCAGTAGACCTTGTAGCCGTTGTACTCGGGCGGGTTGTGGCTCGCGGTGATCATCACGCCCGCCGCGGCGCCGAGCCGCGTCACCATGAAGGCGGTCGCCGGCGTCGGGGCGAGCCGACCGAAGACGTGGGCCGGGATGCCGTGGCCGGCGAGGATCGCCGCGGTGTCGGCGGCGAACTCCCTCGACATCCGCCGGCCGTCGTAGCCGATCACCACGCCGCGCCGCTTCGCGTCGGGCGTCCGCTCGAGCAGGTACCTCGCCAGGCCGGCGGACGTCTGGATCACCACCAGCCGGTTCATCCGGTTCGGCCCGGCGCCGAGGACGCCGCGCAGGCCGGCGGTGCCGAACTCGAGCCGCATCGCGAACCGGTCGGCGAGGTCGGCCTCGTCGCCCCTCGCGAGCACGCCCTCGAGCTCCGCGCGGGTGACGGGGTCCGGGTCCTCGGCGATCCAGCTCTCGGCATTCGTGCGCAGGGCGGCGTCCATGGCGGTCTCCTCGGGCGGGGACGATGCCCGAGATCCGGCCGCGCCGGGAAGGGCGAATCGCGCGCGAGCGAAAGCCAGTGAACCTTCGAGGCCCCGGGACTACGCTCCGCCCCCGTGATCTCGGTCCGCTCCCTCGCGAAGCACTACCAGGTCCACTCCCGCGCGCCGGGGATCGCCGCCGCGCTGCGGTCGCTCTTCCGGCGGCGCTACGACACCGTCAAGGCCGTCGACGGGATCTCCTTCGAGATCGCCGACGGCGAGCGCGTCGGCTTCCTCGGTCCGAACGGCGCCGGCAAGACCACCACCCTGAAGATGCTCTCGGGTCTCCTCCACCCGACGAGCGGCGAGGCCACGGTCGCGGGGCACGTCCCCGCGCGACGCGACGGCGACTTCCTCCGCTCGATCATGCTCGTCACCGGGCAGAAGCAGCAGCTGCTCTGGGACCTGCCGCCGCAGGACACCTTCGAGCTCAACCGCGCCATCTACGACGTGCCGAAGGCGCAGTACGAGGAGACGGTGGCGGAGCTCACCGAGCTGCTCGAGCTCGGGCCGCTGGTGCGCAAGCCGACCCGGCAGCTCTCCCTCGGCGAGCGGATGAAGTGCGAGCTCGCCGCGGCGCTGGTGCACCGGCCGAAGGTGCTCTTCCTCGACGAGCCGACGATCGGCCTCGACGTCACCATGCAGGCCACGGTGCGGAGCTTCATCAAGCGCTACAACGAGCGCACCGGCGCGACGGTGATCCTCACCAGCCACTACATGGAGGACGTGGCCGCGCTCTGCCCGCGGGTGATCGTCATCGGCAAGGGCAAGCTGATCTGGGACGGCCCGCTGCCGGAGCTGGTGAAGCGGACGCGCCCCGAGAAGCGCGTCGCGCTCCACCTCGGCCGCGAGCCGAGCGCCGCCGAGCTCGAGGCGGTGGGCGGCACCGTGCAGGCCCGCGACGGCGTCCGGGTGGTGCTGCAGGTGCCGCACGATCGCCTGAACGCGGTGGTCACCGGCGCGCTGCAGCAGCTCCCGGTGGTGGACCTCACCGTCGAGGACCCGCCGCTCGAGGAGGTGCTGGGCGATCTCTTCCGGCAGGGCGGGGCGGAGGCGACGCCGTGAGCCGCACGCTCAAGGCGCTGCCGACGATGCTGCGCGTCGGCTTCGCGGAGACCGTCGCGTACCGCGCCGAGTTCCTGGTCTGGGTGCTCGCCTACACGATGCCGCTCATCATGCTCGCGCTCTGGACCGCGGTGGCGCGCGAGGCGCCGGTGGGCCGCTTCGGCGAGAAGGAGTTCCAGGCGTACTTCCTGCTCACCCTGGTGGTGCGCCTCGCGACCGGCTCCTGGGTGGTCTGGGAGATGAACCTGGAGATCCGGCAGGGGACGCTGCAGAAGCGGCTCCTCCGGCCGGTGCACCCGCTGCTCGCCTACGCCTGCGAGAACGTCGCGGCGATGCCGCTGCGCATCCTGGTGTCGCTGCCGATCCTCGGCGCCACGCTGGTCTGGCTGGGGCCGTCGATCCTCGCCGACGATCCGCTCCAGCTGGTGCTCGCGCCGGTCGCCGTCGCCGGCGCCTGGGTCATCACCTTCCTGGTGATGGCGATGATCGGGACGCTGGGCCTGTGGTGGGAGAGCTCGCTCTCGCTCTTCGACCTCTGGCTCGGCTTCTACATCGTGCTCTCGGGCTACGTGATGCCGCTCGAGCTCTTCCCGCCGTGGCTCCGCGAGGCGAGCCGGTGGCTCCCGTTCCGCTACATGCTCGCCTTCCCGGTGGAGAACGCCCTCGGGCTCCTCGACCGCGGCGCGGCGCTCGAGGCCCTGGCGATCCAGTGGGCGTGGGCCTTCGCGCTGCTCGCGGCCGCGCTCCTGCTCTGGCGGCGCGGCGTCCGGCGCTTCGCGGCGTTCGGAGGCTAGGGCCGTGGGCCGGTACCTGCGCCTCTTCGGCATCCAGCTCCGGGCCAACGCGCTGCTCTCCCTGCAGTACCGCGTCGACTTCTTCGTGCAGGTCGCGATGGCGGTCTTCTGGAGCGCCACCGCGCTGGTGCCGCTCGTGATCCTGTTCGGGATGCGCGACGGCGTCGCCGGCTGGAGCTGGCCCGAGGCGCTGCTCGTGGTCGGCTTCTTCACCACGCTCAAGGGCGTGCTCGCCGGCGCCATCCAGCCGAGCCTCACCAGCGTCGTCGAGCACATCCGCAAGGGCACCCTCGACTTCCTCCTGCTCAAGCCCGTCGACGCGCAGTTCCTCCTCTCCACCTCGAAGCTCGACCTGGCGCGGATCTCCGACGTGGTCGCCGGGCTCGGGATCATCGGCTACGCGCTGCACGAGACCGGCCGGGCGCCGACGCTCCTCGGCCTCGGCGCCGCGGCGCTCCTGGTCGGCGGCGCGGTGGCGATCCTCTACTCGCTGTGGATCCTGGTGGTGAGCCTCGCCTTCCACGTGGTGAAGATCGACAACCTCTCGTACCTGATCGTCTCCACCTTCGACGCCGCGCGCTGGCCGTCGTCGGTGTTCCGCGGCGTGCTGTCGGTGATCTTCACCTTCGTGATCCCGCTGGCGCTGATGACCACGTTCCCGGCGCTGGCGCTGCTCGACCGCCTCACCGCGGCGCAGCTCGGGATCGCCCTCGGCACCGCGCTCGCGTTCGTCGCCGCGGGGCGACTGGTGTGGCTGCGGTCGATCCGGCACTACACCAGCGCGGGCGGCTGAAAGTTGGGTTCGCCGTCCGGCGCGGTACACTGCTCCGGATGAACGTGCGCCCCTGGCCGCTCCTCTGTGCGTCGCTCCTCGCCTGCGCTTGCTCCGAGCCGGCGCCTCCCGCCGCGCCGAGCCCCGCACCGCCGGTGCCGCCGCCGGCGGCGTTCCCGCCGGCCGCGCCCTCGGCCGGCATGCCGGCGATCCCGACGCCGGTCTACGCGCCGGCTCCCGAGGAGACCAAGCCGGTGAAGCTCACGGTCTCCGGCGCGCTCACCGGCGCCACCGCGTCGAAGTACCAGGTCTGCGTCACCCACGACCCGTGCGCCGACCTGCCGCGGCCGCCCGACGTCCCGGGCGAGCCGGTGGCGTACTTCGGCTGCACCGAGCCGAGCGCGTCGCGGACGTTCGAGCTCGCGGTCGACGTCCCGCGGCACTACGTGCTGACCGTCTGCGGCGTCGCGTTCGGCGCGGCGGACGAGGTCGTCGCCTGGGGCGAGTGGACGAAGGACGCCCGACAGCTCGAGGGCGACGCGCCCGTGGTGAGGGACGTGTCGGTCGAACTCGAGCGCCGCGCCGGTGCGTGGCGCCTCGCCAAGCTGAAGAAGCTCGAGGCGAAGTCCACGCCTTCGACGTCGATGCAGGCGGAGCCCGGCTCCCCGAACGGAGAGAGGTGACCTCGATGGATCGCGCCAGGATCGTCTCGCTGGTGGTCGCGCTCGGCGTGCTCGTGCCGCTCGCCTGTGCGGAGGAGCCGGAGGAGGGCCCGTCCGGCTACGACGGCGTCCCGTCCGACGGCGGGTCCGGCGGCACCGGCGGGTCGGGCGGCACCGGCGGCACCGGCGGCACCGGCGGGTC
>CAZDGH010000313.1:0-7218 GCA_964504805.1 uncultured Myxococcales bacterium | reverse complement strand
GGCGTCGAGGCGGCGCGGGCGGCCGGCGGCGAGGCGGCGGAGGCCGAGGGCGGCGTCGCCGAGGGTGCCGGTCACGCAGAGCACGTGGCCGGGGCGGGCGCCCTCGCGGCGGAGGGCGTGGGCGGGCCGCGCCTCGCCGAGCGCGGTGACGGCGAGGGAGAGGCACGGCGCGCGGGTGAAGTTGCCGCCGACGAGGGCGACGCCGTGGGCGCGGGCGAGCTTCGCCATGCCGCGGGCCACGCCGTCGAGCCGGCGCTCGGCCGGCGTGCAGCCCACCGCGACGAGGAGCCAGCGCGGCGTCGCGCCGGCGGCGGCGAGGTCCGAGAGCGCCACCGCGAGCGCCTTGTGGCCGATCTCTTCTGAGCGGAAGGCGCCGGTGAAGTGGACGCCCTCGACCACCTCGTCGACCTTCGAGACGAGGAGCCGCCCCGGGGTCGGCCGGGTGAGCGCGCAGTCGTCGCCGGGGCCAGCGACGACGCCGCGCCCGCCGCCGAACGGGCGCACGAACGCCTCGATCCTCGCCTGCTCGTCCCGCATCGCGGCAGTCCTAGCGGAAAGCGGCCGGCCGTGCAGCCGCCGCCCGCCGGCGCTTGCCCGGACGGCGCCGCGTGCCGACGTTCGGTGGTGGACCCGTCTTCGCGGAGAGCTTCGTCATGCAGACCTCGGACACCATGCAGCGGCCGCACGTCGGCTTCTGGGGCGCGTGCCTCGCCGGCATCTTCGTGGCGCTCGCGGTGGAGCTGGCCCTCGGGCTCGCGCTCTCCGCGATCGGCCTCTACGGCCGCGCGGAGGGGATGGAGAACCTGGCGCGCGGCGCCGGCATCGCCCTCGTCGCCGTGCCTTTCCTCGCCGCCTTCGCCGGCGGCCTCACCGCGACGAAGGTCGCGCCCGACGCGCACCTCGGCCCGTGGCGCTACGGCCTGGTCGTCTTCGCCGGGATGATCATCGTCGGCGCCTTCGCGCTCGCGAGCGGGCTCGGCGGGATCCTGAACCTCGCCGGCGGCGCCAGCCTCTCCGAGCTGCGCGAGCAGATCGGCGGGGTCTCCGGTACCCAGGCGGCGCGCGGCGGCTTCGTCGCGCTGGCGACGCTCGCGCTGAGCTCGCTGCTCGTCCTCGGCGGCGCGCTCCTCGGCGCGCGCTCGGGCATCGGCGAGGGCCGCTCGGCGGAGCGGCGGGAGCGACGCCACGAGCGCCGCGCCGAGCGGCACGAGCGGAGGGACGCGCGGCGGGGCCGCTGGACCGAGCGGTTCGAGGCCGGGAGCCCCGAGCCGGTGTACCGCCGCCCGCGCGAGGAGCACCGCCTCGGCCGGATCGAGCCCGACGAGCGGGTGGAGCCGTACCCGCGCCGCGATCGCAACGTCGAGCTCGCGCGGCAGGAGGAGCTCTCGACGCAGTGGAAGCCGATCTCGCCACCGCCGGTGGTGGAGCGGAGCGAGCCGCGGAGCTACGAGCGGTCGGAGCGCGGCGAGCCGCCGCGGCGGGAGGCCGGGCCCCGCGACACCTTCGGCCGCAGCGAGCACGAGACGCTCCACTAGCGGCTAGCATCGGCGGCGGAGGTGCTCGATGCGCCCGCCGCCGCTGCGTTCCTGCTTCGCCTCGCTCGCCCTCCTCGCCGCCGCCTGCGCGCCGGCCGAGGAGCCGCCGCCGGGCTGCACCTCCGATCGCGACTGCCCGGGCGGCTCGAGCTGCGTCGGCGGCGCCTGCCGGGAGGACGCGCCGCCCGGCGACGGCGGCGGCGGCGGCGGCGTCCCGACCGACGCATGCGACACCTCCCGCGACTGCCTCGAGGGCGAGTTCTCGGTGCTGCCGCCGTTCTGGTGGGACGGCACCCTCGACGGCGCCGATCCGGTCTGCACCGTGCCGCTCCGGAGCTGCCCCGGCAGCGTCGAGTGCCCGGTCCCGACCGAGTGCGCGCCGGCGCCTCCGGGCGCGACGCGGCTCGGCGGGATGCGGTGCGAGCGCGACGAGACCTGTGCCTCGGGGCGGTGCGTCGACCTCGGCGAGGTGAAGGTGTGCCTGCGCGTCTGCGAGACCGACGCCGACTGCCCGCGGACGCCGCCGCACGACGACCCCGAGCACGGCTCGTGGCCCGAGGGCGGCCTCCGGTGCGAGCGCCACGTCGACCGCAACATCCCGGTCTCGCTGTGCGTGCCGGTGGACGCCGCGCACCCCGGGCGCACGCTCTGCCGCACCACCGAGGACTGCGGCACCGACGAGGGCGGCCCGCCGCCCGACGGCGCCACCTGCCGCTTCGTCGGCTTCCCGGGCGGGATGTCCACCTTCGTCGAGGAGGACCTCGGGCACCTCGTCCACGCGGTGCCGTCGTGCGACGTGGCGCCGCCGTCGGCGAGCCGCCCCACCCTGTCGAGCTGCATCTTCGATCCCGGCACCTGCGCGGGCGGCGCGTGCAACGTGGCCTGCCAGCCGGGCACCGGCGGCCAGGGCACGAGCTTCTGCGAGTACGCGCCGCTCCGCTGCACGCAGCCGTGCGCGCAGGACGACGACTGCCCGCCGCGGAGCGCCTGCCGCCCCGGCATGGAGTTCGAACGGATCGGCAGCTGGCGCGAGCCGTTCCAGGCCGACGACTACCCGGGCCGCGACATCCGCTACTGCATGCTCGCCGCCGACGGCTGCCACGACGAGCTCGACTGCTGCCCCGAGCCCGACGGCCAGGGCGGCTGCCTCTACGGCTGGTCACCCGAGAAGAAGCGCTGCGCCGTCTACCTCGCGCCCGCCTCCCGCGGCCCGCACCTGCTCACCCAGTGCGCCACCCTCGACCCGGCCAAGGCCGCCCCCGGCGACTGCTGCGCCTCCCACGACGCCTGCGACTCGAACCTCTGCGTCCCCGCCCGCCCCGGCACCGCCTGCGAAGGCGGCGGCGTCTGCTCGGTGCCCTGCGATCCCGACCCGTACCCGCTCGGCGCCCCCGGCTCCTTCTACGACCGCGACCGCTGCGCCCAGCTCGACTTCGCGAGCCCCTACCACCGCGCCAGCACCTGCCGGCCGTTCCTCTACCGCGTCGACGATCGCGACGTGCCGATCACCGCCTGCCAGTAGAGCTTGCCGGAGCCTGGAGCCTGGAGCCTGCTTCAGGCGAGGTTGTGGAACACCCGCAACACGTCGTCGTCCTGCTCGAGGTCGTCGACCATCTTCAGGACCTCGGTCGCCTGGTCCTCCGGCAGCATCACCGGGGTCTGCGGGATGTACTCGGAGTCGGCGGAGAGCGGGTGGAGGCCCTTCGACTCGATGGCGGCCTGCATCGCGCCGAAATCGGAGAAGTTGCTGCGGATGACGAGCTGGGGCTCGCCCTTCTCGCCGGTGCCCTCGCCCATCTCCTGCAGGCCGTGATCGATGAGCTCGAGCTCGAGCGACTCCTGGTCGATCCCGGCGGGGTCGAGGCGGAAGACGCCCATGCGCGTGAACTGGAAGGCGACCGAGCCGGTGGTGCCGAGCTTGCCGCCGTGGGCGTTGAAGTGCATCCGCACGTTCGCCACCGTGCGGGTCTCGTTGTTCGTCGCCGTCTCGACCAGCACCGCGACGCCGTGGGGCCCGTAGCCCTCGTAGAGGACGCGGGCGTAGTCCTCGCCGCCCTGGCCGGAGGCGCGCTTGATCGCGCCCTCGACCTTGTCCTTCGGCATGTTCGCGGCCTTGGCGTTCTGGATGGCGCGGCGGAGGGCGGCGTTGGTCTCGGGGTTCGGGCCGCCGGCCTTCACGGCCATCGCGACCTCACGCGAGATGCGCGTGAAGACCTTCGCCATCTTGTTCCAGCGGGCGAACATCGTCGCCTTGCGCGTCTCGAAGATGCGTCCCATCGCGTGTCCTCGGTGCGGCCAGGGCGCGGCCGGGCGCGTACCCTACAGCGGGCGCGGCCCTTCGGTCACGCGCGCCGGGCGGGGCGGATGCGGCCGTCCTCGAGCTCGTAGAGCACGTCGAAGACGTCGAGGGCGCGGTGGTCGTGGGTGACCACCAGCACCGCGGCGCCGCGCTCGTGGGCGACCTTGCGGAACAGCTCCATCACCGTGCGGCTGCGCTTCGAGTCGAGCGCCGCCGTCGGCTCGTCGGCGAGGATCAGCGACGGGTCGTTCGCCAGGGCGCGGGCGATCGCCACCCGCTGCTGCTCGCCGCCGGAGAGCTCCTCCGGGTAGGCGGCGGCGCGGTGCGCGACCTCGAGGTAGGCGAGCAGCTCGCGGGCGCGCTCCCGCCCGGTCGACTTCCCGGAGAGCTCGCAGGCGATGGCGACGTTCTCCTCGGCGGTGAGGAAGGTGGTGAGGTTCGCCTTCTGGAAGACGAAGCCGAGGTGGCGGCGGCGGAGCGCGGAGAGATCGGCGAGCGGCACGCCGTCCCGCACCACCGCGCGGCCCTCGAAGAGCACCTCGCCGGTGTCGGCGGGCGAGACGAACCCGAGCGCCTTCACCAGCGTCGACTTGCCGGAGCCGCTCGGCCCGAGGAGCGCCGCGACGGTGCCGCGGGCGAGGGTGAGGCTCACGTCGTCGAGGGCGCGCACCGCCGCGGCGCCGGCGCCGAAGGTCGTGGGGAGCCCGACCGCGCGGCCCGCCACCGCCACAAGCCCACCCGCGCGCGCGCGGGGTCGATGCGCATGACGTGGCCGAGGCCGAGGACGCTCGCCAGGCTGACGATGGCGAAGGTGGCCACCGGCGCGAGGAGCGAGATCGTCGGGGTGATCAGCACCCGCCGCGGGAAGAGCGGGTAGACGACCTCGCCGATGAGGAACGCCGCGAGGTAGCCGACCGCGCCGAGGAGCCAGGCCTGCTGGAGCACGAGGCCGACGAGCCGCGGCAGCGGCGCGCCGAGCAGCTTCAGCACCGCGAGGTCGTGGGTCTTCTCCAGGGTGAGGTTGTAGATCACCATCGTCACGATCACCGCGGCGGTGAGGGTGAGGATCGCGGTGAACAGGCCGATCTGCATCCGCGCGCGCTGCACCACGCCGCCGAGGAGGAGCGCCTCCTCCTCCGCCTGCGAGTAGACGCTGACGTCACCCCAGCGGGCGACGATCTCCCGCACCTCCTCGAGCCGGTGCGGGTCGGTCCGGACGAGCACCGCGGCGATCGGCGGCGAGGCCGCGGCCGGCGCGCGGAAGCGTGGGTCTCGGGCGAGGTCCTCGAGGGACGGCTGGCCGCGGCCGAGGTCGGTGCGGCGGAGGCGCTCGACGGTGCGCTCGCGCTCGAGGCGCACCGCCTCGGGCGGCTGCTCGAGGACGACGAGCTGGGTGTCGGCCACGGACATGAACGCCACCGAGTCGCCGCCGGAGGTGAGCGCGTTCCTCGTCAGCCCGACCACCCGGTACGGCTCGCCGGCGAGCGCGAGGGTCTCGCCGATGCCGACGCCGAGCGACGCGTCGACGACGACCTCGCCGTGGGGCTGCGCGAGCGGGCGGCCGCGGACGAGCGGGAGGTCGCGCCCAGGATCGTCGGGCCAGCCGAGGCCGACGAGCGCGATGCGCAGCACCCGGCCCTCGTGCTCGCGCTGGATGAGCTGGTACGTGTACGGCCGCGCGCTCCGCACGCCGGGGACCGCCGCGGCGCGGGCCTCGACGCTCGGATCGAGGCGGGTCGCCTCCGCGAACGGGCCGCGGGTGTCCTTCTGCACCAGCCAGAGCTCCGCCTTCATGGCGCGGGTGAGGATGGTCGCGTCGTCGACCATGCCGGCGTAGATCCCCTGCATCGCCACCACGACGCTGAGGAGGAGGCCGAGGCCGGCGGCGGTGCCGACGAAGCGCGGCAGGTGGCGGCGGACGTCGCGGAGGGCGAGGTTCACTTCGCCTTCCAGCGCCGGCCTTCGGGGAGCGCCGCGCCGGCCCGGGGCGAGGCGAGGAGGACGTCGCCCTCGGCGAGCCCCGCCGTCACCTCGACGTGCGCGGCGCCGGTGAGCCCGAGCCCGGGGCGGACGACGGCGATCCGGCCGCCGCGATCGGCGTAGACGAAGCTCCCCGCCTCGTCGCGGTGGAGGAGCGCGAGCGGGAGCCGGAGCACGCCCTCGCGACGCTCGAGCTCGATCCGGACGTCGGCGCGCTGTCCGATGGCCACCCGCCGCTCGAGCTTCTCGGGCACGACCTCGACGAGCAGCTCGTGGGTCTGGCGGTCGGACTCCCAGGCGACGCTGGCGACCTTGCCGGGCACGGGCTCGCGCGCGCCGGGGAACCAGATCGGCGCGGGCTGGTCGACCGCGAGGCGCGGGAGCACCGTCTCGTCGACCGCGGCGGCGACGCGGACGCGGCCGGCGTCGACGATGCGCAGCACGGTCGAGCCGACGGTCACCGTGTCGCCGGGGTCGCGGAGGCGCCGCGTCACCACGCCGTCGAACGGCGCGAGGAGCGTGGCGCGCACCATGGCGACGCGGCGCTGCTCCGCGCCTCCGGCCGCGAGCTCGATGCCGCGGGTCGCCTCGGAGCGCGCCGCGAGCAGCCGGTCGAGATCGGCGCGGGCGACCCGGGCCTTGTCCGCGGCGGCGTCGCGCTCCTGGCTGGAGAGCGCGCTCGCGGCGAAGAGCGACTCCGCCCGCGCCGCCTCGCGCTCGGCGCCGGCGAGCAGCGCCCGGGCCCGCTCCTCCTCGGCGGCGAGCCGGGTGAGCGAGGCCCGTGCCGCGGCGACGCCCACCTGCGCGGAGCGGAGCTCGGCCTGCGCCTGGTCGGTCTCGAGCCGCGCCAGCTCCTGGCCGAGGGTGACCCGGTCGCCCTCCTCGACCAGCACCTCGCTGAGGCGGCCGACCAGATCGAAGCCGACCGCGGCCTCGCGCTCGCTCTCGATCGTGCCGCGGCCGAACGCCTCGGCGACGACGGTGCCGCGCTCGACCCTCCCGACCTCGACCTCGACCGGCCGGAGGAACCGCGCCCAGACGAACGCCGCGAGGGCGACGGCCCCGACGACGAGGAGGCCGCGGCGGCGGACCAGCGAGAGCAGGCGGGCGGGCGCGGCCATGGCGTCGTGGCCTACGGCCGCTTCCCGCCGCGGCCGAGGTGGTGCACGAGCAGGACGAGGTCGGTGCCGGCGTCGGGCTCGACGGCGTGGGGCACGCCGGCGGCGAGCACCACGGCGTGGCCGCGGTCGAGGCGCAGCTTCTTGTCGCCCAGGGTGACGTGGCCCGCGCCCTCGAGCGCCTGGATCGTCACCGGCACCGGTGCGTCGTGCTCGGGGAGCACCGTGCCCTTGCGGAGCACGATCGAGACGAGCTTCAGCGCCGGCTCGTCGACGAGGACCTTCG
>CAZDGH010000312.1:0-7246 GCA_964504805.1 uncultured Myxococcales bacterium | reverse complement strand
GGGACCGGCACCGTCGCCGGCACGGTCGCGGTGACGAAGCAGGGCGCGCGGGAGGCCGACGCCTCGGGCGTGGTGGTCTGGCTCACCGGGTTCGACGAGCCGGCGCCCTCGACCGAGGCCGAGCTGGTGCAGGAGAACATCCGCTTCCGGCCGGCGCTGCTCGCGATCACCGCCGGGCAGAAGGTGAAGTTCGTGAACGCCGATCCGATCCTGCACAACGTCTTCTCGCCGCAGCCCGGGGATCCCAGGGCCAAGCCGTGGCTCGACGTCAGCCAGGTCGCCGACAAGACCTCGACCCGGCTCTTCGAGAAGCCCGGCGTCTTCGCCGTCTACTGCAACATCCACCCGGAGATGAGCGCGACCATCCTCACGCTGCCGAACCGGCGGCACGCGGTCACCGCGAAGGACGGGAGCTTCGTGCTCGAGGGTGTGCCCCCGGGCACGTGGCCGATCTTCGCGTACGACCACCACGCGACGGCGCCGACCCGCGGCACGGTGACGGTGACGGCCGGCGGCCGCGCCGAGGTGAAGCTCTCGGTCGATCGCAGCCGCTTCGACTTTCCCCACCTGACGAAGCACGGGACGAAGTACCCGAAGGGCCCGGGGGCGGGCTACGACAAGGTGAAGAAGCCGCGGTGAGCTCGCTCCGCGCGAAGCTCCTCGTCGCCTTCGTCGCCTTCGCGCTGCTGGCGGTGGGCGGCCTCGCCCTCGCCGGCGTCGGCATCGTCCGCGACCGCGCCCGCGCCCACGCGACCCAGACGTTCCACGCCGCCCGCGCCCAGCTCGACCGCTCGCTCGCGCTCCGCTTCGACGTCTTCCGGGCCACGACCGAGCTCTCGTACACCCTGCCCGTCTTCCGCGGGGTCGCCGCCCACGTCGATCCGTCGGAGTTCGGCTTCGGCGGCCGCAGCGAGGACGAGGCGGCGCTCGAGGCGATCTACCAGTCGCTCTCCGACTCGACCTGGGACTGGGCGTCGATCGCCGGCGAGGGCTTCCTGGCGATCGCCGACTACAAGGGCCGGCTCGTCTACATCCACGGCCGCGAGGAGCGGTACGGCTGGAGGAGCCGCGACGGCGTGCCCTTCCACGGCACCGCCACCGACCTGCCGCTGGTGCGCGAGCTGCTCGGCGGCCGCGAGGCGGACGCGATCGCCGCGGTGATCGCCGCCGACGACCCCGCGCTGACCAGGCTCGCGCTCGGCGACGGCAAGGCGGGCGGCGCCTTCGTCGTCTTCGCGCGGAAGCTCTCCTTCGAGGGCACGCCGAAGGCGCTCCTGCTGCAGGGCGTCCGCGCCGACAGGCTGCTCGAGGACGTCGCCCTGGTGGACCAGCGCACCGCGATGGGGCTGCTCGCGCCGGGCGGCGCCCGGGCCGGCGACCTCCCGCAGGAGCTCGAGGCGCCGGGGCTCGCGCTCGGCGGCGACGCGCCGGCGACGCTCCGCGCCCTGGGCCGCGACTGGCTGGTGCAGCGGCACCCGCTCCGCGGCGTGGCGCCCGGCGATCCGCCGATCGCCACGCTCGTCGTCGCCCGCGACCTCGACGAGGGGCTGCGGCAGCTCGAGCAGGCGGCGACGGGGCTCGTCGGGGTCGCGCTCGTGCTCGGCCTCGCCGGCATCGGCGCCGCCCTGGTGCTGTCGCGGCGGATCTCCGGGCCGGTGGTGGAGCTCGATCGCGCCGCCCGCGAGGTCGCCGCCGGCAACCTCGACGTCCGCGTCCCGGTGCGCTCGCGCGACGAGGTGGGCCGCCTCGCCGGCGCGTTCAACGAGATGACCGAGGGCCTCCGCGAGCGCGATCGGATCAAGTCGACGTTCAAGAAGTACCTCGCGCCCGAGGTGGTCGAGTACCTGCTGGCGCACCCCGAGGCGCAGGCGCTCGGCGGCGAGCGCAAGCGGCTCACCGTGCTCTTCTCCGACCTGGCGGGCTTCACCTCCATCTCCGAGGACCGCGCGCCGGAGCAGGTGATCGGGATCCTCAACGAGTACCTCTCGCTGGTGGCGCGGCGGGTCGTCGGCCGCGGCGGCACCCTCGACAAGTTCATCGGCGACGCGGTGATGGCGTTCTTCGGCGCGCCGGTGCCGCGGGCCGACCACCCGGTGCGCGCCTGCCAGGCGGCGCTCGACCACCTCGCCGTCCTCGACGAGCTCCGGCCCCGCTGGGAGAGCGGCGCGTGGCCCGAGCTCGACGTGCGCGTCGGCGTCAACACCGGCGAGATGCTGGTCGGCAACGTGGGCGGCGACGAGGGCCGCGACTACACGGTGATCGGCGACGCGGTGAACCTCGCCTCGCGGCTCGAGGGCGCCAACAAGGAGTACGGTACCCGGATCCTCGTCTCCGAGGCGGTGCGCGACGAGGTCGGCGCCGCGTTCGAGCTGCGCGAGCTCGACCTCCTGCAGGTGAAGGGCAAGGACCGGCCCGTCCGCGTCTTCGAGCTGCTCGGAGAGCCCGGCCACCTGGCGCGGCACCCGCCGCTCGCCTCGACGGTCTCGCAGTTCGCCGCGGGGCTCGCGGCCTACCGCGCGCTCGACCTCGCGGCGGCGCGGCGGTCGTTCGAGGCGGCGCTCGTCGCCACGCCCGGCGACGGCCCGTCGCGCACGTTCCTCGCCCGCTGCCGCGCGCTCGAGGCGGCGCCGCCGCCCGCCGGCTGGACGGGCGTGCACAAGCTCGACGTGAAGTAGCCCGCCCGCTCCCCGGCGCGGCCGCCGATCCCCCACGGCGGTCGCTGCATAGCTTTCCGGGCGACCGGCACGCGAGCGATGCGCCCGCGGCCGCCCCGGAGGACGACATGCTCTGCAGCGACGTCATGTGGCAGGAGGTCCCGGCGCTCAAGCCCGAGGATCCGGTGCGCCTCGCGGTGAAGCGGCTCATCGACGAGAACGTCGCGGCGCTCCCGGTCGTCGACGAGCAGGGGGCGTTCGTCGGCATGGTGAGCGAGCGCACCCTCGTCCGCCGGGTGCTCGGCGAGGACCTCGATCCGGATCTGGTGCTGATCGGGCTCGTCGTCGACCGGCGGGTGCCGACCTGCGAGCCCGACGATCCCGCCGCGGTGGCGCTGAAGCGCATGGACGAGGCGAACCAGCGGTGGATCGCGGTGGTGCGCGAGGGGCGGTTCCTCGGCGTGATCGGCACGCGCGACATCCGCGCCGCGGCGCGCACCGAGGACGCGAGCGGGCTGCACTCGCTCACCGACGCGGCCCTCCGGCACTAGGGCGGGCGCCCGAACGTCCGGATCTCGACAGGCCGCCGCCGCCGGGGTGGCCGCCCGCGATCGCGTGGTCCATGATCGAACGGTCCGCCACGGCTCCGGCCGTCCAGGAGCCCCTCGCTCGTGCTCGCCTGCCGACAGGTCCTCGACAGCCTCGACGACGCGGTCCTCGTCGCCGATCGCGCGGGGGTGGTGGCGTACGCGAACCCGGCCGCCGAGCGGCTCCTGGGCTACGCGGCCGGGGGGCTCGCCGGCGTCGCCCTCGCCGAGGTGTTGCCCGGCGCCGGCTCGGGCGGCAGCCCGCTGCGGCTCGAGGCGCGGCCCCGGACGGGACCGGCCCACGAGGTCGAGGCGACGCGCTGCGCGATCGGTGCGGGCGACGACGAGCTCGGCGCCTTCGTGCTGCGCGAGCCGCGCAGCCACGCCGAGCAGGCCGCCGCGCGGATGGCGCAGCTCCCGGAGGCGCTGCCGCAGATCGTCTGGCGCACCGACGCCGCGGGCCGCGTGCTCTACGTGAACGGCCGCTGGCGCGAGTACACCGGCAGCGACGCCCCGGAGTCGTTCCGCGAGGCCGTGCACCCCGCCGACCGCGGGGCGCTCGACGCCGCCTGGGCCCGCAGCCTCGCCACCCGGGAGCCGTTCGAGGAGTCGTACCGGCTGCGGCGTCACGACGGCACGTACCGCTGGCACCTCGGCCGCGGCATCCCGCTCGACGAGGCCGGCCGCGAGTGGCTCGGCACGGCGACCGACATCGACCTCGAGCGCCGCGCGGCGACCACGACCCGGATCCTCGCCGACGCCGGCGTGCTCCTCGCCGCCTCGCTCGAGATCGAGCCGACGCTGGAGCGGCTCGCGCTGATGGTGGTCCCGCACCTCGGCGACTGGTGCGCGGTGCTCCTGCAGCTCCCCGGCGATCCGGAGGCGCGGCAGGTCGCGGTCGCCCACGTCGATCCGGCGAAGGTCGCCTGGGCGCGGGAGCTCGGCGAGCGGTACCCGCCCGACAGGAGCGCGCCGCAGGGCGCGTTCCACGTGCTCCGCACGGGGAAGGCCGAGCTCTACCCGACCATCCCGTGGGACGCGCTCCGCACGCTCGCCAGGGACGAGGAGCACTGGCGGATCATCGAGAGCCTGGGGATGGTCTCGGGCCTCACCGTCCCGCTCACCGCCCGCGGCCGGACCTTCGGCGCGCTGACGCTCGTCTCCGCCGAGTCGGGGCGCCGCTACGACGAGGGCGACCTGGCGCTGGCGCAGGCGATCGCCGACCGCGCGGCGCTCGGCGTCGACAACGCGCGGCTCCTCGCCGAGGCGCGCGCCGCCGTGCGGCTGCGCGACGACTTCCTCCAGGTCGCCAGCCACGAGCTGCGCACGCCGCTGACGCCGCTGACGCTGCACGTGGAGGGGCTGCAGCGCGCGCTCGGCCCCGGTGGCGAGCACGCGCTCTCGGGCCCGAAGGTGGTGGAGAAGCTCGCCACCGTCGCGCGGCAGGTCGACCGCCTCGAGAAGCTCGTCCACAGCCTCCTCGACGTCTCGCGGCTGCAGCGCGGCCGGATCGAGCTCGAGCCGCACCCGCTCGACCTGGCCGCGGTGGTGCGCGACCTCGGGGCGCGATTCGAGCCCGAGGCCGCCCGCGCCGGCTGTCCGCTCCGCGTCCGCGCCGAGGCTCCGATCCTGGGCTCGTGGGATCCGACCCGGCTCGACCAGGTGATCTCGAACCTGCTCTCGAACGCGATCAAGTTCGGCCACGGCGCGCCCATCGAGATCGCGGTCGAGGAGCGCGACGGCGTCGGGGTGTTGACGGTCCGGGACCACGGCATCGGCGTCCCCGTCGAGGCGCAGCGGCGGATCTTCGAGCGCTACGAGCGGGCGGTGGCGACGAGGAACTACGGCGGCTTCGGCCTCGGCCTCTGGATCGCCCGCGAGCTCGTGCAGGCGATGGGCGGCAGCATCACCGTCCGGAGCGCGGACGGCGCGGGGGCGACGTTCGAGGTGCGGCTGCCGCTGGCGGCCCCCGGCGAAGAGGCCGCACCGGTGGGAGCGACATGAGCCACTCGATCCTGGTCGTCGACGACGACTCCGACGTCCGCGAGGCCGTCGCCCTCTCCCTCGAGGACGCGGGCCACCAGGTGGCCACCGCCGCCCACGGCGGGGAGGCCCTCGCGCTGCTCGACGACGGCCTCTGCCCGCACCTCATCCTCCTCGACCTGATGATGCCGGTGATGGACGGGTTCGAGTTCTGCGCGCGCTGGAGCGCGGACGAGAAACTGCGGGCGATCCCGGTGGTGATCCTCTCGGCCGACGCCGCCACGCAGGAGAAGGCGCGGCGGTGCGGCGCCACCGGCTTCCTCAAGAAGCCGGTGAAGCTCGGGCAGCTGCTCGACGCCGTGAACCGGTACGTGCCGCAGTAGCCGCTACAGGTCGAACCCGCGGGCGACGCCGAGCTCGAGGGCGGCGGGGTACGAGAGCTGGCCGCCGACGACGTGGGTGACGAGCGGCACCCGCAGGGTGGCGCGGCCGGAGAGGCCGGCGCCGAGCGGGTGCTCGAGGCCGGCGGCGGCGAGGAGGTCGAAGCGGCCCTGGTTGCCGTCGGTGGTGTGGACAGTGCCCTGCCACGCCTCGGCGCTCTCGCCGTGGCCCTCGAGGCCGAGCCGGAGCGTCGCGCCGTCGAGGCCGAGCGCCTCGCCCCGGACGGCGGCGAGCGCGCCGGCGGCGAAGCGGTGGCCGGGGCGGTAACCCCGCGCGCTCTCGTACGCGGAGAGCACCGCCAGGGCGAACGTCTCGAGCCGCACCGGGCCACCGAGCTCCTGCGCGAGGTCGACGCCGGCGATCGGCATCACCGTGCCGGTGCCGAGCTGCACGTGCTGGTGCGTCTCGCCCTCCTCGGCGGCGCGGAACGGATCCGCCTCGGTGCGGCCGAGGGGGAGCGTGAAGCCGAGGCGGGCGCCGACCGCCCTGCCGCCGCGACGCGCGCGGAAGGCGCCGGTGAGCCACGGGTCGCCGGGGCCGGCGATCACCTCGTCCCGGTGGTGGATGTTCTCGTAGTCGAGGTCGAGCCGCCGGCCCTGCAGGTCGCGGAAGACGATCTCGCTCGAGACGGCGCGGAGCGGCAGCACGACCTGGGCGGAGAGCGCCTCGTCGAAGGCGTAGTCCGCGGCGAGGCGCAGCTCGCCGAGGGCGATCGACTGGTCGTGGACCTGCGGCGGCTCGGGGCGGATCGCGCAGATCGGCCCGATCTCCGGGCACGACTCGTCGTGGGACGTGCGCATCGACGTCCCGCTCGCGGAGAGCGAGAGCGTGAGCTGGCGCGGGGCGGCGGTCTCGGGCGACCTCCCGACCGGGAGGTTGGGGTTCGTTCACCCCGCTCAGGCGCCGCCGGCCCTGGCGGGCACCGGCAGGCAGAGCGCGAGGAGCGCGGCGCCGGCGACGAGGCGGCGGAAGATCATCGGGCGGCGGCCTCCGCGATCGCGGCGTCGAGCGCCGCGAGGTCGAGGCCGGAGACGGCGCGGACGAGCTTGCCGTCCTTCCCGTACACGATCGCGTACGGGAGCGCCGGCACCTCCGCGAGGTAGCGCTTCGCGACCGGCGTCTCCCACGAGACGACGTTGAGCTTGCGGTAGGCGACGTCGGCGCGCGCGCCGAGCACGCCGAGGAGGTGGGCGTCGACCTGCCGGCAGGGCACGCACCAGTGCGCCCAGAAGTCGAAGACGGTGACCTTGCCCGGCGCGAGGTGCGCCTCGAGCGACGGCACGTCCTCGCCCATGGTCGAGAGGTGGAGGAGGTCCGCGCCCGGCGGCGGCTCCGGCAGCGCGTAGAAGCGCAGGTCGGGGTGGCAGCGCTTGCAGTGCGACTCGGGCAGCCCGTGCTCGGCGCAGAAGTCGCCGCGGGCCTTGAAGCCCTCGAGCCACGACGGGTCGCAGGCGGTGCAGGCCTCCTTCGGGACGCCGTGGGCGCAGAGCGCCTCGGGCGGGAGCTCGGCCAGGGCGGGCGCGGCGGAGGTCGCGGGCGCGGCGGGCGCCGCGGGCGCCGCGGGTACGGCCGGCGCGCCGG
>CAZDGH010000311.1:0-7271 GCA_964504805.1 uncultured Myxococcales bacterium | reverse complement strand
GCGCGAAGCGCCGAGCAGCCTGCTGGCTGAAGCCTGGAGCCTGGAGCCTGGAGCCTGACTCTCACCACATTCGTTGACGCGCCGAAGCCCCTTTGCCATTCTCCGCGCCCCTCATGGCCGCCCGCTCCCTCGCCGCGCTGCTCTGCCTCGCCGCCGCCGGGTGCGTCCAGTCGCAGCTCGGCGACGAGCCCGTGCCGACGACGCTCGCGTACCCGACGGGCATCGCGGTGGCCGAGGGCGACCGGCCGCTGCTGCTGGTGGTGTCGAGCAACTTCGATCTCCGGTACCGGGCGGGGCTCCTGCACGCGTTCGACCTCGAGGCGTTCGACGCCGCCGCCGACGCGGCCGCGGGCAGTGCCGAGCCCGGGCGCCCGGCGGACGTCGCGGACTTCGCCGGCACGCTCGTCGCCGCGGTCGAGATCGGCGACTTCGGCGGCGAGATCGGCGTCGCCGAGGTCGGCGGCTCGCGCCGGGTGTTCGTGCCGGTGCGCGGCGAGGACGCGGTGGTCGCCGTCGACGTCGCCGCGGACGGCTCGCTCTCGTGCGCGAACGGCGGCGGGCAGGCGTGCAAGGGCACCGGCGTCGACTTCCCGCGGGACGACCCGTACTCGGTCGCGGTCGTCGGCCGGAACGTCTACGTCACCCACGCCAGCGCGCCGCAGTTCATCGGCGTGCTCGGCGCCGCCACGGTCGACGATCCGATCTGGACCGGAGAGCCCGGCGAGCTGTCGTGGATCGTCCTCGGCAGCACCGCCGGCGGCGGCGTGGTCGGCCGCTGCCAGCTCGACGGCACCGGGACGCCCGACTGCAGGCTCGGCGGCCGCGTCTTCGTCGCCGGCCGGTCGCTCGAGGAGTTCGTCAACCCGCTCTTCACCTTCGCGTTCGAAGACGGCCACCTGTTCGGCCCGCTGCACGTCGTCAACGCCTTCTACGAGCACCGCGGCCTCGACGGCCGCGGCCTGGCGCTCTCGCCGGGACACGAGCTGCTGTACGCCGTGACGCGGCAGCCCGACGCCGTCGCCACCGTGGACCTCACCGAGCTCGCCGCCGCGGCGCCCGACGCCTGCGTCGTCCCCGACGGCGGCCCCGCGGCCTGCCCGCCGCCGCCGGCCCCGGAGGCGGGGCCCGAGCCCGTGCTCCGCACCGCGCGGATCACGCCGACGCCGCGCGGCCCGACGACGGTCGCGGCGATCCCGCGGCCGGGCGGCGGGCCGGACCTCCTCGCGGTCACCTCCACCTCGGGCCTCTCGTTCGTCGACGGCCGCACCGGCCTGCTCTCGGCGCACCTCGCCGAGGTCGGCAGGAACCCCAGCGCGATCGCGGTCCGGGCGCGTCCCGGCGCGCCCACGCGGCTCTACGTGCCGTCGTTCACCGACGAGACGATCTCGGTGATCGACGTGCCCGATCCGCTCGACCCGCGCGGCGCCCACGTCGTGGCGCGGCTCGGGGCCTCGCCGGAGCTCGGGTTCTGAGCCGCCTCCGCGCCGCCCTCGCGCGCGCCGCCGGGCTCGCGCTCGTCGCCCTCGCCGCCTGCGGCGAGCCGACGATCCCGCCGTACGGCCAGCTCCGCACCCCGGCCGCGCTCGCGGTGCACGAGGGCACCGGCCTCGTGTTCATCGCCTCCGAGGGGTCCGACGAGCTCCGCGTCTTCGACGCCGAGGCGCGGCAGTTCCTCCGGGCGCCCGCGGTGCTGTTCCCGCTCTCGGTGCCGACCGTGCCGCGCCCGACCGCGCTCGGCGCCGGCGCGCGGTACGTCTTCGTCCTCTCCGGCATCGGCGCCGAGGTCGGCTTCGTCGACGCCTCGCTCCCCGAGGGCGCGATCGGCCCGCTCGGGATCGACGGCGCCGACGGCTTCCCGGTGACGCAGCCGCTCTCGTCGACGCCGACGGCGCTCGCCGCCGTGCGCGCGGCCCACCCGCTCGCGCCCGGGCTCGAGGACCTCGCGCTCGTCGCCGGGATCGCCGGCGACGGCGGCGAGCTCGTGGCGGTGCTGCCGCCGCACCCGGACGAGCAGGGCGTCCTCTCGAGCCCGTCGATCGCCGCGCGGCTCCCGCTCGACGGTTACCCGGTGGCCCTCGCCCTCGACCCGCCGGGCCGCGGCGCCGCCGGCCTCGTCGACGGCGCGGGGCGCCCGCTCGCCGACTGCCGCACCGTCGCCGTCGCCGACATCCGGGACGACCCGGCCTCCGGCGCCGAGCCGCACGTGCGCTTCGCCACCCTGCGGATCGAGCCCGACGGCTCGTTCGAGCTCGGCCCGTCGCCGCTCGCCCCGATCACCGTCCGCGTCCCGACCGTCTCGCCGACCGGCGTCGTCGGGGAGCGCGCCGCGCCGGTGCGCAGCCTCGCCTTCGCGCCGGCACCGGGCTCTGCCGACGTCGACCGCGCGCTCGCCGCCGATCCCTGCGCGCTGCGCTCCGGCCGGCTCTTCGCCGTCCTCGACGGCGCCGCCTGCGCGGGCGAGGCGTCCTGCGCCGACGTGGTCGCCATCGACCTGCCGAGCGGCACCTACGCGGAGGATCCGTACTTCGGCGGTCCGGCGATCTACGACCTCCCGGGCGCGGCCCTCGACGCGCTCGCCCTCGCGGGGCCCCTGGTGCCGCCGGGCGGCTACGACCCGGCGACGGACACCGGCACCGGCCGCGTCGGCTCGCTCCTGCTGGTCACCTCGTCGGACGGCGGCATCTACTACCTGGACGGCGGCTTCGGCACGCCGCTCGTCGGCCCCTCGCCCGCGGATCGCGGGCCGACCGACGGCACCTCGCTCGTCGACGCCGAGGCGTCGGGGCCGTCCGCCGGCGAGGTCGTCCGGCTCGACACCACCGCGACCGACGCGGCCGAGGCCGTGCCCACCGTGGACGTCCCGGAGGGCGCGGCGCCCCGCGACGAGACCTGGTACGCCGGCTACGAGACGCCGCTCCCCGGCCTCGAGCAGGTCGGCGTCCTCGGCGGCGTCGCCTTCGCGGCAGGGGAGGGCGTCCTCGCGCTCCCCTCGTCCGACGAGCGGAGCTTCCAGGCGCCGATCGAGGTCCTCGCCGCCGGCGGCGGTCTCGGCGGAGACCGCCTCGTCCCGCTGGCCGAGGGCGTCGACTGCCCCGGCTACGAGATCGTCGCCGTCGCCGGCGACGGCCGGTCGATCACGGTCGCCGACGCGCCGCAGCCGGAGCCGTGCCTCGAGCCCGAGAACCCCCTGGCCGTCCTCCCGCCCGCCGACCGGCCGTGGGTGCTCTTCGGCACCGCGAGCGGCTTCGCCGGGCGCCTCGCCGGCCCGGACGGCGGAGGGGACGGACGCGCGCTGGTGTACGGCGGCGACCAGCTCCTGTTCGCCTTCACGCCCCGGGCCGCCGTCGAGGGCGTCCTGGAGCGCGGCGCCTCCTACTCGTTCGGCACCAGCGACGGCCTCACCCTGTACGCCTCGTACCCCGGCTCGTTCGCCCAGCTCCCGAGCGCGATCGTGGCCCGCCTCACCGACGTCGCCGCCGCCCTCGTCGCCCCGCGCTACCAGGTGTTCGTGACCTACAGCGGCGCGGACACCATGGTCGAGCTCGATCCCGAGCTCCCGAACGCGGCCGACATCTTCCAGTACTTCTAGGTCGCGACGTAGGGCCGCGGACCCCCTGGCCATTCCGCGCTTCCGTCGTTGTTGAACGGAGCGGGGGTCTGGTATCGTGCGGCCACTTTTGAACCCAAACCCTCTCGAGGGATGGCCGCCTGGGGCGACCCATCCGGCGCGACCGATCATGAGCGAAGGCGGAAGGCCCGTCCGAAAGATCGCGATCCCGGATCACCTCTGGGAGTCGCTCGAGACGATGGCGCGCGAGATGGGCGCGGACCGCGACGCCCTCGTGAACCAGGCGATCTTCATGTTCGCCCGGCTCAACGGGTACCTGACGCCGGGCCAGCTCGGGGCCGCCGCGCCGTTCGCCGAGGTCCCCGCGCCGGCGGCGCTCGCCGGGCCGGCTCTCGCCGATCGCACCCCCGGCCCCGCCGATCGGACCCCGGGGCCCGCCGCGGCCCCCGCGCCGAAGCCGGCGATCGCCGCGGCCCGGGCGCCGACCCGCGAGGCCGAGGAGCGTCCCGCCCCGCGTCCCGCCGCGCCTCCCGCCGTCGCGCCGGTGGCGCCCCGGGCGTCGAGCCCCTCCGACTCGAACCTGAAGCGCGCCAAGCCTCCCGAGCCGCCGCCGCAGCTCTACGGCGGGGGCGCCAACAAGCTCGACGAGGACCCGGCGCGCCGCGAGGTCGCCGAGCGCGTCCTCGAGACCGCCGCGGAGCTCGAGCGGCTCATCAAGGGCAAGAGCGAGAAGCGCGCCGCCGAGGCGAAGCTCGACCCGCCGATGCCGGCGGCGCCGCCCCCGCCGCCCGCCGCCGCGAAGAACCCCGACACCGCGGTGATGGACAAGGAGGGCCGGCCCACCGGCGAGAAGTCGCTCTACCTCATGGCCGAGGACGGCGAGCTCGACAAGGTGGTGAAGGACAAGTTCCTCATCGGCCGCGGCAAGCACTGCGACTTCATCATCAACTCGGGGAAGGTCTCCCGCGAGCACGCGGTGATCGTCCGCGAGGGCACCGACTACTTCGTCGAGGACCTCGGCTCCTCGAACGGCACCTGGTTCAACAAGCAGCGGATCAAGCGGAGGAAGATCGAGGACGGCGACGAGTACTACGTGTGCTCGGAGAAGATTAAGTGCGTCATCCGGTGACCCGAGACAGACCATGAGCCCGGGCACCGCACCCTACGTCCTGTACGGGCTCCTCCTCGTCGCGCTGGCGATCTCGCTGGTGACGGATCTCCGCGCGCGGAAGATCTACGACGTGGTGACGCTCCCGACGCTCGGCGCCGCGCTGCTGTCGCGGCTCCTGCTCGGCGGGTGGGACGGGCCGTTCGGGATGGCGCAGGGGCTGGTGGGCGCGCTGGTCGGGTTCCTGATCTTCCTGGGGTTCGCGTGGACGGGCGGGATGGGGATGGGGGACGTCAAGCTGGTGGCGGCGATCGGAGGGGCCCTCGGGTTCCCGCTGATCCTCGCCGCGGTCGTTTTCATCGTGCTCGCGGGGGGGCTGCAGGCGATCCTCGCGACCATCTGGTCGGGCTCGCTCGTCCAGACCGCCCGCAACACGGGGACGATGATCCTGAGGGCGCTGCGGCTGACCCGGCGGGAGGTTCCCAAGGGGCAGCGGCAGTACGTGCCGTACGGCGTGGCGATCGCCGCGGGTACGGTCTGGGCGGTCTTGTGGCAGCCGTGGATCGGGGCGGGATCCCAGTGATCCCAGGGGAGATCCAGCGCATGAGGTTGGGACTGTGCACCGCGATGGCAGTGGCCGTCGCGCTCGTGCCCGCGACGGCGTTCGCCGCCGAGGAGACGGTGTCTCTCGGCGTCGGCACCCAGCGGGTCATCCAGGTACCGGGCGGCATCAGCCGGATCGCCGTCGGCGATCCGGGCGTGGCCGACGTGAAGCCGCTCGGCTCGAACCAGGTGCTCGTCATCGGCGGCTCCGAGGGGCGCACCACGCTCCTCGTGTGGCGCGCCAACGGCAAGCGCGACAGCTACCTGATCGTCGTCCGCAAGCAGGACCCGGGCGAGGTGATCAGCGAGGTGAAGAAGCTCCTCGGCGAGCGGGAAGGCATCACCATCCGCACCGTCGGCGACCGCATCTTCCTCGACGGCGAGGCCTTCACCGCCGACGACTACCGGCGCGTCGAGCAGATCGTCGAGCTCTACCCGAACGTGAAGTCGTTCGTGAAGATCTCGCCGGGCGCGAAGAAGATCGTCGCCAACAACCTGAACGCCGCCTTCGCCAAGGCCGGCCTCAAGAACATCTCGGCCAACGTGGTCGGCTCGACGATCTTCCTCGAGGGCTCGGTCGAGTCGCCGCAGGACCTCCAGAAGGCCGAGCTCATCACCAAGGCCATCGGCGAGAAGGTCGAGAACCTCCTCGTGGTCGGCATCAAGCGCATGGTGCTGACCGAGGTGCAGTTCGTGGAGATCCGGCGCGCCGGCCAGGACGTCGCCGGCATCCGCTGGCCGCTCGACCTCTCCGGCAACACCCGGTTCGAGGCCGGCGTCGAGGGCCCGCTCCCGGCCTTCTTCCCGGTCGAGCCCCGCGACGACATCTTCACCCAGGGCGGCTACGCCTACGGCCTCGAGGGCGGCGGCAACTGGTCGTTCCGCTTCGCCATGGACGACGGCTACGGCCGGCTCCTCGCCCAGCCGAAGCTGGTCTGCGCCTCCGGCGAGAAGGCCGACTTCATGGCCGGCGGCGAGGTGCCGATCCCGCTCGTCACCGCCATGGCGATCTCGGTGGAGTTCAAGCCGTACGGCGTGATCCTCAAGATCAAGCCGACCGCCGACCGCAACGGCAACATCCAGACCGAGATCGAGGCCGAGGTCTCGGAGCTCGACCGCTCGGTCGCCGTCGCCGTCGGCCCGAACACCTCGGTGCCGGGCTTCCGGAAGCGCTCGGTGAAGACGAACGTCACCGTCCGCCACGGCGAGGTGATCGTCTTGTCCGGCGTCTTCGCGCACGACGAGCAGAAGAGCGTCGCGAAGTTCCCCGGCCTCGGTCACATCCCGATCATCGGCGAGCTCTTCAAGCAGCGCGCGTTCGACGAGTCGAAGCGCGAGCTCGTCATCTTCGTGACCCCGCGCATCGTCAACCCGGACACCGAGCGGATCCGGAAGATGATCGCGGACATCAAGGATCGCTACAAGGCGGCGAAGGAAGAGGTCTCCTTCGGCATCTTCGACTAGCGGTCTCGCAGACGAGGCGCGCCGTCTCCCGTCCCCGGACGGGAGGCGCGGCGCCGCCAGGAAGGAACGATGGGATTCTCTTTGACGCTTGCGGAGAAGGGCGGGCCGTCCAAGCGGCTCGACTTCGACAAGAACGAGATCACGATCGGCCGCGTGGACGGGAACGACATCGTCCTGCCCAAGGGCAACGTCTCGAAGCGGCACTCCCGCATCGTCGTCAAGGACGGGAAGTTCATCATCGTCGACCTGAAGTCCACGAACGGCACCTACGTGAACGGCAAGAAGATCGCCGGGCCGCAGGTGATCCGTCCGTCGGACAAGGTGTACGTCGGCGACTTCGTCATCTCGGTGGAGGCCGAGAGCGGCGCGCCCGCCCGCGCCCCGGCGCGACCGCCGCCCGAGGAGGACTACGGCGACGAGGGCACCGGCGGCGGTGACGACGAGGCGCCCGAGCCCGAGGCGCCGCCGGAGGACGAGGGCTACGAGGAGCCGCCCCCGCCGCGGCCCGCGCCCCGCGCCGCCGCTCCC
>CAZDGH010000310.1:0-7299 GCA_964504805.1 uncultured Myxococcales bacterium | reverse complement strand
GCCGTCGACGCGGCGGTCGCTCGCCGAGAGCACGCCGAGCGACATCCGCGGCGGAGAGCCGGCGGAATCCTCCTCGCCGAGGAGCGCGAGGCGGAGGTTCCCGTCCTCGTCCTCGTCCTCGAACGCCGGCGCGCCCCCGCGCGAGGCGGTGGGCTCGAGCGCGCCCACCGTCGCGAGCGAGGCGGCGGCGAGCGTCGCCTTCTCGCCGTGGGCGAGGACGACCCGTCCCTCGCGGCGGCTCGCGCCGTCGTCGAGGAGCACCGTGTACGCGCCGGCGGGGAGCCCGAGCTCCACCTCCTGCCCGGCCGTCTTGCGCAGCTCCGCCGCCAGGCGCCCGGCCGCGCTGCGCACGTACAGCCGGCCCTCGAGCGCGGGCTCGATCGCGAGCGCAGCGGTGGTGGCGCGCAGGTCGGTCATCACCAGGTCGCCCGAGCCGACGAGCTGGATGTCGAAGCCCGGGTGCTGCGGGCCGCTCTTGCTCTTCTCGGTGCGCGAGAGCGTCTCGTCGAAGGCGAAGTGGTACGCCTCGTGGAGCGTCACCCGCCCGTCGCGGGTGACGTCGGCGGCGCCGCGCAGCCCGCTGATCAAGTAGTGGGTGAAGAACGAGCCGCCGACGCGATCGGACTCCTGCGCCACCTCGTCGGCGCTGGAGCTGGTGAGGAAGGCGTGGCCGCGCACCTCGGCGGAGGCGTCGACCACGAACGGCGGGCGCCACTTGCCGCCCTTGCCGCGCGTGAGCGCGCCGGAGGCGCACGAGTCGAGCACCGCGATGCGCACGTCGGCGGGCATCCGGTCGATGGCCTGGCGCAGCTCGGGATAGGGGAGCCGCGCGCCGGCGAGCAGCAGCCCGTCCTCGTCGGAGTGGCCCGAGTAGTAGACGACGAGCTCCACGCGGCCCTGGTGCTTCGCTTCCTCCATCCGCGACGCGAGCGCGCCGAGGGCGGCGAGCAGCTCGTCGCGGCCGGGCTCGGCGAGCAGCACGCGGTCTGCGGGCTCGACGCCGCCGAGCTCCTCGAGCACCCGCCCGAGCTCCTCCGCGTCGGCGACCGCGTAGCGCAGCTTCACCCGGCCGGGGCCGCCGTCGTTGGCGCCGGCGAGGAGCGCGAAGCGGCGGATCGGCGCGGGCCCCTCGCCGGCGAGGGCCACGGTCGGGACGAGCGCGGCCAGCACGGCGAGGGTCCGGATCATGGCGAGACCTTCTCCACGGTCACCGAGGCCTGCGCGAGGCCGTCGGGCAGCGAGAGCGGCGCGGCGCGGGCGGCGACCGGGTCGCGCGCCAGCGCCTCGGCCGCCGCCACCACGTCGGCGGCGGCGAACGGCCGAGGCGAGGAGACGAGGAAGAAGCGCTCGTATTCCGGCGCGTCGTCGAGCTCGTAGGCCTGGCCGAGGGTGACCTCGCCCGAGGGCGAGAGCCGCGCCGCCGGCCCGGCCCGCTCGGGCAAGTGCAGCGTCACCGCCCCGCGGCCGTCGACGGAGACGACCGCGCCGTACGCGTGGCCCGCCGCCACGTACGCGAGCTGGAGCACGTCGCCCTCGCGGGCGGCGGCGCCGTCCTCGAGCCGCGCCACCTGCTCGCCGCTCTTCCGGTACATCGCCAGGTGCGGGGCGAGGCCCTTCTCGCGGACGCCGTCCTCGAACGGCGACTCCGTGCCCGGGCCCTGCGGCACCGCGAGCAGCGCCACCGCCGCGATCGCCGCCGCCGCCGGGATCGCCACCAGCAGCTTCGGGAACAGGCGCTTCTCGCGGGCCGGCGGCGCGGCGGCCGCGGCGCGGCGGCGGATCTCCGCCAGCGCCGGTCCCGGCGGGTGCGCCTCGAGCAGCGCACGGTCCGAGTCGCGGAGCGCGTCGAGCCGCGAGGTCTCGCCCGCCGCCTCGAGCCGCGCCCGGAGCGACGCCGCCTGCTCCGCCGGGAGCTCGCCCTTGGCGAGGCGCTCGAGGAGCCAGTCCGGGATCCGATCCGCCATCGTCTAGCCTCCCGCCGCCACGAGGCCGGTGCCCTCGAGCTTCGCCCGCAGGGTCCGGAGCCGCTTCCGCACGCCCGAGACGGAGAGGCCGACCTCGGCCGCCGTCTCCTCGAGCGTGAGCCCGTCCACGAGGTGGAGCACCGCGATGAGCCGCGTCGACGCCGGCTCGCGGCCGAAGATCCGGTCCAGCATCCGCGCGGCGAGGGTGCGGTCCTCGTCGTCGGGCGCCGACGCCGCGATCGAGAGGAGCAGCTCCTCCTCGGGATCCTCGGGGCGCCGCCGCTCGGTGCGCAGGCGGTTGAGGCAGACCCGCGTCGCGATCTGGAGCAGGAGCGACGACGGCGCCGTCGCCTCGAGCCGCGCCTCGTGGCGCAAGAGCTGGACGAACACGTCGTGCATCGCGTCCACCGCCTTCTCCTCGTCCCGGAGCAGACGACGGCACCGCCGGAGCACCAGCGGGCCGTACGACCGGTACAGGGCGTCGATGTCGAGCAGCTTCGCCTCCCTCTCGAAGAACACCGGCCGCCCGCCGGCGTGTCACCGGCGCGGCGCGGCACGCTACCCGGGGGCCGCCGGCCCGGGAACCCCGCGAAGAGACTTGCCGGATCCGGTCCCGGTGACACCTGCGCGCCCGCCCGGTGTTCGAGGAAGGGACGGCGGGCTTCGCCGCCGGTACGGAGGGTGTGCGATGCGGATCACGGGTCTCGCGGTGCTTCTCTCGGCGGCGGCGGTGGCGAGCGGGTGCATCTACGAGCAGCACGTCGACTGCGCGTGCGAGGAGCTCTGCCACGAAGACGACTGGGAGTGCCGGCACAGCTGCGAGTGCCCGGAGCCGGACCCCGACGGGACCGACGGCGGCGGCCGGGACGTGGGCGGGAGCGGCGATCGCGACGGCGACGGCATCCCGAACGGCCTCGAGCGCGACTGCAACACCAGCCCCGACGACGACGACACCGACGGCGACGGCATCCCCGACGGCGCCGAGGATCCGGACGGCGACGGCTACGACAACCTCGAGGAGCTCGACGCCGGCACCGATCCCGCCGACGGCGCCTCGCGCCCCGGCGGCGGCGGCGGCGCGACGGACACCGATCGCGACGGGCTGTCCGACGCGGGCGAGGAGAGCCGCGGCACCGATCCGCAGGATCCGGACAGCGACGACGACGGCGTCTCCGACGGCGGCGAGGTGTCCCACGGCTGCGACCCGACCGACGCCGACACCGACGACGACGGCCTCTCCGACGGCGACGAGGTCGGCGGCGGCACCGATCCGGTCGATCCCGACACCGACGGCGACGGCGTCTCCGACGGCGACGAGACCGGCCACGGCTGCGACCCGGTCGATCCCGACTCGGACGGCGACGGCGTGCCCGACGGCGACGAGGTCGACCGCGGCACCGATCCCGCCGCCGCCGACACCGACGGCGACGGCGACTCCGACGGCGAGGAGGCCGCCTGCGGCAGCTCGCCGCTCGACCCGACGCTGACGTGCGATCACCCGTGCGAGTGCCCGGCGTAGCGTAGGAATTCCGGCAGCGTGCTCAGTGATTGCATATTTATGCACTTCCTGGCACGCTGTCGTTCGTGCACGCGACGGCGGACATCCCGGCGGCGGAGCTCGCGCGGCGCGTGGCCTACGCGCTGCTCGGGCCCGCCGTCCGGCTCGCGTTCGCCCACGGCGTGCCGGTGCGCGAGGTCGAGGACCTCGTGCAGATGGCGTACTTCCACGAGGTCCGCCGCAGCGGCCGCACGCTGCAGGAGACCGCCGACGCGCTCGGGGTCAGCCTGCGAAAGGCAGCGCAGCTCTCCGCGCGGCTCAAGCAGGGCTTCACCGACGCCGAGCGCGAGGAGGCGCTGCCCCGGCGCGTCGAGTTCGTGCTCTGGGCGGGCCCGCTCAGCGAGGCGCGGATCCGCCAGGCGCTCCCCGGCGACGAGCCGGCCGAGGTCTCGGCGGCGCTGCGCGCTCTCGTCGCCCAGGGCCGCGTCCGCGCGCTCGAGGGCCGCACCCCGACGTACGAGGTCGTGCGCGGCGAGGCGCGCCTCGTCTCCGATCGGTGGCTCGCGCGCATCGACGGCCTGAACACGATGCTCGGCTCGGTCGGGAACGCGGTGTTCGCGCGATTCTTCCGGCCCGAGGCGCCCGCGCTCGCGCGAACGCTCGCCTTCCGCGTGCGCCGCGACGCGCTCGGCGCGATCGCGAAGCTCTACGAGGAGACGATCTTCCCCGCGCTCCGCGCCCTCGAGGAGGACGCGAAGGACGACGCGGGCGCCGCGACCGTCGAGGCCTCGTTCCTGTTCGCACCGAAGGAGCTCATCGAGAGAGAGCTGGCCCGCGCGGCCGGCCGGGAGGAGACGTCATGAAGCGGATCCACGGAGCGCTCCCCGCGCTCGCCTTGGCGCTGGCCTGCACCGAGTACCCGACGCAGGAGCCGCCGGCAGAGGGGTGCGCCGCGGGCGGCGAGGAGATCGTCCACGACGGCGCGCGGTACTGCGTGTACGAGCGCGGCATCACCGAGACGGGCTTCCGGTGCGAGGGGGAGCTGCCGGTGCCGTACGCGACCGACGAGTTCCTCGTCTGTGCCGCGGACGAGGGCTTGCCCGGACAGGTGATCGACGAGGTCGGGCAGCTCGCGGGCTTCGACGGCGTGATGGACGGTGGCGGCGGGACGGGCGGCGGCGGTGCGGGCGGCGGCGGCGGGACATGCGACCCGGCGGCGTGCCTCGCGAGCGGCGGCAGCTGCGAGGGAGGCGCCTGCGTGAGCCGGCTGCCGGGCGGGCCCGGCAACGACTGCGACCGCGCCGCGATCGCGCCGCCTCGGCTCGCCGGAGGGCCGGTGATCTGGGGCGCGATGCAGACCGACATGCACCCGTCGATGATGGACGTCGGCACGGTCCGGCACGATCCGAGCGACCCCTGCTACAAGGATCCGGCGAACTGCACCAACAATGGCAACGTGTGCGCGTGGGAGTTCTCGTACTTCGACGTCGAGGGCGACGTCTCCACCGACGACACGGCTGGCACGTACCGGCACACCTTCTGGATCGACCAGGAGGGAGGCCAGCATCCGACCTTCTCTCTCATTCACTCGACCGCATCCACGTACCGCTTCTCGCTCTGCTTCGACGAGGTGTTCCAGGACGTCTCGGGCGCGGTGCAGATCGAGGACGAGGCCGGGAACGACTCGAACGCGCTCTGCTTCGAGGGCGTGGCCTACTGAGCGTCAGCCCCACACTGCCAGCGCCGCCACCGCGAGCACCACGAACAGCACCACGCCGGCCAGGATCATCAGCCCCACCCGGGACGAGGGCTCCTTCCACGCGGCGAGCTGCTCCGGCGTCGGCCGGAGGTCGCGGAGCGGCAGGCCGAGGGCGCCCGCGGCGCGGCGGGCGTCCTCGAGCGCGGCGGCCTCGTCGGTGGTGGCGCGGAGGAGCGCGGGGCGGCCGGTGCCGACCGCCCGCGCTTCGAACACGTGGTAGGTGCCGTGCTTCCCGTGGCGCGTCACCCGCTCGAGCGTCACCGCCTCGAGCGTGGCGCGAGCGACGTGGCGGGTGCGGAGCGGGACGCCCGCGAGGAGCCGCTCCTCGACGCCGTCCGGGCCGAGCCGCACCCGCCGCCGCAGGAGGAGCAGCGAGAGCCCGAACAGCGAGCCGGCGGCGCCGAAGGCGAGGAGGAACGGCGCGGACGGCTCCCCGGCCGCGAGCGCCCGGGCCCCGAAGCCGAGGAGCGCCACGTCGCCGAGCAGAGACAGCGCGCCGGCGACGCGGGCGCCCCGCTCGTCACGGACCGAAAGCTCGAGCTCCACCATCGCCTCCGCGCGACATGGTACCCCGCGGGCTCCCCCCGACGGCCTCGCGGCCGCACAGGACCCGACCCATGCACGCGCTCCTCGTCCCGCTCCTGCTCGCCGCCGTCCCCGCGCCGCCCACCGATCCGATCGCCGAGAAGGCCCGGGCGAAGATCGAGGGCACGCCCGGCGCCGACGCGGCGGTGAAGGTCACCGCCGAGGTGGGCACGTCGCTCGCCCGCGGCAACACCGAGACGCTCCACCTCCACGGCGACGCCAGGGTCGTCTGGGTCCCGGTGGAGAGGTGGGTCTCCACGAGCCGCGGCAAGGCGCTCTACGAGGAGGCGAGCGCCGAGATGACCGCGCGGAGCTGGCTGCTCTCCGAGCGGGTGGACCGGTTCCTCGGCAAGCGGCTGGCGGTGTTCGGCGGCGCCGCGGTGGAGAGCGACGTCTTCGCCGGCATCGCGCGGCGGATCTCGGGGCAGGCCGGCGTCTCGTACCTCGTCCTCGACGTGCACGACGCCGCCCGCGAGGACCTGCTCACCGACCGGCTCTCGGTCGAGCTCGGCGGCTACGGCGCGAGCGAGCAGCACGCGGTCGCGCCGAACGCGCCCGCCGGCACCGCGGCGGGCCCCGACGTCACCATCGCCGCCGTCCGCGGCGCGGCCGCCTACGTGCACGCGTTCGAGAAGGGCAGCGAGGTCGGGCTCGAGGCCGAGGTCATCCAGGACTTCGTCGAGACCGACAACCTCGTCACCCAGGAGACCGCCTACGTCGCCGCGGCGTTCGTGGAAGGGCTGTCGGTGAAGCTCGCCGCCACGCACAAGTACGACGCGCTGCCCGCGGACCCGGCCCTGGAGCCCCACGACCTGCTCGTCACCGGCGCCGTCGTGGTCAGCTTCTGAGCTAGATTCCGCGCATGCTGACCAAGCGCCTCGCCGACGCGTCCGGCTTCTCCGCGGAGAAGCTCGCGAAGCACAACCTCTTCGAGACCGAGCGGTTCTTCCTCGACGTCTACGCGCTCGCGCCGGGGCAGGCGCAGAAGGTCCACGCCCACGCCGGCTCAGACAAGGTCTACCTGGTGATCGAAGGGCGCTGCAGGTTCACCGTGGGCGAAGAGGTCGCGGACCACGGCGAGGGCGTGGCGGTGTTCGCGCCGGCCGGCGTCCCGCACGGCGTCGAGAACGCGAGCGGCGAGAACGCCCGGCTCCTCGTGCTGATGGCGCCCCGCCCGTAGTCGGCCCCGAACATCCTTGCAGCGACACGTCCGTCCACCCGACCCCCGGGTGTGACGCCGTGTCGCTTTTTGGTACCTTGCGCCCGGGAGGAACTCCGAAATGAATCGTTTCCTGGCGCTCGCCGCCGCCGCGATCCTCGCGGTGGCCATGGCGGGTTGTGATGACGAGTCCGGGACCGCCACCGACGGTGGCGCGACCCCGGATGGTGGCGGCGGCAGCGGCGGCGGCGCGGGCGGCGACGGTGGCACCGGCGGCGAAGGCGGCGGCCAGGGCGGCGAGGGCGGCGGGCAAGGCGGCGACGGCGGCAGCGGC
>CAZDGH010000309.1:0-7309 GCA_964504805.1 uncultured Myxococcales bacterium | reverse complement strand
ACCAGGCGAACGCCGACGCCGACGCGCACGGCGACGCCTGCGACAACTGCCCGGCCACGGCGAACGACGACCAGGCGGACGCGGACGGCGACGGCGAGGGCGACGCCTGCGAGGCCCAGGGCGATCCCGACGGCGACGGCGTCCCGAACGACACCGACAACTGCGACGCGGTGTCGAACGCCGACCAGGCGAACGCCGACGGCGACGCGCACGGCGACGCCTGCGACAACTGCCCGGCGGCGGCGAACGACGACCAGGCGGACGCGGACGGCGACGGCGTCGGCGACGCGTGCGAGGTCCCGACGGCGCTCACCGCCTTCGATCCGCCCGCCGGCTTCCGGGGCGCGGAGATCGCGTTCACCGCGACCGGCACGGGCCTCGGCGACGCGACCAGCACCATCTCGTTCCGCAACATCGACGACCCGGCGGTCACCTTCGACGGCACCGTGCAGGGTGCGGCCGGAGACGGCACCAGCCTCACCGGCGTCATCCCCGCCGATCCGGCGCGCCGCCAGGGCGTCTACGACGTGATCGTCACCACCGCCGGCGGCGCCACCGACACGCTCGAGGGCGGCTACAGCGTCACCATCTTCCCGCCGCCGACGGTCGAGGACGTCTCCCCGCCGTTCGCGTGGCACGGCGATCCCGCCGACGGGATCCTCTCGGACGAGGCGGTCGCGATCCGGGGCACCGGCTTCCTGTCCACGCCGGGCGTCACCTTCGTGAGCGTCACCGATCCCGCCGTGCAGTTCGGCTCGATCCAGACCTCGTTCGTCGACGCCACCACCGTGAACGCCGTGGCGCCGAGCGAGACGCTCTCGATGCCCGTGGGCGAGTACCACGTGCGGGTCGAGAACCCGGACCAGCAGTCGGCGTTCTGGTCGCTGCCGGACGGCACCCGCGGCGTCTTCACCGTCCGCCCGGATCCGGCGCCGGCGATCTACAACCTCGACCCGCCCCGGAACGCCTCGGCGGCGGACACCACCGTCACCGTGATCGGCCGCGCGTTCGTCGACGGCGCCACCGCCGACTTCCTCGACGCCGCCGGCGCGGCACCGGTCTTCTCGTCGGCGACGACCTTCGTCTCCGACACCGAGCTCACGGTGCTGATCCCGGCGGGCACGCTCGGGAACGGCTTCTACCCGCTCCGGATCACCAACCCCGACGGCCAGTTCGACACCTTCTTCTCGTACCAGGCCACCTCGAGCGCCGTCGGCAAGCTCGGGCCGACCACGGTCGTCGACGACGTGCTCACCGTCGCCCGCGAGCACCACGGCGGCACCAACCTGTTCGACGACTTCGGCAACGGCTACGTGCTCGTCGCCGGCGGCGTCGAGGTCGCGCCGGACGGGACGCGCACGCCCTCGAGCAGCTACGAGCTCGCGCCGGTCTCGCTCTTCGGCCCGCCGGGCGCGTTCAGCCGCGGCCTGCAGTGGGCGAACGGCACCCACGAGGAGAACCGCCTCCTCGAGCCGCGGGCCGGCCTCACCGTGGTGCGCTTCGGCTCCTGGCTCTACCTGATCGGCGGCGCCTCGGAGGATCCGCTCTCCGGCGACACCGCCGCGCTCGCCACGGTCGAGCGCGCCAAGGTGCTCGGCGTCGACACCCAGCCGTCCATCTCGAACCCGATCGTCGAGGGCGCGAGCGGCCTCGCCATCGGCGCCTGGTACTACCAGGTGTCGGCGATCTGCCCGGAGGGCGAGACGCTCCCGTCGCGGGAGGCCCTCGGCACCAACGTCGGCGGCACGCTGCGGCTCCGCTGGAGCCCGGTCGTCTGCCTCGACGGCACGCCGGCCGCCTCCTACAACGTCTACCGCTCGCTGGCCGCCGACGGCCGCTCGGGCTCGACGCGGCTGCTCGTCGCCGAGCTCGCCGCCACCGACTTCCTCGACGACGGCCGCGGCGCCAACGCCCCGGCGCCGGGCCGCCTCCGCGGCGCGGCGACGGCGGGCGGCACCCTCGCGCTCGGCACCTACCGCTACCGCGTCTCGGCGGTGCTGCCCGAGGGCGAGACCGAGGCCGGCTACCCGGTGGCGGTCGCGGTGGACGCGGCCGGCACCCAGGCGGTCGAGCTGCGCTGGGATCCGATCCCCGGGGCCACCTACCGCCTCTTCCGTACCGCCGCCGGCGACGAGGACGGCGCCGCGCGGCTCCTCGCCGACGCCGTCGCGGAGAACCGCTTCCTCGACGACGGCTCGCTCGTGCCGGCGGAGCCCGCGGCGCCCGAGGGCCTCGCGCCGCTCCCGCCCGGCTCGCTCACCCGGTTCATGGCGGCCGGCGACCTGGTCGTGCCGCGCGAAGGGGCCGAGGCGGTGACGGTGGTGGTGCGCGACACCACCACCGATCCGGTCTCCGGGACGCCGTACGTCTTCGTCGTCGGCGGCCGCGAGTCCGCGGCGGGCGGCGCGTTCAGGGCGCTCGACTCCACCGAGCGCGCGGAGATCCTCGAGGTCGGCTCGCTCGGGCCGTTCGAGCTCGAGGCCGAGCCGCTGACGGTGCCGCGCGCGTACCACTCGGTGCTGACGAACCAGGGCCGCGCCGAGATCCCGACGGCGCCGCCGCCGAAGCAGCCGCCCTGCCCCGACCTCGACGCCGACGGCCACCAGAACCTCGGCTGCGGCGGCGACGACTGCGACGACACCGATCCGACCGTCCACCCGGGCGCCGTGGAGCTCTGCGGCGACGCCGTCGACCAGGACTGCTCCGGCGACGATCTCGCCTGCGACTGCGCGGTCGAGCCCGACGCCGACGGCGACGGCCACGACCGCCTCGACTGCGGCGGCGACGACTGCGACGACGCGCAGCCCACCGTGTTCCCCGGCGCCGAGGAGATCTGCGGCGACGCCGTCGACCAGGACTGCTCGGGCGCGGACCTGCCCTGCGACTGCCCGAACCCCGACGAGGACGGCGACGGCCACCAGGCGCTCCGCTGCGGCGGCGACGACTGCGACGACACCGATCCCAACGTCCACCCCGGCGCCGCCGAGATCCCGAACAACGGCATCGACGAGGACTGCGACGGCCGCGACGAGATCATCCTCGAGTCGCCCGGCCGCTTCGGCTCCTTCGCCCCGGCGCCGGCCGACGAGCCGGCCTACCTGGTGGTGACGTTCGGCAACGACGGCGGCGCGCTCGAGGGCTCCTTCGAGGTCGGCGTCCTCGACGAGGAGGGCCACCTCTCGGGCTGGACGCTGCAGACGAACTACGTGAACAACAACGAGGTCTGGGGCGGCGAGGCGCTGCTCTACACCGCCGGCGATCAGCAGGACTTCGTCTGGTACTTCGGCGGCGCCCGCAACCTCGCGGCGCCGGGCGCGCTGCCGCAGACCCAGACGGCGTCGCGGCGGACGCGGTGGTGGGGCAACACCGATCCGCTGCCGGTGCTCGAGGACTTCGTGAGCGACAACAGCGACCCCGGCGCGAACCTCTCGCTCGAGCGGGCCTACTTCACGACGGTGCGGCTGAACGCCTTCCTCTACCACGTGGGTGGCGTCGGCAACGGCACGGTCCACCGCTCGGTGGAGTTCCAGACGCAGTAGCGCGATCAGTCCACGACGATCGCGAGCCGCGCGGCGCGCCCGGTGCGCTGCACCGCGGCGCGCACGCGCTTCCAGGCCTCCTGCGCCTCCTTCGACGGGGCGAGGGAGGGCTTCGCCGGATCGACGGCGCCCGGGAGGACCAGCGCGGCGCCCGGCGGGGCGGCGCGGAGCTCGGCGGCGTCCTTCGGAAGCGAGGCCTCGAGCGCCGAGACGGCGGCGGGCGGCGCGGGCGGCTTGCGGGCCGCCTCGAGCTCCGCGCGCAGGGCCGCGACGCTCGCCTCGGCGGCGCTGGCGCGGGCGATCGCCGCGGCGAGCTCGGCGCCGCAGGCCTCGCGGGCGTCGGCCTCGGCCTCGTACGAGGCGCGGTAGCGCTGCGCCTCGTGCTCCTTCTGCACGACCGGATCGGCTGCGCCGGGAGCGCACGCGGCGAGGGCGAGCGCTGCGGCGGAGAGGGCGTTTCGCACGGTTCCTCCGATGGACGGGCGCAGCATAGCCGTGGTACTTCGAGCGGCGGGTGCGGGATTCGTTCCGGGGGCGGGAGAGTCGTTGGCCTACTGCCTGATCGTCGACGACGATCCTTCGGTCGCCGAGCTCCTCGCGACCGTGCTCGCCCACGTCGGGCACCGCGTCGCCGTGGCGCGGACCGGCGCCGACGCGCTGCGCCTCTCGGCGTCGGGCGCGCCGGATCTCGTCCTCGTCGACCGCAACCTCCCCGACGGCCGCGGCGCCGATCTGGTCCGCACGCTGCGGCACCGGATCCCCGGCCTCCCTGCGCTGATGATCAGCGGCGCGGTCGGAGCGGAGGAGCTCGCCGAGGCGCACGCCGCCGGTGCCCGCGAGCTCCTCGGCAAGCCGTTCGACTCCCTGGACCTGGTCCTCGAAGCGGTCGGCCGCGCGCTCACGAGCGGCTGAGCGGCTTTCGGGCTACAGTCCCCCCGGCTCCTGCGGAGGAACCCGAGGACCGTGGCCGAGAAGCACCAGAAGACCGGGCAGCGCGAGGCCGGCGGGGGGGTCGGCCGGCACCTCCTCCACGTCTACGCGGCGGCCGATCCTCGCAGCCTCGGGCTGTTCCGGATCGGGCTCGGCCTGCTCCTCCTCGTCGATCTGCTGCGGCGGGTCCCGGGCCTCTCGACCTGGTACACGAACGAGGGGCTCCTCCCGAACCACATGCTGCTCTGGCGGCCGATGGCGCGCTGGCAGTTCTCGGCGCTCTTCGCGGCGTCGGGCACCGCCGAGGCCGCGCTCCTCTTCGTCGCCTTCGGCCTCGTCTTCCTCGGCCTCCTGGTGGGGTGGAAGACGAAGGTGTTCCAGCTCCTGGCGGTGCCGGCGGTGGTGAGCCTGCACAGCCGCGGGATCATCCTTGAGAACGGCGGCGACGTCGTCACCAACCTCCTCACCATCTGGTCGGCGTTCCTGCCGCTCGGGCGCCGCTTCTCGGTCGACGCCCTCCTCGCCAGCCTGAAGGCGCGCAAGGAGGTGGCGCCGGAGGAGCTCGAGGAGCGCGAGCTCCTGCCGGAGCCCACCGCGCCCGTGCTCTCCCTGGCGGTGACCGCGCTCTTCCTGCAGGTCGCGGTCATCTACTTCTTCAACGCCGTGCACAAGAGCGGCTCGATCTGGCGCGACGGCGGCGCGATCCACTACGTGCTCCACCAGGACCGGATCGTCACCACCCTCGGGCTCTGGCTCCGCGAGCACCTCCCCGGCTTCCTCTCGCCGCTCTTCTCCGAGGCGACCCTGGTGGTCGAGTACGCGGCGCCCTTCCTGCTGCTCGCGCCGGTCTTCACGGTCTGGGCGAGGCGCCTCGCGATCGTCTCGCTGGTCGGGCTCCACGTCGGCATCGCGCTCTTGATGAACGTCGGGCTCTTCAGCTCGGCGATGATCTGCTTCTACCCGCTCTTCCTCACGGCGCAGGACTGGGACGAGCTCGGCGGTCTGCTCGGCCGGGGCGACCGCAAGCGCGTGGTGTTCTTCGACGCGGCGTGCGGCGTCTGCTTCCAGGTCGCGCGCGTGCTGGTGCGCCTCGACGCGCACCGGAACCTCGAGCTGGTGCCGAGCTACGAGGCCTCGAGGCTGCCGAAGGGCGTGACGCCGGAGCTCGCCGAGCAGACGATGATCGCCTTCGACCCGGCGACGGGCCGCACCTGGACGCACGCCGACGCGTTCCACCAGGCCTTCCGCGCGCTGCCGCTGGGTCCGCTGTGGTCGTGGCCGCTCCGGCTCCCCGGCGTCGCCCAGGCGGCGCGGGCGTTCTACGAGCGCTTCGCGGCGCGACGTCGCGACGTCTCGGTGTGGCTCGGCCTCGCGGCCTGTGGGCTCCGGCCGCCGTCGAAGGGCGGCAAGGCGGAGGCCGCGCCGGCTGTGGCGGAGAGGCCGCGGCCGCTCTCGTACCTGCGCGAGGCGGCGGTGGCGGTGCTCCTGGTGGCGACGACCTCGCAGCTCCTGGTCGAGAACCGCGCCATCCCGAAGGCGCTCAAGGTGAAGCAGCCGGAGCTGCTCAAGCCGATCGTCGTCTACCCGCGGATGTTCCAGGGCTGGAGCATGTTCGCGCCGAACCCGCCGACGACCGACGGCATGATCGTCGTCGACGCGGTGACGGCCGACGGCCGGCGGATCGACCCGTTCAACTTCGCGGCCAGCGGCTGGACCGGCCCGGCGCCGGAGACCATCCCGCCGCGGCTGGGCCAGGACCAGTTCTTCTGCGACTACACCAACCGCATCCACCAGAAGGGCAACGCCCCGTACCGCGACGCCTTCAAGGACTGGATCCTGAAGCACCACGAGCGGACGGGGCGACCGCAGGACCGCGTCGTCTCCTTCGAGGTCCACTGGCTCGAGGACACGAGCCCGCCTCCGGGCGAGCTCGAGGCCCGCGACACGAAGCGCACCAAGGTCTTCGAGCACCGCGGCGGAAGGCCGCTCCTTCCCGGTCCGCCGGCCGGCCAGCCGATGTGAGGTCACGATGTCTGCCCTGAAGCTCGCCTGCTCCGCCTGCACCGCGCCGTGGGACCACCAGACGGTGGAGAAGCCGTTCGCGGTGCCGTGCCACGCCTGCCACTCGGTCGAGGAGCTGCAGCTCGACATCACCGGGAAGATCACCGGGCGCAAGACCCTGACGCCGGGCACCGGCAGCGCCTACCCGCCGGCGGAGGACGTGCACCGCATGGTCGAGGCGATGGACCCGACCTCGGAGAAGGTGCCGATCGCGCGCTGCAACTGCGGCGCGCCGCTCCTCCTCGACGACGGCGTGAAGGTCGTCGTCGAGTGCGGCTACTGCCACCACGAGGACACCGTCCGCGCCGCCGACGTGCCGGCGAAGGCCGACCTCGGCCACCTCGACGTGGCCCTCGCCGGCGGCGGCCTGCTCCGCTACCGCTTCGCGGTGCGGCGCTCGAGCTCCGAGGACGTGCACTGCCCGTGGTGCGACGCGCCGATGGACTGGGAGCCGGGCGAGCGCGCCTGCACCAAGTGCGGCGGCGCCATCGGCGTCGGCGACGATCCCCACGGCCTCCGCTCCTCCGCCGGCGTCTCGGTGGAGGGCTTCGACGGCAAGCGCAACGTGCGGCTGGCGCTGACGCCGGCGGCGGCCGAGCGCGACCTCGAGGAGCGGCTCGCGTCGGCGCTCGGCGAGCCGGAGACCGCGACCGAGGTGCTGCGGCCGGCGACGCCGCCGAAGCCCGCGGTGCCGGCCCACGGCGCGCCGGTGCGCCTCGCGCCGGTGCCCGTCCCGGCGAAGCCGGCGGCCCCGCCCGCGCCGGTGAACCCCATGCCCG
>CAZDGH010000308.1:0-7314 GCA_964504805.1 uncultured Myxococcales bacterium | reverse complement strand
GCCGCCGCCGCCGGATCCGCGCACGCTGCGCCCGACCGCGACCCAGGCCGTCGTCATCAGCCGGCCGCTCATCCCGGTCCGCCGCGTCACGCCGCCGTCGAGCTCGTTCAAGAACATCCCGATGGCGCCGGGGCAGCGCGCCATCGGCCAGGTCCGCGAGTTCAAGGTCGTCCCGGACTCGCTCGGCCGCGGCCGCGAGTTCATCGACGTCACCAAGGACAAGAAGGGCACCGCCAAGCGCGGCCGCACCGCCGGCCCGGGCAAGGAGCTCTCGAAGCAGGAGATGATCGACCTGGCGTCGGGCCGCGCCCACGTCCCGCTCGCCCGCGCGCGGAAGAAGCGCGCCACCAAGAAGGGCCTGAAGACCGTCGTCACCACGCCGAAGGAGTCGAAGCGCGTGATCAAGGTCGAGGCGGGCATCACCGTCTCCGACCTGTCGCAGCGCATGGGCGTGAAGGCCACGGACCTCATCCGCAAGCTGATGAAGCTGAACGTGACGGCGTCGATCAACCAGATGCTCGACGTCGACACCGCCACGCTCCTCGCGACCGAGCACGGCTACACCATCGAGAACGCCGCCTTCGAGGAGTCGGAGTTCCTCGAGACGGCGGAGGACAAGCCGGAGGACCTCAAGCCGCGGCCGCCCGTGGTCACCATCATGGGCCACGTCGACCACGGCAAGACCTCGCTCCTCGACGCCATCCGCAAGGCCAACGTGGCCGAGGGCGAGGCCGGCGGCATCACCCAGCACATCGGCGCCTACTCGGTGCAGACCGCGAAGGGCCCGATCACCTTCCTCGACACCCCGGGCCACGAGGCGTTCACCGCCATGCGCGCCCGCGGCGCGCAGGTGACCGACGTCGCGGTGCTGGTGGTGGCGGCGGACGACGGCGTGATGCCGCAGACGGTCGAGTCGATCAGCCACGCCAAGGCGGCCGAGGTGCCGGTGATCGTGGCGATCAACAAGATCGACAAGCAGGGCGTGAACCCGGACCGCGTCAAGCAGATGCTGTCCGAGCACCAGCTCGTCCCCGAGGAGTGGGGCGGCGACACGATGATGCTGCCCGTCTCGGCCCGCACCCAGCAGGGACTCGACCAGCTCCTCGAGTCGATCGCGCTGCAGTCCGAGGTGCTCGAGCTCAAGGCGAACCCGGACAAGCCGGCGATGGGCCACATCGTCGAGGCGAAGCTGGAGAAGGGCCGCGGCCCGGTCGCCACCGTGCTCGTGCAGGAGGGCACGCTCAAGGTCGGCGACGCGGTCGTCACCGGCACGCACCACGGCAAGGTCCGCGCGCTCATGGACGAGCGCGGCAAGCAGGTGAAGGAGGTCAAGCCGGGCTACTGCGCCGAGATCACCGGCCTGTCCGGCGCGCCTTCGGCGGGCGACGAGATCCACGTGGTCAAGGACGTGAAGACCGCGGAGGAGATCGCCCGGAACCGCGAGCTCAAGGAGAAGGCGAAGGAGGCCGGGAAGACCTCGAAGGTCTCGATCGAGGAGATCTTCGCCAAGGCGAAGAAGCCCGAGGCGAAGGACCTCAAGGTCATCCTCAAGGCCGACGTGCAGGGCTCGGTCGAGGCGGTCGCCGCCGCGCTCGAGAAGCTCTCCACCGCCAAGGTGAAGGTGTCGATCCTCCACAAGGGCGTCGGCGCCGTGACCGAGAGCGACGTCAACCTCGCCAAGGCCTCGAACGCGCTGGTGGTGGGCTTCCACACCAAGCCCGAGAGCAAGGTGAACGAGCTCGCCGGCCGCTACGGCGTCACCATCCACCTCTTCGACATCATCTACGAGGCGGTGGACGCGGTGAAGGCGTCGATGGAGGGCCTGCTCGACGTCATCACCAAGGAGCGCCAGATCGGCAAGGCGGAGGTCCGCCAGACCTTCAACGTGCCGAAGCTCGGCACCATCGCCGGCTCCGCGGTCCTCGACGGCAAGATCGCCCGCAACGCCATCGTCCGCGTCCTCCGCGCCTCGAAGGCCATCCACCAGGGCAAGATCGGCTCCCTGCGGCGCTTCAAGGACGACGTCAAGGAGGTCGCCTCGGGCTTCGAGTGCGGCATCGGCATCGAGGGCTTCAACGACCTGCAGCCGGGTGACGTCATCGAGGCGTACGAGATCGAGACGATCCGGCAGAGCCTGTAAGGCAGCGGCCAGGCTCCAGACTCCAGGCTCCAGCAGGCACCAAGGCGGTGCGGCTGGAGCCTGGCGCGTTTTCGAGGACTCTCGCCCGCCCGGTTGCCGGAGCCTGCAGCCTGGAGCCTGGAGCCTGCTACTCATGGTCGTCGGCATCCTCCGCTTCACCCTCCAGATCCCCGCGGCCGGCTCGCTCAAGGGCAAGCGGCACGTGCTCCGGAAGGTCGTCGACCGGATCCGGGCGCGGTTCAACGTCTCGGTGGCGGAGGTCGGCGACAACGACCTGTGGCAGACCGCGGTGGTGGGCGTGGCGGCGGTCGGGAACGACCGGGCGTTCGTCAACGAGGTGCTCGACAAGGTGCTCGCCTCGGTGGACGAGGGCGGCGCCGAGTGCCTGATCGCCTCGCACCAGCTCGAGCTTCACTCGGTCTCCGACATGTACGGCGGCGGCATGGGCCTCGGGCCGGAGCGGACCCTGGCGGAGGCCGAGGCCGACGCGGAGGCGCTGGCGTCGGGGCTGACGGCGGAGGAGCTCGAGGCCGCGGAGGGCTTCGACGGCGGGCCGCCGTACGAGGCCGGGAGCGACGGCCCGCCGGCACCCGGCCGCCGGCGCGGTCGCTAGCAACCTTCGACGGGAGCCGTGGGGGACTTGTTGTCGAGGGCTCTCCTCGTGCATGCTCGCCCGCTTCCCATGAGCCGAGACCGTCCAGCCCGCGTCGGGCAGCTGATCCAGGAGCTCCTCGGGCGCATCCAGACCCGCGGCTTCAAGGACCCGCGCATCACCGGGTTCCTCACCTTCACCGGCGTGAAGGTCGCGCCCGACCTGAAGTACGCGACCGTCTACTGGTCCCACCACGGCGACGAGAAGGAGCGCGCCTCGGTGGCGGAGGGCCTCGCTTCTTCCGCCGGCTGGGTGAAGCAGCAGATCGGCAAGGAGCTGAAGCTCCGGTTCACGCCCGAGGTGAAGTTCGTCTTCGACGAGGCGATCGAGCGAGGGGATCGGATCGAGCGCCTGCTCCGCGAGGTGAAGGAGCAGGACCGCGCCCGCGACGCCGGGGCCGACGAGCCGGTCGAAGGCTAGGGTCGAGGGGGGCACGATGCAGGTCCGCAATCTCCGCAGCTCGACCCAGGCGCCCTCGGCGTCGGAGCTCCAGCGGATCGTCGCCGTGCTCGGCAAGGCGCGGACCTGCCTCGTCACCATGCACCGGGGCCCCGACGGCGACGCCCTCGGCAGCGCGCTCGCGCTCGCGCAGGCGCTCCGGGAGTGGGGCAAGGACGTCGTCGTCTACAACCCCGATCCGGTGCCGGCGGCGTTCCGGTTCCTCCCCGGCGCCGACCGCGTCGTCCGCGAGCTCGGCATCACCCAGCGGTTCGACGTCTCGGTGACCTGCGACGCCGGCGACGCCACCCGCCTCGGCCCCGACTTCCCGCCGCCGGAGCGCCGCGGGATCCTCGTCAACGTCGACCACCACGCGACCACGCCCGCGTTCGGCGACGTCAACTACGTCGACCCGGACGCGTCGGCGGTCGGGGTGATGGTGGCGCGGATCCTCGAGGCCGCCGGCCGGCCGCTCACCCGCGAGGTCGGCCTCGGCATCCTCTGCTCGCTCCTCACCGACACCGGCTCCTTCCGCTACTCGAACACCAACCCCGAGTGCCTGCGGCTCGCCGCGGACCTCGTCGAGTCGGGCGTCGACCCGTGGGAGGTCAGCTCCCGGATCTACGAGTCGCAGAGCAAGGAGCGGCTGGCGCTGCTCGGCCTCGTGCTCGAGTCGCTCACGCTCTCGCCGTGCGGGCGCTACGCCTGGGTGGACGTCACCCGGGCCATGCGCGAGGCGGCAGGCACCGACGAGGAGACCGAGGGCGGGTTCGTGAACTACCCGCGCTCGATCGCCGGCGTCGAGGTGGCGCTCTGCTTCCGCGAGCAGGAGTCCGGCGTGCGCGTCTCGCTCCGGAGCCGCGGCCGGGTCGACGTCGCCGCCATCGCCACGCGCCACGGCGGCGGCGGCCACAAGAACGCCGCCGGCTGCGCCGTCGAGGGCGACCTCGCCGCGGCCCGCGCCCGCGTCCTCGCCGCCGTCGAGGCCGCGCTGGCGGCGCTCCCCGCGACCGCGCCGTAAGAGCGACCGTGGACGGGATCCTCGTCGTCGACAAGCCGAGCGGGCCGACCTCGTTCGACGTGGTGCGGCGGCTCAAGGCGCTCGGCACCGGCCGCAAGGCGGGCCACGTCGGCACCCTCGATCCGCTCGCGACCGGCGTCCTGCCGGTGGTCCTCGGCGACGCCACCAAGATCGCGGCCTTCGTCGGCGAGGGCGAGAAGGTCTACGAGGGCGTGGTCCGCCTCGGGGTGGAGACGGACAGCTACGACGCGCAGGGCAAGGTCGTCGCCACCCGGGACGCCTCGGCGCTGCGCATCCCCGACGTCGAGCGGGCGGTCGCCTCGTTCGCCGGCGAGCAGTGGCAGACGCCGCCGATGTTCTCGGCGGCGAAGGTCGCCGGGAAGCGGCTCTACGAGCTGGCGCGGAGGGGCGAGGAGGTCGAGCGCAAGCCGCGGAAGATCCGCGTCCACGAGATCGCGCTCCTCCGCTTCGACGCCGAGAAGGCCGAGGCGTCGATCCGCGTGCGCTGCACCAAGGGCACGTACATCCGCACCATCGCCCACGAGCTCGGCCGGACCCTCGGGGTCGGCGGCCACCTCACCGCGCTGCGCCGCACGCGCAACGGGCTGTTCGGGATCGAGCAGGCGGTGCCGCTGGCGGTGGTGCTCGATCTCGCCGGCTCCGGCCGGGCCCACGAGCTCGCCCGCCGCCTCGTCTCGCTCCGGGACGCCCTCGCCGATCTCCCCGAGGTCGTCGTCGACGAGGCCCGGGCCCGGAAGGTCGTCCACGGGATGACGCTCGGGGCGAAGGACCTCGCGGAGGTCCGGGCGCCCGCCCTCCCGGAGGGGACGAAGCTGAGGCTGGTGGGACCGGACGGCCGCCTGCTCGCCGTGGGCGAGGCCCAAGACGGCGCGGTCCGGTACGCCCGGGTGCTGGTCGGGCCTGGCGCCGCCTGAAATCAACGTTGACCCCCGCGGGTTTCCCGGACTACGGTGCGCAGCCTTTTCGTCCCGGACGGGACGGCAGGTGACATCCAGCGGGCCGCCCTGCCTGCACCGCTCCGCGGGCAGGGCCGACGAGGCCCGCCCCTCTCGCCTCGCGGCGGAGGGCGCGGAGCGGGAGAAGGGAAGCACATGGCACTGGTGAAGGAGCGGAAGCAGGAGCTGGTCGGGAAGTTCAAGACGCACGACAAGGACACCGGCTCGCCCGAGGTCCAGGTCGCGCTGCTCACCGAGCGGATCACCTACCTGACCGAGCACTTCAAGACCCACGCGAAGGATCACCACTCGCGCCGCGGTCTCCTGAAGCTCGTCGGCCAGCGCCGCCGGCTGCTCGACTACCTGCGGGCGAAGGATCAGAACCGGTACAAGGCCCTCATCGACGGCCTCGGCATCCGGAAGTAGCGAAGCAGCACGGGGCGTCCGGAGGTCCGGACGCCCCGATTGCTTTCGGGGCGCAGGGAAGGGCGATGCTGGCTTCCGCATCGGAGCCGCCGGACGACCGGCGGTTGCGACGAGGGATCCAGCCTCCCACCCGATCCCGCCCCCCGACAGCGAAGCGAAGCGAGGGCGTCGCGGGTGGTCCGCGGCGCCACGGCAACGGGTCCCGCCAGGCGCGGGTCCCTGGCCGCGCACCACCGGTCCGTCCGACGGCGCGGCGGAAGAAGAGGTTCCAAGTGAAGCACATCGTCAAGAAGGTGAAGGTCGGCGACAAAGAGCTCACGATCGAGACCGGCAAGGTCGCGAAGCAGGCCGACGGCGCCGTGTGGGTGCGCAGCGGCGACTCGATCGTCCTCGTCACCGTGGTGTCGGCGAAGGAGAAGAAGGAGGGTCTCGACTTCTTCCCGCTCACGGTCGACTACCAGGAGAAGTCCGCCGCGGCCGGCCGCATCCCGGGCTCGTTCTTCCGCCGCGAGGGCCGCCCCACCGACAAGGAGACGCTGACCTCGCGCATCTGCGACCGCTCCTGCCGCCCGCTCTTCCCCGAGGGGTACCAGAACGAGACGCAGATCATCGCCACCGTCCTCTCCTGGGATCAGTCGAACGACACCGACGTCCTCGCGCTCACCGGCGCCTCGGCGGCGCTCGCCTGCTCCGACATCCCGTTCAACGGCCCGTTCGCTGGCGTCCGCGTCGGCCGCGTCGGCGGCAAGCTGGTCGCGAACCCCACCCTCGCCGAGCGCGAGCAGAGCGACCTCGACGTCGTCCTCGCGGCCTCGAAGGACGCGGTGGTGATGGTCGAGGGCGGCGCCGAGCAGATCTCCGAGAAGGAGATGGTCGACGTCCTCCTCTTCGGCCAGCAGGTGGTGCAGGACCTGGTCAAGCTCCAGGAGGAGCTCACCCGCGAGCTCGGCAAGACCGAGAAGCGGAAGTTCGAGCCGCCGAAGGCCGACGAGGCCCTCAAGGAGAAGCTCAAGGCGATCGCCTGGCCGAAGATCAAGGCCGGCTACGCGATCGGCGAGAAGCTCTCCCGCTACGCGACGCTCTCCGCCTCGAAGAAGGAGGCGCTCGCGGCCATGAAGGCCGAGCTCGGCGACGGCTTCGCCGCCCGCGAGAAGGAGCTCAAGGGCTACTTCGAGGACTTCAAGTACGAGTACATGCGGAAGATGATCACGGACGACAACGTCCGCATCGCCGGCCGCTCGCACACCGGCATCCGCGACATCACCATCGACGTCGGCTCGCTGCCCCGGTCGCACGGCTCGTCGCTCTTCACCCGCGGCGAGACCCAGGCGATCTGCACGGCGACGCTCGGCACCGGCGACGACGAGCAGCGGATCGAGCTGCTCACCGGCATGACCTTCAAGCGGTTCATGCTGCACTACAACTTCCCGCCGTACTCCGTCGGCGAGGTGAAGTTCCTCCGCTCCCCGGGCCGTCGCGAGATCGGCCACGGCGCCCTCGCGGAGCGCGCGCTGCGCTACGTGATGCCGAAGGCGGAGGAGTTCCAGTACGTCGTCCGCATCACCTCGGACATCACCGAGTCGAACGGCTCGTCGTCGATGGCCACGGTGTGCGGCGGCTGCCTCGCGCTGATGGACGCCGGCGTGCCGATCAAGGCGCCGGTGGCCGGCATCGCCATGGG
>CAZDGH010000307.1:3841-7337 GCA_964504805.1 uncultured Myxococcales bacterium | reverse complement strand
GCAGGCGCCGCGCTCGCCGCCGGCGGCACCGCGCAGGCGGCCGGCGGCGCCGAGCTCCTCGCCCGCACCGAGCGGACCGTGCCCGCCCGCGCCACGCCGCGGCAGGCGCTGCGGCTGTTCATCGAGTCGGCGCGGGTGGGCGACTACGGCCGCGCCGGCGAGGTGCTCGAGCTCCCGGGGATCGCCGAGGCCGAGCGCGCCGAGGTGGCGCCGCGGCTCGCGCGCAAGCTGAAGCTGGTCCTCGACCAGAAGCTCTGGATCGAGTGGGAGAAGGTCTCCGACGCCCACGGCGGCGATCCGGCGGACGGCCCCGATCGCGACGTGATCGGGACGGTGCCGCTCGGCGACGAGGCGGTGCCGATCGTGCTCGCGCGCTCGCTCGAGGCCGACGGCCGCGCCGGCTGGAGGATCGCCGCGTCCACGGTGGCGCGGATCCCCGCGCTCGAGGCCGCCTACGGCGCCGGCTGGATCGGCGTGCACGTGCCGGAGGTGCTGTTCCACGTCCGCGTCTTCGAGGTCGAGGCGTGGCAGTGGATCGGGCTCTGCCTGGCGCTGCTCGCGGCGGCGCTCGCCGGCGTGCTCCTCGCCGGCGTCGGCCTCGCCGTCGCCGACCGGGTGACGAAGCGCACCGCGTTCCGCTGGGACGAGCGCCTCGTGGGCACCGTCCGCGCGCCGGCGCGGTTCTTCCTGGCGCTCGTCGTGGTCGGGCCGCTCCTCGAGCTGCTCCGGCTGTCGGCGCCCGCGCAGTCGGTGGCCGACCAGCTCCGGAGCACGCTGCTCGTCATCGCGGTGGCGTGGCTCGCCACCCGGTTCGTGCGGTTCGTCGCCGAGACCGCCCAGGACACCCTCGCGTCCGGCGTCACCGACGAGGGCCAGCTCCGCGGCATCCGCACCCAGGTGGTGGTGCTCCGGCGCGTCGCCTCGGTGATCGTGGTGACGGTGGCGGCGGCGCTGGTGCTCACCCAGTTCGAGGTGGTGCGCGACGTCGGCATGTCGCTCCTCGCCTCGGCGGGCATCGCCGGCATCGTCCTCGGCCTCGCGGCGCAGAAGACGATCTCCACGCTCCTCGCCGGGATCCAGCTCTCGATCACCCAGCCGGTGCGCATCGGCGACACGGTGATCGTCGAGGACGAGTGGGGCTGGATCGAGGAGATCCACCTCACCTACGTGGTGGTGAAGGTCTGGGACCTCAGGCGGCTGGTGGTGCCGATCGGCCGGTTCCTCGACCAGCCCTTCCAGAACTGGACCAAGGTCTCGCCGGAGATCCTCGGCACCGTGGAGCTCTACGCGGACTTCGCGGTGCCGATCGACGCCGTGCGCGCGGAGCTGAAGCGCCTCTGCGAGGGAAGCGCGCACTGGGACAAGAAGGCGTGCGGTCTGCAGGTCACCGGCGTCTCGGAGCACACCGTGACGCTGCGCGCGCTGGTGTCGTCCGCCGACGCGGGGGCGAACTGGGACCTGCGCTGCGACGTGCGCGAGGGCCTGGTGAAGTTCCTCCAGGGGCTCGAGGGCGGCCGCTACCTGCCGCGGACGCGCGTCGACCTCCCGGACCCCGCGCCGGCGAACCGCGCGAAGGGCGTCGCGCCCGAGCTCCGCTGAACCTCTCGCGGCGGGGTCACTTGCAGGTGGCGAGCGCGGCCTGCAGGCGCTGCAGCTCCGGATCCGCGGCGGCGCCCGCGAGCTGCGCGAGCCCGGCGAGCGGTCCGTCGTCGCCGCCGGCGGTCGCCCTGGCGAGCCGATCGGCGAGCACGCGCTGGAGCTCGGCCTGCACCTCGGCGCAAGGCCGGGCCTCGCCGCCGGCCGGGCCGCCGGCCTGCGCCGCGGCCTCCGGCGGCCGCTCCTCGGGCGGCACCCAGACGTCCTCGAGCACGCTCACGTCCCACTCCGGCGGCTCCGGCGCGGGCGGCGGCGGCTCGTCCTCGCGGGGCACGAGCACCGAGCCGGCGCGATCGTCCCGGTCGCGCGGCGGCCCGTCGCGGACGATCACGATCGGCGGCGGCGGGACGGCGGGTGGCGGAGGTGGCGGCCGTCGCGCCCGCGCCGCGGCGAGCCTGTCGAGCAGCGCGTCCGCCTCCTCGCGATCGTCGGCGTCGTGCGGCAGCTCGCGCAGCAGCGCCTCCGCCCGCGTGCACGCCGGCTCCTCGAGGCAGCGATCGTCCTCGGTGCGGAACGCCACGTCCGCGAGCGTGCGCCGCGCCTCGACGTAGCGCGCGTGCTCCGCGTCTCGATCGCGGCAGGCGGCGAGGAGGAGCAGGGCGGGGAGGAGGGTGCGCCGCACGATCGGAGCCTACCCGAGGAAGCGACCCGTGCGCCGCCATCGTCGCCGTCGGGCGGCGCGTGGAGCGGTCGGGCGGGCGGCCGTGCACCGCCGTTGCGGCTCGGCGCGCTCGTGCGGAGCCTGCACGGAGGAGGTGACGTTCCATGGCGCGCGCCAGCCCGAGGCAGGTCTGGGTCGTCGGGCTCACCGGAGGCCTCGCGGGCGGAGCCTTCCTCGCGGCGGCGCAGGCGTTCGCCACGGCGCTGGCGCGGGAGCCGCCGCCCCAGATGTTCCGCGCCTGGGGCTCGCTCCTGCTCGGGCGGCGGATCCTCGAGGGGCTGCCGAACGACCTCGAGGTGCCCCTCGGGCTCGCCGTGCACCTCGTCGTCGCCGGCGCCCTCGGCGTCGTCTACGGCCTGCTCGTCGCCCGCCTCGGGACCCGGCGGCGGGACTCGTTCGCGTCGCAGTTCCTCTACGGCGGGCTCTTCGGGGCCGCGGTCTGGCTGGTCAACTACCAGCTGCTGAGCCGGGTGCTGTTCCCGGCGATGCGCGCGGCGGATCCGGTCCACCCCGCGCTCCAGCTCGTCCTGCACGTGATCGCCTTCGGCGTCCCGCTGGGCTGGTGGGTGGCGATGAAGCTCCGGGACTTCGAGGTGGAGGGCGTGCACGTCCGGCGTCACCTGAAGCAGACGCCGGCGGGGCCGGAGGAGCGGGAGGTCGCGGAGCGCTGGATGGACCGCCACCACCCGCGTGACGAGGGCCCCCGGCCGCCCGGGCCGTGACGCGCGGCCCTCCTCGACCTCGTCACCGGACGAGGCCCGAGACCAGCGCGCCGATCGCGTACGCCGCGGCCGCTGCGGCGGCGCCGACGGCCACCACCTCCGCGGCGCTCTGCGGCGCGGGCTTGCCGACGAGCCTCCCGCGGAGCGCGCCGGCGGCCATGAGCGTCAGCACCGCCAGCGCGCAGGCCGGGACGAGCAGCGAGACGCCCGCCGGGCGCGGCATCACGTAGGCGAGCAGCGGCGCCGAGCCGGCGACGACGAACGCCACCAGCGTCGCCAGGCCGTGGCGCCACGGCATCTCGGCGCGCACGTCGGCCCCCGTCTGCTCGAGCTCCGAGCGCAGGCCGAGGTAGTTGCTCGCGCCCATCGACACCCCGTCGGCGACGAGGTTCGCCAGGCCGAGGATGAGGCCGACGCGCGGCTCGAGGGCGGCGCCGGTCGCGCCGGAGATCACCGC
>CAZDGH010000307.1:0-3831 GCA_964504805.1 uncultured Myxococcales bacterium | reverse complement strand
CGTCGAGCGCGCCGTAGACGAGGTCGCGGAGGTAGTGGCCCGGCCCGGCCGCCGGCCGCTCCCGCACCACCGCCGTGCCCCGCGTGCGTCCCACCGCTCGCCCTCTCCCTCGCGCGCGCCGTCCCGCCGCGACCGCCACGAACATGGGGCGCGTCCGCGAGCGGCGCACCGGCCGAGCGCCCCGCGGCCGCCTTTGCGCCGCGGCGCGGCGGATCCCACCGTTCCCCCGAGGCCACGCGAAAGGGGACGCCATGAGGAACGGACACTGGGGACACTGCAAGCACTGCCGCTACTTCGGGAGCCCCGCGGCGGTCCCCCTCGGCGGCGAGGAAGCAGCCTGCAAGCACCCCGAGCTGCAGAAGTACTCGCTGCGGATCTACGGCTCGAACGGCTGCAACGGCTTCGACCTGCGCCCCGGCCTCCCCGAGAGCGTGGAGATGCCGCCGCAGTACGCGGCCTCGCACCTCGCGCCGTGAGAGGGCCCATGGACCCGAACACCATGCCGCGGATCCTCTGCGGCACCGACTTCTCCGACGCGTCCCGCGCCGCGTCCGACGCGGCGGTCGAGCTGGGCGCGAAGCTCGGCGCCGCGGTGCTGGTGGCGCACGCCTACGAGCCGCCGGTCCCTCCGGGCGAGCTCGGCTTCGTGATCCCCGCGGTGTCGGTCGAGTTCCGCGCCGAAGCGGAGCGGCGCCTCTCGGAGCTGGTGGCGACGCTGCGGATCCGCGGCATCGCGGCGGTGGACGGGCGGGTGGTCGACGGCCCCGCGCCGCGGGCGCTGCTCGCGCTCGCCGAGGAGCTCGAGCCGGAGCTGGTGGTCGTCGGCAGGCACGGCGCGGGCCTGGGCCGCACGCTGCTCGGAAGCGTGCCGGCGTTCCTCGCCCGGCACGTGGGCCGGCCGTTCCTCGCGGTCGGCGCCGACGCGCCGCTCGGGTCGCGGCTCCGCTCGGGCGAGCCGCTCCGCGTCCTCGTCGGCCTCGGGTTCGACGCGCCGTCGCAGCTCGCCCTCGGCTGGGTCCGGCGCTTCCGGTCGCACGTGCCGTGCGATCTCTTCTTCTTCCACGTTCGCGAGCTCTCGCCCACGCCGCCCGGTGCGCTCGAGGAGGCGCTGTGGCGCCGCATCGGCGAGCTCCCCGGCGAGGGCCGGGTCGAGCTCGAGGCCGCGGGCGGCGAGGCGTCGGTCGCGGACCAGCTCGACGCCCACGCCCGCGCCGTCGGCGCCGATCTGGTGGTGGTGGGAACCCACGCCCGCGCGGCGCTGGCGCGGCTCTGGTACGGCTCCCACGCCGAGCGGGTGCTGAAGCGCTCGCACGTGCCGGTGGTGTGCGTGCCCGGCCTGCCTCCAGGCGCGCTCGCCGAGCGCGGGCCGTTGGAGGACCGCGTCGAGGACGCGCCGGCGCCCGCGCCTGGCTAGAGCCTGAGCGCCCCGAGCACGTTGACGTAGTCGTCGGTCCACGGGCGCGCGCCGGGAGGCGCCACGACCCGGCGCCAGCCGAGCTCCTCGACGAGCGGCTCGAGCGCCTGCTCGGTGCCGACGACGCACCAGAGGCTCGCGAAGCGGCCCTCGGCGAGCTCGGCCTCGTTCGGCTCGACGTCGCCGTTCCACACCGCGGCGAGGCCGACCGACTCGGCGAGCGCGGCGACCACGGGGATGAGGTCGAAGACGCGGTTCGAGACCTGGAAGACGATGCGGCCCTCGGGCTTCACCTTGGTCCGGTAGATCTCGAGCGCCTCGCGGGTCATGAGGTGCGTCGGCACGAAGTCGCTCGAGAAGGCGTCGAGCACCAGGGTGTCGTAGCGGCCGGGCTCGATCGAGGCGATGGTGAGCCGGGCGTCGCCGGTGATGGTGCGGTGCTTCGCCGGCATCCCCGAGAGGAAGGTGAAGTACGTCTCGGCGATGTGCACGACCTCGGGGTCGAGCTCGAAGAAGTCCCACTCCTGTCCCTCGCGCGACCAGCCGGCGAGGCCGCCGGCGCCGAGGCCGACGACGCCGATGGTGGTGCCCGCGTGCCGGGAGCGGAGCAGCCCGCCGATGGGCGAGCGCGAGTGGTAGTAGCCGCGGGGCTCACCCGGGTGGGCGAGGTCCTCGATGCCGTGCACCGTCGTGCCGTGGTGCAGCCAGCGGAAGCCGTCCTCGTCCTTCACCTGGTGGAAGCCGTAGAAGGTGCGCACCCCGTAGACCCGGGCGTGCATCGCCAGGGCGGTGGCGGCCGCGATCAGGCCGACGAAGCCGAGGGCGCCGGCGCCGACGAGCAAGGCGCGCACGCGGCGGTGCCGCCAGACGTGCGCGAGCTGGGCGCGGTCGCGGTAGAGCGCGGCGCCGATGAGCACCGCGCCCGCCACCGCGTAGTCGAGGTAGGTGATGGCGATCTTCGCGAAGACGATCGGCACCACGATGGCGATGAGGGTGGTGCCCGCCCAGCCCCCGAGGGAGAGCGAGAGGTAGTAGCCGCCGAGCTTCGCCGCCGACGCCGGGCGGGCCTGCACCAGGTTCCAGTGGGCGAGCAGGCAGGCGACGAAGAGCACCACCGTGTGGAGGACGATGAGCGACGGCTGGAAGAGCACGTTGACGCTGCGGCCCACCGCGAACGCCACCCCTCCGAGGACGAGCGCGGCGAGCGAGAGGCGCGAGACCGCCGTCCACGACGGCGTCCGCTTCGCGAAGCAGATCACGAAGGTGAGCAGGTAGACCGCGAGCGGCAGCGCCCAGAGCAGCGGGATCGAGGCGTCGGCGGTGACGACGTTGGTGACCGCGGAGAGCATCGCCGCGCCGGCGCCGGAGAAGAGGAGCCAGCCGGCGGGCCGCGCCGCCTTGCCCTCCGACGCCGCGTCGGTCGCCGGCGGCACCGGCTGCGGCTGCCGCGGTCGCGCCGCGAAGTGCAGCGCCGCGAAGACCGCGTAGAGGCCGTACCAGAGGGTGAGCTGCGTCTCCATGCCGAGGAAGGGCTCGATCAGGAGCGGGTAGACGAGCAGGCCGATGAGCGAGCCGGCGTTGGAGACGCCGAAGAGGAAGTACGGATCGAGGCGCGCCTGGTGGCGGCTCTCGGAGAACCACCGCTGCGAGAGCACGCTGGTCGTGGAGAGGACCAGGAACGACGGCGCCACCGAGGTGGCGAGCGCCACCATCACCGCGAGCCAGCCCGGGCCGTCGACGAGGGCGAACCGGAACGGGAACGAGGCGAGCGGCAAGAGCACCACCACGAGGTGGAAGAGCTCCGCCCTGGCGCCGCCGAGCCGCGGCCACGATCCCGCCCCGAGGTAGCCGAGGAAGAGCAGCAGCTGGAAGAACATCAGCGACGTCGTCCACACCGAGGCGCTCGAGCCGAAGTCGGGCTGGATCCGCCGGGCGACCGCGAGCTCCGCGGTGAACATCAGGAACGCGCCGAGGAACGACAGCCCGAGGTAGAGCGCGCCGAGGGCCCGGGGCGCGGGCTGCGCCGCCGGGAGCGGGGTCGAGAGCTCCTGCATGGGCGGTGATGTTGGCACGAACCGGACGCCCCGGCGCTCCGGACGGCGCACGGGCGGCGGCCGCGACGGGAGGTGGCCGGCCGGCGCGGCGGGCGCCGGGCCGTCGGGACCGCACACGTGACGTGCGAGGGCCCGCCACCGAGCGTGCAGATGACGCAGGACGCCCTTCTGTGCGAGGGTTCGCGCCTTCGAACCTCCCGGGGAGCGGGATCCGTGCGACCGTCGCTGCGACGATCGCGGACGCCTCGCTTCCGCACCGGAGCCGGAATGGATCGCTTCTTCCTCAGCCTCGCGCTGCTCGGCCTCGTGGCCCCCGTGGCCGCGCGCGCCGCCGAGGCGGCCCCCGAGGCTCCGGCCCCGGCG
>CAZDGH010000306.1:0-7349 GCA_964504805.1 uncultured Myxococcales bacterium | reverse complement strand
AGCCGGCGTCTTCGGGACGACCCGCCGGAACCGCTTGCCGTCGCGGAACAGCACGCCCGCGCGCACCAGCTCGCGGAGCGCGCGCTTCACCTCGGTGACGGCGCCGGGGTGGTAGCCCGCCTTGGCCGCGATGGTGTGGGCCTGCAGCGCCTCGGCGGAGGCGTCGATGGCGGCGAGGAGCCGGTCGGAGTCGATCATGGGGCGGCACCGTAGCAGCCGGCGGGCCGCGGCGGGCGACGACCGCGGCGCCGACCCTTCCGCTACTGGACGGAGAGCGCGAGCAGCGCCTCGACCGTGTCGGCGAGGTGCTGGAACTGCACCGGCTTCCGCATCACCTCGTCGGCGCCGCACCGGGCGACGTCGCTCGGGTCGCCGGCGGTGATCGCCAGGACGCGCAGCGAGCGGTGCCGCTCCTGGGCGCGGATCCGCTCGATCAGCGCGAAGCCGTCGAGCACCGGCATGTAGAGGTCGGTGATGAGGAGCGCGAACGGGCCGCGGTCGAGGAGCTCGAGCGCCGCCTTCCCGTCCTCGGCGCACTCCACCGCCAGCGAGATCCCGCGGCGCTTCGCCAGCTGCTCGAGCGCGAAGCGGTACATCGAGAGGACGTGGGGGTTGTCGTCGGCGAGGAGGACCCGCGGGCGGCTGTCGGCGGCGCTGTGGCTCCCTGCGTCCATCGCGGCGATCGTAGACCGGGGGTGTACGTGGCGGCAACGCGGGTGGTAGAGCCCCGGCCATGATCCCGTGGGAAGACGCGGTGCGGCGGATCGAGGAGGCCCTCGAGCCGCTGCCGGTGGAGCGGGTCGCGCTCGGCGCGGCGCTGGGCCGCGCGCTCGCCGAGGACCTGGTGTCGGACCTCGACCTGCCGGCCTCCCCGACGAGCGCCATGGACGGCTGGGCGGTGCGCGCCGCCGACGTGCCCGCGGCGGGGACGAGCCTGCCCGCCGCCGGCGAGCGCGCGGCGGGCTCGGTGCCGGGCGCGCCGCTCTCGCCCGGGACCACCGCGCGGATCTTCACCGGCGCGCCGCTCCCGCCGGGCGCGGACCCGGTGGTGAAGCAGGAGGACGTGGACGCGGCGGACGGCCGGGTCACCTTCCGCACCGCGGCGCGGAGCGGCGACAACGTGCGCGCGGCCGGCGAGGACGCGCGGCGCGGCGAGACGCTCCTCGCCGCCGGCGCCGAGCTCGGGCCGGCGGAGCTCGGGCAGGCGGCGGCGCTCGGCCTCGCGCGGCTGCGGGTGCGGCAGCGGCCCCGGGTCGGCCTCCTCGCCTCCGGCGACGAGCTGCTCGAGCTCGACGCCGCGCGCCGGGAGGGGGCGATCTACGAGTCGAACCTGCCGGCGCTCGCCGCGGCGGTGGCCGTCGCCGGCGGCGTGCCGGTCGAGCTCGGGATCGCCCGGGACGTGAAGGGCGAGGCGGAGCGGCTGCTCGCGGCGGCGAAGGGCTGCGACGCCGTCGTCACCACCGGCGGCGCCTCGGTCGGCGATCGCGATCTGCTCCGGCCGGCGCTCGCGGCGGTGGGCGCCACCGAGCTCTTCTTCCGGGTGGCGATCCGGCCCGGCAAGCCGTTCGGCCTCTACCGGCTCCCCGACGGCCGGCCGGTCTTCCTGCTCCCCGGCAACCCCGCCTCGGCGCTGGTCACCTTCGAGCTGTTCGTGCGGCCGGGGCTCCGGCGCCTCGCCGGGCTCGCCGGCCACGGGCGCCACGAGGTCGACGCGGTCCTCGAGGCGCCCCGGAAGAAGCCCGCCGACCTGGCGCTCTTCCTCGCCGGGAACGTCGTGCACGGCACCTTCCGCCCGACGCCGTTCCCGGGCAGCGGCCTGACCCGATCGCTCTCGGGGCAGCGGGCGCTCGCGACGCTCCCGCTCGGCCGCGACCGGCTCGAGGCGGGCGAGACGGTGCGCTGCCGGCTCCTCTAGTCGGTGGCGGGGATGTCCTCGTCGAGGTCGTCGCGGAGCGCCTCGCGCGGGCCGCAGGCCTCGCAGCCTCCGGTCGGCGCCTGCGCGACGACGACGCGCATGAGCCGCGGCGCGTGGGCCATCACCCCGCAGCCGGCGCAGGCGGTGTCGGCCAGCGGCTTCACGCTGCTGCGGCAGGAGCCGAGCAGCTCGAGCGTCCCGACGAACTCCGTCTCCAGGCGGCGCAGCGCGGCCAGCCGGCGGTGGGTGCGCTCGAGCTGGTCGGCGATCAGCGGCCGGAGCCGCGCGGCGAGATCGGGGGCGGTCTCGCAGCCGTCGCGCAGCTCGAGGAAGCGCTTGATCTCCTCGATCGAGAGGTCGAGCTCGCGCAGGTCGGCGATGAGCTGGAGCCGTACGGCGTCGGCCTCGGAGTACTCGCGGCGACCCGACGAGGCGCGGTGCGGGCAGAGGATCCCCGCCTCCTCGTAGAAGCGGACGGCGCGGAGCGTGGTGCCGGTGCGCCGGGCGAGATCGCCCGTCGTGAGGCTCTTCGGGCGCTTCCTCGTCGGCACCTTGGGTCGCCTCCCCTCGCGCAACGGCCCGTAGGTCCTGTGTTAACGGCCGCGGCAGGTCGCGTCAAACCGGCGGCCGGACCCGCGGGCCCTCGCTTGACGCCCCTGGCTCCCGCGACTATATGCCCGTAAGGAGTCGGTTTCTGCCCCGCGGCGCCTCCCGCGCGCGGCGCCTGGGCTCCGGACACGCCGCGCCGCAACCGAACGGGCTTCCAAGGAATGGCCGACACCAACCTCGCGACCCTCTACGCCGAGGCCCCGCTCCCGACCCGCCGGGGGCTGTTCCGCCTGCTCGTCTACCGGGACCGCTCGGGCCACGAGCACGTCGCGCTGGTGAAGGGCGACGTCCGCGGCAAGGAGGGCGTCGCGGTCCGCGTCCACTCCGAGTGCCTCACCTCCGAGGTGCTCGGCTCGCTCAAGTGCGACTGCCGCGACCAGCTCGAGAGCGCCCTCGACGTGATCGCCTCGCGCGACGCCGGCGTCCTCGTCTACCTCCGGCAGGAGGGCCGCGGCATCGGCCTCGGCAACAAGGTGCGCGCCTACGCGCTGCAGGCCCGCGGCCTCGACACCTTCGAGGCCAACCGCCGCCTCGGGTTCGGCGACGACCTCCGGAGCTACGACCTCGCCGCCGACGTGCTGCGGCAGCTCGGCGTCGCCTCGGTCGACCTCGTCACCAACAACCCGCTCAAGATCCAGGGGCTGATCGACGGCGGCATCCCGGTGCGCCGCCGCATCGCCTCGAACGCGCCGACGAACGCGCACAACGTCGGCTACCTCTCGGTGAAGCGCGACAGCGGGCACCTGCTCGAGCTGCTCGGCGCCGAGCCCGTCGACAAGGTGGGCTGAGCGCTTGCCACGCGCCCCTCGCAAGAACGGGAAGCTGACGGTCCGGTTCTGGGGCGTCCGCGGCAGCATCCCGTCGCCGGGCCCGCGCACCACCAAGGTCGGCGGCAACACCTCCTGCGTCGAGATCCGCGCCGGCGACCACGTGCTCGTCTTCGACATGGGCACGGGGATCCGCTCGCTCGGCGAGTCGCTCTTCGCCGAGCGCGCCGGCGAGACGATCGAGGCGGCGATCTTCGTCTCGCACTACCACTGGGATCACATCCAGGGGCTGCCGTTCTTCGGCCCCGGCTTCGTCCCCAAGAACCGCTTCACGCTCTACGGTCCCTCGAAGAACGGCCAGACCATCCGGGAGGTCCTCGCCGGCCAGATGGTGCCGCCGTACTTCCCGGTGCCGCTCGAGGCGCTGCGCGCGAAGCTCACCTTCAAGCCCGTCCGCTCCGGCTCGAAGGTGAAGGTCGGCGACGCCACCGTCAGCTGCCGCGAGCTCTACCACCCGGGCGGCGTCGTCTCGTACCGCGTCGACCTCGGCAAGCGCTCCGTCGTCTACGCCACCGACTTCGAGCACGGCACCGCCGCCGACGAGGCGCTGGTCGAGTTCGCCCGCGGCGCCGACGTCCTCATCATCGACTCGCAGTACACGCCCGACGAGTACGCCGGGAAGACCGGCATGCCCCGCGTCGGCTGGGGCCACTCCACCTGGCGCGAGGCCGCCGCCTTCGCCGAGCGGGCCTCGGTGAAGAGGCTGGTCCTCTTCCACCACGACCCGACCCGCACCGACGCCGCCGTCGAGGAGTTCGCCCGCCTCGCGGGGCGGAGCTTCTCCGGCGAGGTCCTCGCCGCGCGCGAGAACGCGGTGCTCGAGGTCTGACGCTAGCGCGCGGCCGCCAGCCGCAGCGCCCGCCGCAGCCCCGCGAACGGCAGCGCCGCGAGCGCCGCCTCCACCGGGAGCCACGACGCCTCGACGTGCTCGCCCGGATCGATCGCCACCCGCGCCCCCGCCGGCACGTGCGCCGCGAAGGCGTGCTCCCGGAGCACCGCCGGCCCCTCGCCGAAGCCGAACGCGTGCACGTAGCCGAGCGGCCGCACCCGGGCGTCGAGCCCGGTCTCCTCCCGCAGCTCGCGCTGCGCCGCCGCCAGCGGCAGCTCGCCCGGCTCGATCCGCCCGGTGACGAGCTGCCGGAAGCCGCCCCGCGCGGCGTTGCGCGTCAGCACCAGCGCCTCGAGGCCCCCGGGCGCGTCCCGCGTCACCGCCACCGAGATCGTCTCCGCGTCGACGCCCCGCTCCTCGACGTCCCAGCCGAGGACCTCGCCGAAGCTCTCGGCGACGGCGCCCGCCACCGCCTCGAGGTCCGCGACCTCCTCGCCCCGCAGCTTCGCCAGGCTGGTCACCCCGCGCTCGGCGATCCCGCACGGCACGATCGTCCGGAAGTGCGAGAGGTCCGTCCGCACGTTGAGCGCGAACCCGTGGGTCGTCACCCAGCGGCGGATGTGCACGCCGATGGCGGCGATCTTGGCCGCCTCCGGATCCGCCTCCTCGCCGACCCACACGCCGGTCCACCGCGGGATGCGCCCGGCCTCGACGCCGAACCGCGCCAGCGCGCGGATGAGCGCCTCCTCGACGTCGCGGACGTAGCGCCGCACGTCCTGCCGGTCCGGCTTCAGGTCGAGGATCGGGTAGCCGACGAGCTGCCCGGGGCCGTGGTAGGTGACGTCGCCGCCGCGGTTGGTCTCGAAGAGCTCGATCCCGAGCCGCGCCAGCTCCTCCCGCGGCGCGATCACGTTCGAGCCGTCGGCGCCGCGGCCGAGCGTCAGCACCGGCGGGTGCTCGAGCAGGAGCAGCGTGTCCGGCGCCCCGCCCTCCGCCCGCGCCTTCGCGAGCGCGTCCTGCAGGGCGAGGCCGTCCTCGTACTCGACGCGCCCGAGCCGCCGCACCACCAGGCGGCGGCGCCTCGCGGCCGCCTCGCTCACGCCTTCTCGCCGCGCTCCTCGGCCAGCGCCTCGAGGAGCTCCGCCTTCTGCTCGCGCAGGTGCCACGGCAGCTCGGCGTAGACGTCGTCGAAGAGCGTCTCCACCGCCGGCGGCGGCCCGGCCTCGGCCTCGGCGATCGCCGCGTTCACCTCGGCGAGCAGCTCCGCCCGGAGCGCCTGGTCCCGCGCCGCGTCCCAGAGGCGCCGGGCGACGAGCTTCCTGAACAGCCCCTCGATCGGATCGCGCTTCTTCGCCGCCTCGACCTCGGCCTGGTCGCGGTAGCGGGTGGGGTCGTCCGACGAGCTGTGCGCGCCGATGCGGTAGGTGTCCGCCTCGATCAGCGTCGGGCCGCCGCCGCTCCGCGCCCGCGCCACCGCCTCCACCGCCGCCGCGTAGACGGCCTCGGCGTCGTTGCCGTCGACCTTCACGCCCGGGATGCCGTACGCCACCGCCTTCACCGCGTAGCTCTCGCTCGCGGTCTGGCGCTTCGACGACACCGAGATCGCCCAGTGGTTGTTCTGGCAGAGGAACACCACCGGGACCTTGAACACCCCGGCGAAGTTCATGGCGACGTGGAAGTCGCCCTCGCTGGTGGCGCCGTCGCCCATGCAGCCGAGGGTGACCGTGGCGTCGCCCTTCAGCTTGGCCGCCCAGGCCGCGCCCACCGCGTGCGGGAGCTGCGTGCCGATGCAGCTGCCCCACGACACCTGGTTGACGCTCCGCGCCGCCGGGTGCGACGGCATCTGCCGGCCCTTGGTGACGTCGAGCGCGTTGCCGAACACCTGCGCGATGTACGGCACCAGCGGGAAGCCGCGCATCAGCATCGCCGCCGACTCGCGGAGCGCCGGGAAGATCCAGTCCGTGGGCTCGAGCGCCGCCACCGCCGCGAGGTACGCCGCCTCCTGGCCGGTGCAGGCGCCGTAGAAGCCGATCCGCCCCTGCCGCTGCAGGGTCATCATCCGGTCGTCGAGGATCCGGATGCGGACCATCGCCCGGTAGACGTCGAGCGCCACGGCCGCGGGCAGCGCCTCGCGCGCGGCGGCCTTCGCGCCCGGGGCCTTCGCGCGGCGCGCCGCGGGCTTCGCCTGCTTCGCGAGCGCCTTCGCCTTGCCGGCCGGCCGCGCCATGTCAGACCAGCTCCGCGAGCAGGAGCGACGGGTCGGTCACGTACGAGATCACGTCGTAGGCGAACCGCGCGCCCTCGGCGCCGTCGACGTTGCGGTGATCGAAGGCCCACGACAGGTACATCATGTCGCGCACCGCGATGTCGCCGCTCTCCTCGTCGACCACCGGGCGCTTGCGCGCCTTGTGCACGCCCATGATCGCCACCTCGGGGTGGTTCAGGATCGGGGTCGCGAACAGGCCGCCGGTCTGCCCGAGCGAGGTGATGGTGAAGGTGCCGCCGGAGACGTCCTGCGTCTGCAGCCGCCGACCGCGCGCCGCCTCGGAGAGCCGCAGGATCTCCTTGGCGAGCTCGCGCATCGAGAGCCGGTCGGCGCCCTGGATCACCGGCACCACCAGGCCGTCGTCGGTCGCCACCGCGATGCCGACGTTGTACTGCCCGCGGAGGACGAGCTCCTGCTTCTCCTCGTCCATCACCGCGTTGCAGCGCGGGTTCTTCCGCAGCGCGGCGATCGAGGCCTTCACCAGGAACGGGAGGAGCGAGAGCTTCTCGCCGCTCTTCTCGAGCTTGCGGTTGATCTCCTCGCGCACCGCGAGGAGCCTGGTGACGTCGAGCTCCTCGACGAAGTGGTAGTGCGGCGCCAGGTGCTTCGACCGGGTGAGGTTCTCGGCGATCTTCTTCCGGAGCCCGCGCACCGGGATCCGCTGGTCGCCCGCCGCCGGCGCCGGGGCCGGGCCGCGGGCGATCGCCGGCGCGTGGGCGACGGCGCCGTTGGCCTTCGCCGGCTTGCCGTCCACGAACGCGAGGACGTCGTTCTTGGTCACCCGGCCCTGCGGCCCGCTGCCGGCGATCGCCGCGAGGTCGACGCCGAGCTCCCGGGCCATCCGCCGGGTCACCGGGGTCGCCAGCACCCGCTCGCCCGACGCCCGGGCCGGGGCGGCCGCGG
>CAZDGH010000305.1:1187-7357 GCA_964504805.1 uncultured Myxococcales bacterium | reverse complement strand
GCCCGGCGTTGAGCACCGGGCCGAGGGTGGTGCCGTCGTCGTGGGCGCCGCCGCCGACCGCGAGGCCGACGTCGAAGTGCACCACCGAGTCGGCGAAGAGCATCAGCTTGGCGTGGATCGGCACCCAGACCAGGTCCGCGTGCCAGAGGAAGTAGTCGATGGGCGGCACCAGCGCGAGCTCGCCGGCGACGCCGTAGGCCTCGATGGCGTCGGCGGCCGAGGAGCGCAGCGTGGAGCGGAGCAGCGTCGCCTCGAGGCCGAGCGCCTCGCCGGGGAAGAAGGCCCAGGAGAGGCCGTACGCCGGCACCGTGTCGCCGAGGTCGCCGGCGTAGAGGCCGCCCACCGCGGTGAGCTCGTGGCGGAACGACTTGTCGAAGTCGCGGGGCTGCACGCCGCGCCGGCGCGGCAGCTCGCCGGCGTCGTCGGTGTCGGGGCACCGCGCGGCCTCCGCGGCCGACGCGGTGGACCCGGCGAGGAGGAGCACGAGGGCGGCGAGGCGGCGCAGGGATCCCTAGAAGTGCAGCGCGGCGCCGGCGTGGGCGCCGGGGAGGGCGGCGTCCGCGCCGCCGCCGAGGAGGCGCTCGTAGCGGCCCTCGAGGCGGATCGCGAGGCCGGGGGTGAGCGCGAGCTTGAGGCCGCCCGCGGCGGCGCCGAGCGGGTGGAGCTCCGCGGTGCCGAGGGGCTCGTCGCGCGACGGCAGCGCCGCGGCGAACCCGCCGCCGGCCACGAGGAACGGGGTCACGTGGCTGCCGGGGCCGAGCTGGAGGAGCAGGCCGAGGCTCGCGGTGCGGAGCGCGCCGGCCTCGCCGGGGATCTCGGTGAACGAGCCCTCGAGCCCGAGGAAGCCGGACCGGAGGTACGCCGCGCGCAGGCCGACCGCGGCGCCCGGCCCGAGCTCGCCGAGGAGCGCGCCGCCGACCACCGCCGCCTCGATCGCGTTCGGCTCGTAGGCCGAGCGCGCGAGGACCGCGTCGAGCGCGCGGCCCACCGAGGCGAAGAAGCCGGTCTCCTCGTAGGCCTCGAGCACGGTGACCTCGTCGCCGACGAGGTACGCCGCGGTGCCGTCGTCCTGCCGCACCCGGTACCAGCGCGAGGACGGATCCCGGCCGAGGACGGGGAGGGTGTCGCCGCGGACCGCCCGGCCGACGACCCGGCTCGCCGCCGACGGCGCGGCGCGGAGCACGGCCTGCGGGCCCTCGATCCGCACCGCGGCCCGGGGCTCCGCGTCGGCGGAGGCCGGGGCGAGGGCGGCGAGGAGGGCGGCGGCGCCGCCCGCGAGGGCGCGGCGGAGGCCGGCGCGCGGGAGGAGCATGGAGGCCGACGGTAGCGAGCGGAGCGTCCGCCGGTCAACCGCGGCAGCTCAGGTGGCGAGCCCGTGGCGCGAAAGCAGGCGGTGCAGGTAGGTGCGGTCCATCCCGGCCTCCCGCGCGGCCCGGGAGACGTTGCCCTCGCACCTCGCCAGGAGCCGCTCGAGGTAGGCCTTCTCGCGGGCCGCGAGCCACCGCTCCTTCGCCTCCCGGAACGTCGAGGCCGGGTCGAAGCCGCCGGGGCCGCCGCCGGCGCGGGGCACCCGGAGCTGCTCCTCGAGCGCCGCCGCGCGCTCGAGCACGTTGCGCAGCTCCCGGATGTTGCCCGGCCAGTCGTGGTCGACGAGCCGCGCCACCGACGCCTCGTCGAGCGGCGGCAGCCCGTGCTCGGCCCGGAACGCGCCGGCGAGGAGCGGCAGGTCCTCGCGCCGCGACCGCAGCGGCGGCAGCGCCACCGGCACCACCGCGAGCCGGTAGTAGAGGTCCTCCCGGAACGTGCCGAGCTCGACCGCGCGACGCAGGTTCCGGTTCGTCGCCGCGACGACCCTCACGTCGACCGGCACCGTCCGGTCGGCGCCGACGCGGCGGATCTCGCGCTGCTCGAGCACCCGGAGCAGGTTCGGCTGCAGGTCGAGGGGCAGCTCGCCGACCTCGTCGAGGAACACCGTGCCGCCCCCGGCCGCCTCGAACGCGCCGGCCCGGTCCGCGTGGGCCCCGGTGAACGAGCCGCGCACGTGGCCGAAGAGCTCCGAGGCGACGAGCGACGGCGCCACCGCGCCGCAGTCCACGACCACGAACGGCCGCGACGCGCGCTTCGACAGGCCGTGGAGCGTCCGCGCCACCACGTCCTTGCCGGTGCCGGTCTCGCCCTCGACGAGGACGGTGAGGTCGGTCGGCGCCACCCGCTCGAGCAGCGCGAAGATCTGCCGCATCGGCCCCGAGCGCCCCACCAGGCCGCCGAGCCGGTCCGCCGTCGACGGCGGCAGCGAGAGCGGCTCCGCCCACGGCTGGAACCGGAGCTCCGCCTTGCCCAGCCGCAGCACCGCGCCCGCCGGCAGGTAGCCCTCGCGGACCTCCGCGCCCTCGATCTGCACCGACCCGCCCGACAGATCGCGGACCAGGTACCCGCGCCCGTCGCGCACCAGCTCGAGGTGCACCGGCCGCACCCCGGCGTCGCCCAGCACCAGCTCGCACGACGGATCCGACCCGATCCTCGTCACCATCCGATCGAGCGGCAGCTCGGTCCCCTTCGCGGCGCCCTCGACGACGACGAGGTGGCCGCGGGTGAAGAGGACGGGGCCGTCGGTGAGGGCGTTGGTGCGGAGGGGATCCACGGCGGGCGCAACGCTACAGGCTCCAGGCTCCAGGCTCCAGGCTCCGGCAACCCGCCCGGCCGAGAGAGCGACGACGAGCCGCGCACCGCGCGGCCCGCCTGCTGGAGCCTGAAGCCTGGAGCCTGGAGCCTCGCCTCTACAGGCTCGCCACCGTGATCGGCGCGTCCAGCGAGATCGGCCCCACGCCCTCCGGCTCGATGTCCTCCATGAGCGCGACGAGCTCGTGCTTCAGCTTGTCCTTGGCGCGGATCTCGAGCTGGCGAGCGCGCTCGCGCGAGAAGCCGAAGTGCTCGCCGAGCTCCTTGAGCGTCATCGGCTTGTCGCTCATGACGCGCTTCTCGATGATGAACCGCTCGCGGGGGTCGAGGCGCATGAGCGCCTGCTCGACGCGCGAGGTGACGATCTCCTTCTCCTCGGCGTCGGCGAGCTCGTCGTCCTGGCCGCTGGCGCCGTCGGCGACGAAGTCCACGTGGCTGTTGCCGCCGTCGTCGCCGACCGGCGCGTCGAGGGAGAGGTCGCGGCCCTCCATGCGCTGGGTCATCTCCAGCACCTCGGTCGGCTTCACCTTCAGCTTCTTGGCGATGCGCCTCGCGTCGGGCGCCTCGTGGCTGCCGTCGGCGTCGAGCTTCTCGAGCTCGCGGCGGGTGCGCGCCAGGGAGAAGAACAGCTTCCGCTGCGCCTGGGTGGTGCCGAGCTTCACCAGCGACCACGACTTGAGGATGTAGTTCTGGATGTAGGCCCGGATCCACCACACCGCGTAGGAGATGAGCCGGATCCCCTTGTCCGGATCGAACTTCTGCACGGCCTTCATCAGGCCGATGTTCCCCTCCTGGATGAGGTCGGCGATCTTGATGCCGTAGGAGCGGTACTCGTACGAGACCTTCACGACGAAGCGGAGGTTCGAGGTCACCAGCCGCGACCCGGCGTGCTGGTCGCCCTGGTCCCGGAACTGCCGCGCCAGCTTCTGCTCTTCGTCCATGGTGAGGAGCGGGTACTGGTTGATCTCCGACAGGTACATCGCGAGGGAGCCGGAGGAAGCGGGCAGGGTCGACAGCTGCATGGCGGGTCTCCGCGGTTTCGTGGTGGGCGTGCCGGGGGTGGCTCGGGGCCTTGCGGACCGCCGCTCTCGTTCCCGGGTCGCGTCCTGTCCCTGCGATGCCTGTGCCACGGGATCGATGCGGCGCAAGTCCTGGATTTTACGGGGTTCCGACACGGGTCGCCTCCGCGGACGGCGGGCCCTCCCGGTAAGAAGTACCGGAACCCCCGCCGGGGCCTGGATCCTCGACGGCAAAAGTTACGGCCGGCCCCTTGCGCGAGCCTGGCGCGATGACAGGGGGGTGGGGAGGCGGGGCTGCCCCCGCCGGGCGGCCCAGGCTAGGCGCCGCCGGTCTTCGCCCGCGAGTCGCGGAGCAGCGTGTCTACCACCGAGAGCAGCTCGTCGAGCTCGAACGGCTTCGGGAGGAAGTGCTCCGCGCCGCAGCTCCGCGCGATGCCGCGCCCGTCGGACGGCGGCGCGCCGGAGGTGAGGATCACGGGGATGGTCCGGACCTCGCGGATGGCGCGGACCAGGGCGTCGCCCGGCAGGCCGGCGAGGTTCAGGTCGACGATGGCGAGATCGCAGCCCTCGAGGAGCCGGAGGCCTTCACCCGCCGTGCGCGCGGTCCGCGGCTCGTAGCCCGCGTCGCGCAGCACCGCCGCGAGCGTCTCGCAGAACGCGCGATCGTCGTCGATGCAGAGGATCCCCCGCTCCGCCACGTCCCGTACCCCCCCTCCTCGTATCGAAGGGCATGCTACCCGCGCCCTGGGCGGGCAGGGAAGCGCTTGCACCCAGGGTGTCAGCTGGCGGACCCATCGCTCGCCCCCCGGGCCAGCCCCCCGGCTTTCTGGCATCCTCTCGATCGGAGGTCCCTTCCGATGAGCCGAGCCGTACCCAGCCGACCGGTCCTCGTCCTGGCGGAGGACGCGGGGCACGGCGGCCGCCTCGCCGCCGAGCTCGACGCCTCGGGGTTCGCCGCGCGGGTGGTGGTGAGCCTCGACGGCCTCGCCGACCTGCACGCCGGCGCCGAGGCGCTGGTCGCGGCGACCGGACCGTCGCCGGCCGGGTTCGTGCGCGCGCTCCGGGACCTGCCGACCTGCGGCCCGACGCCGCTCGTGTGCGTGGGCGTGGCCCGCGAGCACGTGGCCGCGGTGCTCGCGGCCGGCGCCGACGAGGTGGTGGCCGAGGACGCCGGGCCGGGCGAGCTGTCGCTGCGCGTCGCCAACGCGGTGCGCCTCCGCCGCCTCACCGACCGCGCCAGGATGGGCCGGTCCGAGCTCGCCGCCCTCCTCGAGATCGCCGAGGCGGCCACCTCCGTGCTCGATCTCGACGAGCTGATGCGGGTGGTCGTCGCCCGGATCGCGCAGGTGGTCCCGGTCGAGCGCTGCTCGGCGATCCTGGTCGATCCGAAGTTCGGCCACGCGACGGTCGTCGCCTCCCACGACGCGCCGGACCTCAAGCGCCTCGCCATCGATCTCGCCCGCTACCCCGAGCTCCGCCGAGCCCTCGACTCGCAGGCGCCGGTGGTCGTCGACGACATCCACCAGGATCCGCTGATGCAGGAGGTGCGGCCGCTGCTCCAGTCGCTGCCGATCTCCTCGCTGGTGGTGGCGCCGCTCGTCGCCGAGGGGCACTCGCTCGGCGCGCTCTTCCTCCGCCTCGCCCGGGACGGCGCCTTCGGCAGCGGCGAGCAGGACTTCATCCGCGCCGCCGCCTCGGCGGTGGCGAACTCGGTGCGCAACGCGCAGCTCCACGCCTCGGTCCGCGAGAAGCTCGGCGCCCTCGAGGCCGCGTACCACGAGCGCTACCGCGAGCTCGACCAGCTCAACGAGCGGCTCCGCGAGGCGAACCGGGTGAAGGACGAGATGCTCGCGGTCTGCTCCCACGACCTGCGCTCGCCGCTGCACGTCCTGCTCGGCCACGCGCAGATCATCCTCGCGCAGGCGCCCCCCGAGGCCCCGGATCGTCGCAGCGCCGAGGTGATCCAGCGGCAGGGCCAGCGCGTGCTGCAGCTCGTCGAGCACCTGCTCGAGCGCGGCAAGGGCCGGCACGGCGCCTGGACGCTCTCGCCGGCGCCGCTCGACCTCGCCGAGGTGGCGCGGCAGGTCGGCGAGGACCTCGGCATCCTGGGCCGGGAGCGCGGGGTGACGCTGCGCGTGCTCCCGGGCGCGGGCAGCGTGCCGATCGAGGCCGACGCCAGCGCGGTGCGGCAGGTGCTCGAGAACCTCGTCGGCAACGCCATCGGCCACACGCCGCCGGGGACCACCGTCGAGATCGAGGTGGTGCGCGAGGAGCCGGTGATGCTCGCCGCGGAGCAGGCGCCGGGCAGCCTCTCCCGGGTGCGCGTCGAGGTCCGCGATCGCGGCGCGGGGATCCCGGCCGCCGAGCTGCCGCTGGTCTTCGAGCGCTACAAGAAGGGGGAGGGCGGCGGGGGGGGGGGGGGGGGGGGGCGGGGGGGGGGGCGCGGGGGGGGCGGGGGGGCGGGCCGGGGGG
>CAZDGH010000305.1:0-1177 GCA_964504805.1 uncultured Myxococcales bacterium | reverse complement strand
GAGCTCGTCGAGCTCCACGGCGGCGACATCTGGGCGCAGAACCGCGTCGGCGGCGGCGTCTCGTTCACCTTCACCATCCCGTCGCGGCCGCACGCGGGCACGCGGGAGGGCGTGCTCCCGCACCTGCTCGTGGTCGAGGACGAGCCGGACCAGCGCGAGATCCTCGGCGCGCTCTTCGCCGGCCGCTACACCATCACCTTCGCGCGCTCGGGGCCGGAGGGCCTGGCGCGGGCGCGGCTGCTCCGGCCCGACGTGGTGCTCCTCGACGTCTTCCTCGGCGGCATGGACGGCCTCGACGTCGCGCGGCAGCTCCGGGCGATGCCGGGCCTCTCCGAGGTGCCGATCGTGTTCATGAGCGCGAGCCGCGACGCCGAGCCGCGGGTGAAGGCCCTCGGCTTCTCGCGGTGCTGGTTCTTCCGCAAGCCGCTCGACGGCCGGACGCTGCTCGCGCGGCTGGCGGCGATCGTCTCGGTGACGCCTACGGCGACGGCGTAGCGGCCGCGGCCTGCCGCCGCGCCGCGCGGGCCCAGCGCGCCTGGGCGGCGAGGACCTTCCGGGGGTAGCCGTCGAGGTACGTCCTCGCCAGCTCCGCCTCGGCGAGCACCTGCTTCGCCCGTCCCGGGCCGGCGTTGTAGGCGATCAGCGCGTGGTCCACGCGGCGGAAGCGCTTCACCAGGTGGGCGAGGTAGCGGGCGCCGAGGTGGATGTTCCGCTCGGGGTCGAAGAGCTCCTGCCGCGTCGTCGGCACGCCGATCTTCCCGCCGAACCACGCCGCGGTGGCCGGCATCACCTGCATGAGCCCGACGGCGCCCACCTTCGAGACCGCGCGGCTCCGGAAGGACGACTCGATCTCGATCACCGCGGCGACGAGCAGGGGATCGAGGCCCGCGGCCCGCGCCTCGCGCACCACCGCGAGGGCGGCGCGGCGGCACGCTTCCTCGTCGAGGCCGGTGCGCGCGGGCGAGAAGCGCGCCACCAGGCCGAGGCGCTCCGCGGCGCGGAGGTCGTCCTCCGCGGTCGGACGGTGCGGCTCCGGCGCGACCTGCCGCGGGGCCGGCGGCGCCTCCTGCGTCCCCCCGGCCGCCGCCGGCGCCGCCGACGCCCCCACCCAGATCGCCACCGCCACCCGGACCAGCCCCATCGCCACCTCCGCGAGCCCGACGGCCCGAGCCGGCTC
>CAZDGH010000304.1:0-7375 GCA_964504805.1 uncultured Myxococcales bacterium | reverse complement strand
CGCGCCGCTGGCGATGCCCACCGCGGGCACGCCGGCGAACGACGGCGGGCTGCCGGCGTCGACGGCGACGACCGCGAGCTCGAGCGGCGCGGCGTCGGTGGCGGCGACCCAGGCCGCGGCGATCGGCTCGCGGGTGGCGCCGGCGATGGTGGCGTCGGCGCCCTTCTCCACCAGGAGCCCGTCGACCACGGTCGGCAGCTCCACGCCGACCGCGGCCTCGAGCGCCGCGGCGGCGAGGGCGGCGGGCGCGGTGCGATCGGCGATCACCGTGGCGGCGGCGAGCTCGGAGCGGTTGCCGGCGGCGTCCTCGACCTGCGCGCAGACGACCCGCGGGCCCTCGGCGGCGCCGAGATCCACGGCGGTCGCGGCGCCGACCGGCACCGGCGCCGCGGCGTCGACGGCGGCGGGGAGGCACGGCGGCGCGTCGAGGACGGCGATCCGCGCCGCCACCGCGTCGGGATCGGCGAGGAGCTCGAGCGCGGCGAGCGGGTCGCGGGTGTACGCGGCGCCGTTCGCGACGCGGAGCGAGCGGATCCGCGGCGCCTCGGTGTCGAGGGTGTAGACCACCGTCAGCGGCGCCTCGTTGCCGGCGGGATCGGCGAGGACCAGCTCGAGCGCCGCCGGCGCGCCGTCGGCGGCGGTGAGCCGGACGGGCACGCGGAGCACGTCGTCCGGGCCCGGGGCGACCGCGAGCTGCGCGGCGCCCGCGGCGCCGCCGACGGTGACGAGGAGCGAGGCGTCCTCCCCGCGCTCCTCGAGGGCGCGGCGGCCGTCGTCGCGGACCTCGAGCACCACCACCGCGTCGCGGCTGCGGACGAGGCCGGCGGCGGCGACGCCCCGGTCGTCCTCGAACGTCGCCGCGCCGACGACCTCGGGCGGGGTGCGGTCGACGACCACGCCGGCCGCGAGCGGAGGCGAGACGTTGCCGGCGCGATCGACGGCTGCGAGCTCGAGCAGGCGGAGGCCCTCGGCGAGGGCGGACGCGTCGAGCGGCGTGCCGGCGGGGAGGCGCGAGGGCGCCCCGCCGTCGACCGCCACCGAGAGCGCGGCGAGGCCCGACGACGGCTCGGGATCCGCGGCGACCACCGGCAGCGCCAGCGAGGCGCCCCGGAGCGTCGCCGGCAGCGCGCCGGTCGGGGCCGACGGCGCCGCCCGGTCGACGACGATCGGCAGCGCCGCGACGCCGGTGCGGTTGCCCGCGGCGTCGGCGACCTGCACGTGCACGGTCCGCAGGCCGTCGGGCCCCTCGGCGAGCGGCACGTCGACGAGGCCGTCCTCGGGCAGCGCCCGCGTCTCGACGTCGCCCCGCGCCGGATCGCGGAACGTCGGGTCCTCGCCGGCGCGGAGCCGGGTGCCGCCGTCGGCGACGAGCGCGAGCCGCACGGTGGCGGCGCGGACGTGGCCCGGCTCGGCGCCCTCCTCCGGCTGGTGCGTCGCCACGAGCGGGAACGCCGCGCCCTCGAAGTCGGCGGTCGCCGAGCCGGCGGCGGGCACGTCGACGATCGCCGGCTCGAAGCGGAAGCCCGGCGCGGCGGCGCGGAGCCGCCGCTGCCCGACGGCGACGCCGCGGAGCTCGTAGCGGCCGTCGGCCACGGTGGCGGCGGTCGCCGCCGAGCCCTCGACGGTGACGGTCGCGCCCTCGACCGGCACGCCGCCGGCGCGCACCGTGCCCTCGACCACGCCGCTCGCGAGCGGGAGCACGATGGTGCCGAGCTCCACCGTGGCGCCGACGGGGATCTCGATCCCGTCGCGGACCACCGGCCCGTAGGGCACGCCGCCCTGGTCGAGGGAGACCTCCACCGTCGCGGTCACGCCGCTCTTCGTCGGAGGCAGGCCGGAGAGCGTGAAGCGCCCGTCGGCGCCGGCGGTGGTGTCGGGGCCGCCGACGAGTACGACCCGCGCCCCGGCCGCCGGCGAGCGATCGGGCAGCACCGCCAGGCCGGCGACGGCGCCCGGCGCGGGATCGAGCGAGGTCGGATCGTACGGGTTCACCGCGTCGACGTCCGGCGAGCAGGCGGCGAGGACGGCGAGCGAGGCGAGGACGAGGCGGCGCGACATCGATTCCCCCGAGCAGGTGGGGGAGCTTAGCAGCGAGCCGGCCGGCGCAGACGTGACGGCCGCCACGTCACCCAGGTCAGTCCGGGCAGATCGCCGGCAGGCCGCCGACCACGACCCGGACCTCGCCGTCGACGTCGTCCTGCTCGAGCACCGCCGCGACCGCGGCCACCAGCGGGTCCGCGTTCGCCCAGGTGCGGGTGCCGACCCAGATCGACGACGGCCCGCCGGCGCAGACGATGCCGATCGACGAGCCGTGCTCCGCGAGGCCGGTCTCGTCGAGCCGCGGCCGGAGCCGCTCCTCGAGGAACGGGAAGAGCTCGACGCACGAGCCCTCGGCCGCCCCCTCGGCGCAGCCGAGGGTCCTCGTGCCGGTGCGCGCGATCACGATCACCTGCGCGTCGACGAACAGGCTGCCCTCGCAGGCTTCCGGCGCGGAGATCGACAGCGTGCCGTCGTCCGACGGCCCCGCGGTGAACTCCGACGGCTCGCCCTCGACCGGCAGCGAGGTCGCGTCGCAGTCCTCCTCGAGCGGCCCGCAGGCGGCGAGGAGCGCGAGGGCGGCGAGCGCCGCGAGCGACCTCACGCGGCCCTCGGCTCGTACTCGAGCACGATCTCCTCGCCCTTCACCACCGCCCGCGCCTTGCCGCCGCCGGCGAGGGCGCCGAAGAGGATCGCCTCGGCGAGCGGGCGCTTGAGGACGCGCTCGACGAGCCGCGCCATCGGCCGGGCGCCGAAGGCCGGGTCGTAGCCGTGCTCGGCGAACCAGGAGCGCGCCTCGGGCGAGAGCTCCACGGTGACGTTCCGCTCCGCGAGCTGGCCGGCGAGCTCCTTCACGTTCTTGTCGACGACCGCCTCGATCTCCGCGTGGCCGAGCGGCGCGAAGTGCACCACCGCGTCGAGGCGGTTGCGGAACTCCGGCGAGAACGCCTTCTCGAGCGCCTGGGTGGCGCCGACCATCGACGGGCCCTCGCCGAAGCCGAGGCGCCGCGCCGCCAGCTCCCGGGCGCCGACGTTGGTGGTCATGATCACCACCACGTTCCGGAAGTCGGCCTTGCGGCCGGTGTTGTCGGTCAGCGTGGCGTGGTCCATCACCTGGAGCAGGATGTTGAAGAGATCCGGGTGCGCCTTCTCGATCTCGTCGAGCACCACCACCGCGTACGGCGTCTTCCGCACCGCGTCGGTGAGCAGGCCGCCCTGGTCGAAGCCGACGTAGCCCGGCGGCGCGCCGATGAGCCGGCTCACGGTGTGCTTCTCCATGTACTCGGACATGTCGAAGCGGTGGAACGAGACGCCGAGCACCCGGGCGATCTGCTTGGCGAGCTCGGTCTTGCCGACGCCGGTCGGCCCCGCGAACAGGAACGAGCCGATCGGCTTGTCGCCGGCCCGCAGGCCCGCGCGGCTCAGCCGGATCGCCGAGACGACCTGCTCGATCGCCGCGTCCTGGCCGAAGATCACCCGGCGCAGCTCGGCGTCGAGGCTCTTCAGCGCGCTGACGTCGTCGTGCGAGACGGTCTTCGGCGGCACCTTCGCCATCCGCGCGATGACGAGCTCGACCTCCTCCGGGCCGATGGTCGCCGGCCGCTTCTCCTTCGGCAGCAGCTTCACCGCGGCGCCGGCCTCGTCGATGACGTCGATGGCCTTGTCGGGGAGCTGCCGGTCGGTGAGGTGCTTCGCCGCGAGCTTCGCCGCGGTCTCGAGCGCCTCGTCGGTGTACTTCACCCCGTGGTGCTCCTCGTAGCGCGAGCGGAGCCCCTTCAGGATCTCCACCGTCTCCTGGATCGAGGTCTCGCCGACGTCGATCTTCTGGAAGCGCCGCGACAGCGCCTTGTCGCGGTCGAACGACGACTTGTACTCCTCGAAGGTGGTCGAGCCGATGCAGCGGATCTCGCCGGCGGCGAGCGCGGGCTTGAGCAGGTTCGAGGCGTCGACGCTGCCGCCGGATGCCGAGCCGGCGCCGACGATGGTGTGGATCTCGTCGATGAAGAGGACGACGTCGGGGATCTCCTTGAGCGCCTTGAGCACCGCCTTCATCCGCTGCTCGAAGTCGCCGCGGTAGCGGGTGCCGGCGAGGAGCGCGCCGATGTCGAGGGAGTAGACGCGCGCGTCCTTCAGCGCCTCGGGGACCTTGCCCTCGTGGATGCGCAGCGCCAGGCCCTCGGCGATCGCCGTCTTCCCGACGCCCGGCTCGCCGACGTAGAGCGGGTTGTTCTTCCGCCGCCGGCACAGCACCTGGATCGTGCGCTCGACCTCGGGCTCGCGGCCGATGAGCGGGTCGATCTGCCCGGCCGCCGCCTTGGCGACGAGGTCGACCGCGTAGGCCTCGAGCGGGTTCTGGACCTTCTCCTCGCCCTCCTCGCCCTCCCCCGCGCCCGCCGGCGTCCGCGACTCGTCGTCCTTGCCCGGCACCTTGGCGATGCCGTGGGAGAGGTAGCGGACGACGTCGAGGCGATCGAGCCCGCGGGACTGGAGCAGCCACACCGCGTGGGAGCGGTCCTCGCGGTAGAGCGCGACGAGCACCGCGCCGGAGTCGACGGTGGCGCGGCCGGAGCTCATCGCGTGGACGGCCGCCCGCTGCACCACCCGCTCGAACGAGAGCGTCGGCCCGGGCTCCGCCTCCTCGAGCCCCTCGGGGAGCTTCTCGAGCTTGTCCTCGAGGTAGACGACGAGCTCGTCCTTGAGCTCGCGCACCTTGCCACCGCACGCCTCGATCGCCTTGACGATCTGCGGGTCGTCGAGCAGCGAGAGCAGCAGGTGCTCGAGCCCGGTGTGCTCGTGCCGGCGCTCCCGCGCGAGCTGGAACGCGCGCTGGATGCTCGCCTGCAGGTCCTTCGTCAGCTGGGGCGCCTTCGGGGCCATCGCTCTCCCTACCCTCCGCTACGCGGGCTCCATGGTGCAGAGCAGCGGGAACCCGTTCTCCGCGGCGAGCTCCATCACCTTCGCCACCTTCGTCTCCGCCACGTCGAACGGGTATAAGCCCGCGACCCCGAGGCCGCTCTGGTGCACGGCGAGCATGATCTGCATCGCGTCCGCCTCCGACTTCCGGAACACCGCCATCAGCACGAAGACGACGAACTCCTGGGTGGTGTAGTCGTCGTTGTGCAGCAGCACCTTGTAGAGGGGCGGAGGCTTGGTCTTCTTCTCGCTCCGCGTGCGGGTGAGGACGTCGCTCTCGCCGTCCTCCCGGGGTCCGTTGGGGCTGGCCATCAGAAGCCCATGTTAACGATCCCGGACGCCCTTGTCGGCTAGGCTGCCCGGCGATGCCCGTCCTCACCCGCCGGAGGGTGCTCGCCGGCCTCGGCCTCGGAGGCGCTGCCCTCGTCGGGGCGCGCCTCGGCCTCCCCGCCCTGCTCCGCCCCGCGCCGCCGCGGCCGCCGTCGGGCGACGCGCAGGCCTTCGTGGCGCGGTGCTTCGAGGGGCTCGATCGCACGAAGGTCTGGGACGTCCACGTGCACCTCGTCGGCCTCGGCGCCGGCGGCACCGGCTGCGAGGTGAGCCCGGAGCTCCGCAGCCACGCCCACCCGTCGAAGCGGCTGCAGTTCGACTGCTACCTCGCCGCCGCCGGCGTCGAGGACGAGGCGAACGCGGACCAGGCGTACCTCGACCGGCTGCTCGCGCTGCACCGCCTCGGGAACCCCGAGGGCAAGCTGGTGCTGCTCCCGTTCGACCGCTTCGTGACGGAGGATGGCGTCGAGGCGCCCGAGCTCTCCGAGCTCCACGTGCCGAACGACTACGCGCTCCGCGTCGCCCGCGAGCACCCGGACGTGGTCGCCGCCGCCTCGGTGCACCCGTACCGGACCGACGCCCTCGAGCGGCTCGAGGCGGCGCTCGACGCCGGCGCCCGGGCGGTGAAGTGGCTGCCGAACGCGATGGGGATCGATCCCGCCTCGCCGCGCTGCGACGCCTTCTACGACGTGCTCGCGAGGCGGCGCGTGCCGCTCCTCACCCACGCCGGCGAGGAGAAGGCGGTGGACGCCCGCGAGCTGCAGGAGCTCGGCAACCCGCTCCGGCTGAGGCGCGCGCTCGACCGCGGCGTCACCGTGGTCGTCGCCCACTGCGCCTCCCTCGGGACGAGCGAGGACCTCGACGCGGCGCCCACCTCCGCCGCGGCCCGGCCCCGGGTGCCGAGCTTCGAGCTCTTCCTCCGCCTCGCCGCCGAGAAGGGCTACGAGAGGACGCTCCTCGGCGACGTCTCGGCGGTGACGCAGCTCAACCGCTGCTGCGGCCCGCTCCGCACGCTGCTCACGGCCGAGGACCTGCACCCGAGGCTCGTGAACGGCTCGGACTACCCGCTGCCGGCGATCGACCTGCTGGTGTGGACCCGGCAGCTCGTCTCCGAGGGGCTGCTCTCGGAGGAGGACCGCGGCCACGCCAACGAGGTGTTCGCCGCGAACCCGCTCCTCTTCGACCTGGTGGTGAAGCGCGCGCTCGCGGTCCGCGAGGGCGGCCGCACCTTCCGCTTCGCCGATCGCGTCTTCGAGACCGCCTGGCTGTACGAGCTGCCGCCGGCCTGAACGGCCGGGGCCGCGGCCGCGTACGTCCCTTCGCACGGCGCGCACGACGCGCCACGGAGGGAGCACACGATGAACAGGGCCGGTGTCGCCTCGCTGCTCAGCCTGATCGTCCCGGGCTTCGGCCAGTTCTACAACGGCGACTGGCTGCGCGGCCTCTTCTGGCTGATCGTCACCCCGGGCTTCTGGATCGGCTCGGGCGGCCTCGCCGGCTGGGTGTGCCACGTGGCGTCGGCGTACACCGCCTACGAGCGCGGCAAGCGGCACGATCACCCCTACGGGCTCTCCGGACCGCTGCGGTAGTTCGCGCTTTTCGCCGCGCGCGGGTCCGGTAGGATGCCGCCCTCTCCTGCCGCGACCGGCAGGCCCGGAGGCGTCCTTGCCCACGCTGCGCGCGTACCTGACCAAGCACATCTCGGCCATCGCGGCCCGGAGCTCCCTCGGCCCGAAGCTGCGCACCATCGCCCAGACCGCCCTCCTCCCCGCGCTCGGCGACACCGAGCTGGAGAAGCTGACCAACGAGGAGATCGTCGCCTTCGGCGAGAAGCGGCTGAAGGAGCCGAAGAAGGACGGCTCGTCGCGGAGCCAGGCGTCGGTCGAGCAGGAGATGACCGCCCTCGAGGACGTGGTGAAGCACTTCCACGGCGGCAAGGGCACCTCGGCCGGCAAGAGCGCGGCCGCCGCCATCGGCCCGGAGAAGAAGGCGGCCGGCCCGAGCGGCCCGGCGCCGGCCGGCAAGCCGAAGATGACCCGCGGCACGAACCGCGGCCGCTAGCAGGAGCCTGTCGCGGCAAGACGCCGTCGCGAGG
>CAZDGH010000303.1:0-7388 GCA_964504805.1 uncultured Myxococcales bacterium | reverse complement strand
CACCCTCCGCCGACGGCGGCCTCGCCCTCGACGGCGGCGTCCCGCGCGCCACGAAGGAGCTGCCGCTCGAGGTGTTCGCCGAGGTCGACGGCGCGCCGCCGGTGCCGCTCCCGGCCGGCGCCGAGACCGCCGACGTGCCGGTCCCGACGGCGCTCACGGTCGCCACGCCGATCGCGCTCGTCGACTTCAAGATCCGGCTCCTCGACGAGCTCGATCGCCTCGTCGGCACCGACGACACCGCCCACGTCGGCGCCGGCGTCCGCTACCGGATCGTGCCGCGGGAGCCGCTCGTGACCGGCACGCGCTACCGCGTGGTCGTCGAGGGCCAGCTGCGACCGCACCCGACCGACGTCGCCGGCGCCACGTTCCGGGACGCCGCGGTCGCCTTCCGCACCGCCGGCGAGAAGCCGCCCCCGCCTCCCAAGAAGAAGAAGCGGCGCCGCCGCTAGCGACGCTCGATCGAGGCCGCCTCGGCGCCCCGCGGCAGCGCGTCGAGGAGCCGGCTCACGTCGTAGAGGACGTCGCCGCGCTGCCAGACGGCCCGCGGCGGGAGCGGCAGCTTGTAGTGCGCGAGCATCCGGTTGTAGGCGAGGTCGAGCAGCGGCCGGAGCTGGATGGCGTCGTAGAGGTTGTACTCGACGAGGGTCCGGAGCGCCCTTCCGTCCCGGTTCACGGTCCAGTGCTTCCAGAGCTGCACCGCGTCCCAGCCGCCGAGGCCCTGCACCGAGGCCGGACGCGGCAGCCCGAGCCGCTCCTCCAGCGACTTGAGGCCGCCCGGCTCGCCGATGCGCCGCCACAGGTGCCGGAGGTCGACGTGGATCGGCGGCACCGGGAGCGCGCCGAACGCGCGCTTCAGCACCGGGACGTCGAAGGTGGAGCCGTTGAAGGTCACGAGCAGCGCGTGCCGCGCGAGCGCCGCCGGCAGCTCCTCGAGGTTCACCCCGCGGACGAAGGCCTTCGGCCCCTCGGCGTCGAGGAGCGAGACCGCGGTGACGACGTCCGAGTACCCGTCGGTCTCGATGTCGAGGAAGCAGGCGCGGTCCTCGAACAGCGGCCAGAGCCGGAAGTGCTCGCCGGCCGGCACCCGCGCCGCGAGGCCGCGGGCGTCGGCCCGGGCCTCGAGGTCCTTCAGCTCCTCGACGAGCCGCCGCAGGCCGCCGTCGAGCTTCGGCGAGAGCACGAGGCCCACGTCGGGCAGCTCGTCCCAGCTGGTGATGCCGCGGGACCAGAGCTCCTTCTCGCGGCTCGGGCCGATGCCCGGGGCGCCGCGGAACGTCGCGCGCAGCAAGCTCGCCTCTACAGCTCGCCGGAGGCGAGGCGCGGCAGGAGCGGCACGTCGGCGTCGCAGAACGGCAGCGCCGGCAGCTCGCCCCGCTCCACCCACGCGAGCGCCTGGGCGTCGTTCGGCCGCGGCGTCGCGTCGTCCGCCATCGTCGCCTCGTAGAGGGCCAGCTCCACCGTGAGATCCTCGTACTCGTGGGACAGCTCGGCGAGCTTCCCACGGACCGAGACCTCCACGGAGAGCTCCTCGTGGCACTCCCGGGCGAGCGCGCGCTCGTCCGTCTCCCCGGGCTCGACCTTGCCGCCGGGGAACTCCCAGAGGCCGCCGCGGGACTTCCCCGCCGGCCGCTGCTGCACGAGGACCGTGGACCCGCGCCGGAACAGGCCGGCGACGACCCGGACCGTGCGCTTCACCGCTTCTCGCCCACGACGACGCGGAGCCGGTAGAGGTAGCCGAGGTTCGAGAGCGCGTAGAGCGCCCTGCCGCTCACCGCCGGCGCCGCCGAGAAGCCCGAGCCCGGCTCGAAGCGGCGGTATGGCTGGCCGGTCTTCTCGTCGAGGAAGAGCAGGCCCTCGCTGGTCGCGGCGGCGACGAGGCCCTTCACCACCCGCGGCCGCGCCGCGCTCGCCTTGCCGGTGGCGACGCGCCAGACCTCCCCGCCGTCGGACGGCCGGAGCGCCTTGACGAAGCCCTGCCCCGACGCCAGGAGGTGCTCGCCGGCGAGCGTCAGCGAGGTCGCGCCCGGCGCCTTCGCCTTCCACTTCTCCTTGCCGGTCGAGGCCTCCAGGGCGACGACGCCGTCCGAGTACGAGGTCACGAAGACGAGGCCGTCGCGGTAGATCGGCGCCGCGTCGGAGTCCCGGAACTTCCGCCCCGCCTCGGAGACGCGGACCTCCCAGAGGAGCCGCCCGGCCTTCGGGTCGAGGGCCACCACGGTGCCGTCGGTGAAGCCGGCGTAGACGCGGCCGCCGCCGAGCCCCACCGCCGAGCCGCCGCGGATCGAGAGCTCGGAGGCCGGGTCGCGCCGGTACACCCAGCGCGAGGCGCCGCCCTCGAGCTCGACCGCGTGGACCGAGTCGTGATCGGTGCCGAAGAACGCCGCGCCCTCGAGGAGCGCCGGCGCGTCGAGGACCTCCGCGCCCACGTACGCCGACCAGCGCTCGCCGCCGCCCGCCCGGTCGAAGGCGTGGAGCTTGCCGTCGGACGCGCCGACGAGGACCACGTCCCGCGCGATCGCCGGCGGCGAGGTGATCGGGCCGCCGAGCTGCTCCTCCCAGAGGAGCCTGCCGTCCTCGGTGAAGGCGCGGAAGCGGCCGTCGCGGGTGCCGACGAAGACGTCGCCGGTGGTGGCGTCCACCGAAGGTCCGGCGAGCTCCCGCGGCGCGTACGCGAGCGGCTCGCGCTCGGTGAGCGCCTTCTGCCACTCGACGTCGAAGACGTCGAGGGCGGAGGCGCGCTGCGAAGGCGGCACGTAGCCGTACGGATCGTCGAAGCCCTGCCCGTGCGCCGGCCGCGCCGCGGCGAGCGCGAGCGAGGCGAGGAGGAGCGGCGCGAGGCGCGCGCGCACCGGCTCAGCCCTCGGACTTCGCGGCGGCGCCGGCGGGCGGCGGGTGCGCGAGGTTCAGGGCGTTGAGGCGGTCGGTGCTCATCCGCGTCACCGGGCTGTCCTCGTGCTCCTTCTTCAGCTTCTCGTAGGCCGCGCGGGCGTCGTCCCACTTCTGCTGCTTCTCGAGCACCCGGCCCTTGCCGTAGAGCGCGCGGTCCTCGAACTTCGGCAGCTCGGAGGCGAGCTTGTCGTACGCCGCGATCGCGCCGGCGAGATCGCCCTTGGCCTCGAGCGCCATGCCGCGGCCCTCGAGCGCCAGCGCCCGGAGCGGATCGGCCTTGTCGGCCTTCCCGAGGAACTCGTCGTAGAGCGAGAGGGCCTCGTCGTGGGCGCCGAGCTTGTAGCGGGCGTCGGCGAGCGACAGCGCGGCGAGGTTCGCGGCGGGCGTGCCGGGGTGCTTGGTGCGCACCTCGACCAGCGCCTGGGCGAGGGCCTCCTGCTTCTGCTGCTCGGACGCGAACGACTCCTTGTCGGCACCGCCCTCGACGCCCTCGACCACGTCCTTGTCGACGAGCGCGAGCGCCTTCGAGAGCGCCGCGCCGGCCTTCGGATCGAGCCGGGGCTTGCCGGACGCCTCGACGCCGACGCCGATGGCGACGAGCGCCAGGAGGAGACCGCCGGCGATGAGCAGCACCTGCTTCGGGTGCTCGTGGCCCCAGTCGAGCCAGGTGGTGGTCACCTCCTGGAAGCGATCCGGGCCCTGCAGCTCCTTCTTCGAGATCTTGTCCTTCGCCACGTCGGCTGCCTCTCGTCCGGGGTCCGGAAAGCGCGGCAAGGTAAGGCAGTTCCCCGCGGAACGTCAACGGTTTTCGGGGATCGCGTGGTAGCTTTCGGGCCGTGTCCGCCCTGCCCCGCGCCGCCCTCGCGGCCGCCCTGCTCGCCCTCGCCCCGGCCGCGTCCGCGGAGCCGCCCCGGCGGCTGGCGCCGGCGCCCGACGAGCTCTTCCGGGTGGGCGTCGAGGCCGGCGGCGCGTGGTTCGGGCCGAGCCCGATCGAGGCGCCGGGCGGCTCCGGGACGTTCCGCCTCCGGCTCCAGCCGGCCGATCGCCTCGTCGTCGCCGGCGCGGTGACGCGCGTGCGGGAGTCGTGGCCGAACGGCTGGCTCGACACCACCATCCTGCCGCTCACGGTGGACCTCAGGATCGATCGCGCGCCGCTCGCGCCGTTCGTCGGCGTCGGCTACGCCGCCATCGTGCTCCCGGGCGGCGGCGCCGTCGCCTCCCGCCTCGGCACCGGCGGCGTCCTCGAGTTCGGCGCCGAGCTCCACCTGTCGGACGGCTGGGCGGCCACCGGGCAGGCGACCTACGTCGGTCTCGCCGGGCAGGACGTCTTCCCGTTCTTCTCGACCATCACCGCCGGCGTCGAGCGGGGCTTCTAGCGGGACGGCCGCGCGGCTTCGGCTTCGCCTTCCCGGGCGCGCGCTTCGGCGGCGTCGGCTTCCGCAGCGACGCCTTCTTCTTGAAGACGAGCCGGATCGGCACCTCGAGGCCGAAGACCTCGCGGAGCTTGTTGGCCACGTAGCGGCCGTACTCGGGCGGCACCAGGTCGGGTCGCGAGGTCTGCACCAGGAACGTCGGCGGCCGGATGCCCGCCTGGGCGATGTAGTAGACCCGCGCGCGGACGCCCTGCACCACCGGCAGGCCGTGGTGGTCCTTGATGTCGGCGAGGAGCCGGTTCAGGAGCGGCGTCGGCACCCGCGTCGTCGCCTGGTCGTGGAGCCGCGCCGCCTCGGAGAGCACGCGCTTCACGCCGGTGCCCTCCTTGGCCGAGAGGAACAGCACCGGCGCCCAGGCGATCCACGGCATCCGCCAGCGCAGGTCCTGGAGGAACGCCTCGCGGCGCTGCTCGTTCCCCTCGATCAGGTCCCACTTGTTCACCACCACCAGGAGCGGCTTGCCCTGCTCCTCGGCGAGGCCGGCGATCTTGGTGTCCTGCTCCACCGCCAGCTCGGTGGCGTCGAGCAGCACCACCACCACGTCGGAGACCTCGGCGGCGCGCAGCGCGCGGATCACCGAGTAGGCCTCGACCTTGAGGCTGATGGCGCGCTTGCGGCGGATGCCGGCGGTGTCGGTGAGGACGAACTTGCGGCCCTTCACCTCGAGCTCGGCGTCGACCGGATCGCGGGTGGTGCCGGCGACGGGGCTGGTGATGAAGCGCTCCTCGCCGAGCAGCGCGTTGAGCAGCGTGCTCTTGCCGACGTTCGGGCGGCCGAGGATCGCCACCCGGATCGGCTTCGACCGGCGCGCGGCCTCCTCGGCCTGCTTGTCGCGCGGCGCGGGCTCCGGCGGCGCCTCCTCCTCCTCGACGAAGGGCTCCTCCTCCGGCGGGACCTCGGGCGCCGGGGGCGCGGCGCCGAGGTGCGGGAGGATCGCGTCGAGGAGATCGCCGACGCCGCGGCCGTGCTCGGCCGAGGTCGGGAAGGTCTGCTCGAAGCCGAGGCGGTGCCAGTCGGCGAGGTGCTCCTCCTCGCGCCGCGAGCTGTCGAGCTTGTTCACCGCGACGTAGACCGGCTTGCCGCTCCGCCGCAGCATCCGGGCGAGCTCCTGGTCGACGGAGGTCGCGCCGGCGGTGCCGTCGACCACGAAGACCACGGCCACCGCCTCCTCGATCGCGAGCTGCGCCTGCTGCCGCACCTGCGCCAGGAGCCGGTCCTCGGCGTCGGGCTCGAAGCCGCCGGTGTCCACCAGCAGGAACCGGCGCCCTTCGTGCTCGGCCTTCTCGTAGTTGCGGTCGCGGGTGACGCCCGGCCGGTCCTCGACCAGCGCGAGGCGCCTGCCGACGATGCGGTTGAAGAGCGTGGACTTGCCCACGTTGGGGCGGCCGACGATGGCCACCACGGGCAGCGGCGCGGTCACGTGTACCCCAGCTTGCGCAGCGCGGACTCGCTCTCGCTCCAGCGAGGCTCGACCGAGACGTGGAGCGAGAGGAAGACGCGGCAGCCGAGGAGCTGCTCGATCGACCGGCGGGCGTCGGTGCCGACCTTCTTCAGCATCGCGCCCTTCTTGCCGATCACGATCGCCTTCTGCGAGTCGCGCTCCACCAGGATCTTGCAGGAGATGCGCACCAGCCCGCGGCCCTCGCGCTCGGTCTCGTCGAACTCCTCGACCTCCACCGCCGAGGCGTACGGGATCTCCTGGCGGGTGTGCCGGACGATCTGCTCGCGGACGAACTCGGCGACCAGGAACCGCTCCGCCGCGTCGGTGAGCACGTCCTCCGGGAACATCTGGGGGCCCTCGGGGAGGTGCCTCGCGAGCTCCGCGATCACCTCCTCGACCCCTTCGCCGCCGAGGGCCGAGAGCGGCATCACCGCGCCGAACGGCAGCACGTCCTTCCAGGCGGCGATCACCGGGAGGAGCTGCGCCTTCTGCTTCAGCGCGTCGATCTTGTTGATGCCGAGCACCACCGGCTTCCGGCTCCTCGCCAGCCGGTCGACGATGAAGCGCTCCGCCTCGCCGATCTCCACGTCGAAGCCCGAGGCGTCCTGCCCCTCGCGGCGCACGCCGGGCTCGATCAGGTAGAGCACCACGTCGACCTCGGGCAGCACCGAGAGCGCCTGGTCGACCATGAAGCGGTTGAGCCCGCCCTTCGCCCGGTGGATGCCCGGGGTGTCGAAGAACGCGAGCTGCACCTCGGGGCGGGTGAGCACGCCGAGCAGCCGGTTCCGGGTGGTCTGCGGCTTGGGGCTGACGATGGCGAGCTTCTGCCCGAGCGCCCGGTTCAGGAAGGTGCTCTTGCCGACGTTGGGCCTGCCGATGATCGCGCAGAAGCCTGCGCGGTGCGCCGGCGGCGCGGCGGCCGCCTTCGGCTTCTTCCGGGACGCCGCCACCGCTCAGGGCCTGGTCTTCGAGACGACCACCCGCTGCAGCACCACGTCCTGCGTCGGGCGGTTCTGGGGGCCGGTCGGGACGCGGGCGATGGCGCGGACGACCTCGAGGCCCTCCACCACCTCGCCGAAGATCGTGTGCTTGCCGTTGAGCCACGGCGTCGCCACCTCGGTGACGAAGAACTGCGAGCCGTTCGAGTTCGGCCCCGCGTTCGCCATCCCGAGCAGGCCCGGCTTGTCGAACCGGCGGCCGCTCCCGAGCTCGTCCTCGAACTTGTAGCCGGGGCCGCCGGTGCCGCGGCCGAGCGGGTCGCCGGCCTGGATCATGAACTCGGGGATCACCCGGTGGAAGATCGTCCCGTCGTAGAGCGGCCGCTTCACCTTCTGGCCGGTCCTCGGATCGGTCCACTCCTTGGTGCCGGTGGCGAGGCCGACGAAGTTGTCGACCGTCTTCGGGGCGTCCTTCGGGAAGAGCCGGATGGTGACCGACCCGAGCGCGGTCTCGAGGACCGCGTACAGCTCGTCGGTGGGGGCGTTCATGGCGCGTCTCTTTCGGCTCCGCGCGGGCCGCGGGCGCGCCGGAACGTAGCACAGCGGCGCTACTTCTTGCGGTCGGCCTCGGCGGCCTCGGTCGGCGCGGCCCCGGGCGCCGGCGCGGCGAGCGCGGCGGCCACCTCG
>CAZDGH010000302.1:0-7446 GCA_964504805.1 uncultured Myxococcales bacterium | reverse complement strand
CCGCCCGGACCGTGGTGGCCTGCGGCGCGGGGATGGGGCAGCGGGTCGTCGAGGTGAAGGCGCCCCGCGGCGGCTTCGTCGCGGCGATCGACGCCGAGGAGGTCGGCCTCGCGGCGATGGCGCTCGGCGCCGGCCGCGCCCGCAAGGAGGACCGCATCGACCCGGCCGTCGGCTTCGTCCTCGAGCGGAAGGTCGGCGACGAGGTCCGCGAGGGCGAGGTGATCGCGCGCGCCCACGTCGGCGAGGGCGAGCTCGAGGGCTCGCTGCGCCGCCTCGCCGCCGCCTACGCCTACGCGGACGCGCCGCCGCCCGCGGCCCCGCTCCTCCTCGAGCGCATCCCGTGATCGCGTACCTCGCGCCGGTCGTGCTCGCGGCGGCGGCGCCGGACCCGTTGGCGGCGGTGTCGCACGAGCTCCCGCGGGGGCAGCACGCGGTGCAGGTGCTCGACGCCGACCTCGACGGCGACGGGAAGCCGGAGCGGATCGCGGTCGGCGAGCCCGACGCGGCGACGCCCGGCCACGTCTCGATCGCCATCTACGATCCGTCGGTGAAGCCGCACGCGCTGAGGTTCGCGCAGCGCCTCTCCGCGCCGGGCCTCTCGCGGGCCGGCGCCGCCGTGGTCGACGTCGACGGGGTCGGGCCGGTGGTCGTCCTCGTCGGCGCCGCGCCGGCCGCCGGCGACAGCCGCTTCGCCGTGCAGCTCTACGGCTGGCAGAAGACGCGCTTCCGCCCCCTGGTGCCCGAGCCGATCGAGCTCCGGAGCCAGGGCGGCTTCGCCATCGAGGACGTGGAGCCCGGCAAGCCGGGCGACGAGCTCCTCGCCTGGACGTTCCTGCGCGGCGAGGGCGAGCAGCTCCACGACCAGCACGTGTACGCGTACCGCCGCTGGCGCTTCGACGGGATCCGCTTCGTCGGGGAGCCCCGCGAGTCGCGCACCGACGGGAAGATGCCGGACGCCGAGGCCGCCGGCCGCGCCGCCGGCGCCAAGGGCGGCGATCTCCGCCGCCGCATCCCCCGCGTCGCCGAGGTCCCATGAGCCACGCCCCGACCGATCTCGTCGCCCGCGTCGACGCCCTCGCCGACGCCGTCCGCAGCCACGCGCCGGAGAAGCCGGACGTCGGCGTCATCCTCGGCTCCGGCCTCGGCGGGTTCGCCGACGGGCTCGCCGAGAAGACCGTCATCCCCTACGGCGAGCTGCCCGGCTTCCCGACCTCGAGCGTCGCCGGCCACGCCGGCCGCCTCGTCGTCGGCCGCCTGGGCTCGACCACCGTCGTCGCCATGCAGGGCCGCGTGCACGCCTACGAGGGCTACCCGTCGTGGCAGGTGGCGCTGCCGGCGCGGCTCCTCTGCCGCCTCGGCATCCGCGCCCTGGTGGTCACCAACGCCGCCGGCGGCGTGCGGCTCGACCTGCAGCCCGGCGACCTGATGCGGATCACCGACCACCTGAACCTCGCCGGCCACAACCCGCTCGTCGGGCCGAACGACGAGGCGCTCGGCCCTCGCTTCCCGGACATGAGCCGGGCCTACGCGCCGCGCCTCGGCGAGATCCTCGACCGCACCGCCCGCGAGCTCGGGATGCCGCTCAAGTCCGGCGTCTACGCCTGCCTCTCCGGCCCCGCCTACGAGACCCCGGCGGAGATCCGCATGCTCCGGACCCTCGGCGCCGACGCGGTCGGGATGAGCACCGTGCCCGAGGTCCTCGTCGCGTCCCACATGGGCGTACCCGTGGCGGGCATCTCCTGCGTCACCAACCTCGCGGCGGGCATCGGCGACAAGCCGCTCTCCCACGAGGAGGTCGCGGAGACGGCCGAGCGCGTGAAGGACCGCTTCACCCGCCTCCTGGCGACCTTCCTGCCGCGCGCGGTGGGCTGACGCGGCAGGTGGGTCTGCTTCACCCCGCCGGGGCGGCGCGGTATGGTCGGGCCCACGACACGCCGCGGCATGACGCGCCGCGAGGAGCCGCACCGATGGCCGAACGCCGCGCCGCCGACCGCCGCAAGTCGCAGGATCCGGGGACGAAGGGGCACCGCCGCATGGGCGATCGCCGCGACTCGCCGCGGATCGAGTGCGAGCTGCGGGTCCGCCGGCCGGGGCAGGTGCGGTTCGAGAGCTTCCACGGCGACGTCGGCCTCGGCGGCGCCCGGGTGCTGCTCGAGCACCCGCCGTTCGGCCACGAGGTCGAGGTCGGGCTCCGGATCCCCGGGCTCCAGCGCGAGCTCCGCCTCCTCGGCGAGGTGATCCGGGTGACCGGCGGCGGCGGCCGCTACAACGCCCACATCCGCTTCGGCGAGCTCTCGGTGAAGGACGAGCTGGCGCTGGCGCGGTTCCTCGACGACGCCTCGCGAGAGGCGTGACGAGCCCTGCCGCGCCGCGGAGCCTCGGGCTCTTCGACTGCGTCGGCATCGGCCTCAACGGCATCGTCGGCTCCGGCATCTTCCTGCTCCCGGCGTTCCTCTACGGCGCCGCCGGGCCGGCCTCGATCGTCGCGCTGCCGCTCTGCGGCCTGCTCTGCCTCGGCGTCGGCCTCTGCTTCGGCGAGATGGCGGGGCTCGCCGGCGCGCGGAGCGGCGGGCCGTACCGCTTCGCCACCCTCGCGTTCGGCGAGACCGCGGGCTTCCTCGTCGGCTGGATCGCGGTGGCCTCGGGCCTGCTCGGCTACGCCGCGGTCGCCCGCGGGCTCTCCGAGCGGCTCGCGGCGCTCCTGCCCTCGCGCCGCGGCGTGGGCCCGGCCGCGCCGCGGATCGCCGCGGTGACGCTCATCGCCTTCCTCGGCGCGGTGAACCTCGTCGGCGTGAAGGCGGGCGCGCGGCTCTCGGACCTGCTCTCGGTGACGAAGCTCGCGCCGCTCGTGCTCCTCGTGGTCGCCGGCCTGCCGCACGTGGAGGCGGCGCGGGTGTGGCCGCCGCTGCCGCCCGAGGGCGCCGGTCTCTCGGTGGCGATCTGGATCTCGGTGTTCGCGTGCTCCGGGTTCGAGTACGTCACCGTGCCCGCCGCCGAGGCGAAGGACCCGGCCCGCGACGTGCCGCGGGCGGTGATCGGCTCCATCGCCGCGGCCCTCGGCCTCTACGCGCTGGTGCAGCTCGTCGCCGTCGGCACGGTCGCCGGGCTCGGCGAGACGAAGGCGCCGCTCGAGGCCGCGGCCCGGGTCGCGCTCGGGGAGCCGGGCGCGGCGCTGCTCGCGGCCGGCGCGGTGGTGTCGATGATCGGCTTCTGCTCGGGCAGCGCCCTCGTCGGCCCGCGCTACCTCTCCTCGCTCGCCGCCGACGGCCACCTGCCCGCGCCCCTCGCCGCCCGGAGCGCCCGCTTCGGCACGCCGTACGTCGCCATCGTCGCGCTCTCGCTCGGCGCCGCCGCGCTCGCCGCGAGCCTCGACTTCCGCCGCCTCGTCGACTTCTCGAACGTGGCCATCGTCGCCCAGTACCTGCCGACCTGCGCGGCGGTGATCCTGCTCCGGCGCACGAGGCCCGAGCTGCCGCGGACCTACCGCGTCCCGGGCGGCGCGCTGATCCCCGCCGCCTGCATCGTCGCCATCGTGGCGCTGCTCGCGCTCCACGCCAGGCCGCCCGAGCTCCTCACCGGCGGCTTCGTGCTCCTCGGCGGCCTGGCGCTCCACGGCCTGCGCCGGCTGCGCCGTGCCTGAAGTTGCGGCGGCACCGGCAGGGGCTACCATGCCCCCATGCCCCGCCGCGCGACCCCGAAGCCCCGCCCGCGGGCGGCCCTGAGGAAGCTGCTCGGCGCCGCCCGGTCGGTGCGCCTCCGCGCCTACGCCCCGTACTCCCGCTTCGAGGTCGGCGCCGCCGTCCTCGCCGACGACGGCCGCGTCTACGCCGGCTGCAACGTCGAGAACAGCTCGTACGGCCTCTGCCTCTGCGCCGAGCGCAACGCCATGGGCCAGGCCATCGCCCGCGGCGCGAAGCGGATCGAGGCGGCGGCCATCGTCACCTCGACGAGGCCGCCGTCGCCGCCCTGCGGGATGTGCCTGCAGACCTTCGTCGAGCTCGGGCACCCGGGGATGGAGCTGCTGCTCGCCTCCACCGCCGGCGACGAGGAGGTCGTGAAGCTCTCCGACCTCATGCCCCGGGCCTTCGACCGCGCCTTCCTCGCCGACGCCGCCAAGCGCCGCCCGTAGGCGCGCTCAGTGTTTCGTCGGCTCCTCGCCGAGGTGCGACTTCGGCCGGAGCGGCTCGAGGTCGCCCGAGGGCGCCGACCACTCCTTCTGGTAAGCGGTGCGCTCGGAGGGGACGGCGCCCGCGGCGGTGCGCTCGGTCACCGGCACCGTCCGCAGGCCCTTCTTGCGGCGGATCGCCTCGTCGACGCCGAGCTTCCCGGACCCGAGGAACACCAGCGCCGCGAGCGCGCCGAGGTTCACCAGGTTGTACTCGAAGCCGTGGCCCTTGCCGGCCTCCATGCCCCAGTTCAGGAACAGGCCGTGGGGCAGGTGGACCCAGAGCAGCGCCACGAGCTGCACCCCGAACAAGAGCAGCGCGGCGACGCGGGTGAGCAGCCCGGCCACGAGCGCCGCGCCGGCGGCGAGCTCGACGACGCCGGCGAGGCCTGCCCAGAGCGTGCCGGGCGAGAAGCCGATCGACTCGAACATGGTGCGCGCCGCCGAGAAGTCGGTGAGCTTCTGCGCGCCGTGGGCGGCCATCACGATCCCGAGCGGGAGCCGGAGCGCGAGCGGCGCGGCGGCCACGGCGCGCTCGTAGACGCGGAGCGCGCGGGTCGGCTCGGAGCGGGGCAGGTACCAGTCGGGGCTCGCTGCGTCGCGGACGTCGGCTTCGGCCATGGCGGACCTCCCTCCACCTCACGGTGGAAGCGGGCGCCTGCGGCGGCAACCCGCGCGGATGGCGCCGAGCCCGTGGTAGGAACGGGCGGGCATGGACCTGCTCCTCCGCGGCGCGACCGTCCTCACCATGGACCCGAAGCGCCGCGTCCTCCCCGGCGCCGATGTCCTCGTCCGTGGCTCGCGGATCCACGCCATCGGCCCCTCGGCGGCAGGCGAGGCGAAGCGCCCGTGCCGCGTGGTGCCGGCCGAGGGCAAGGTCCTCATGCCGGGGCTGGTGCAGGCCCACATCCACCTCTGCCAGACGCTCTTCCGCAACCTCGCCGACGGCCTCGAGCTCCTCGACTGGCTCCGCGAGCGCATCTGGCCGCTCGAGGGCGCCCACGACGAGCGCTCGCTCGAGGCGTCCGCCGCCCTCGGGATCGCCGAGCTGGTGAAGGGCGGCACCACCGCGATCCTCGACATGGGGACGGTGCGACACACCGACGTGATCTTCGAGACCGCGCGCCGCGCCGGCTTCCGCCTCACCTCGGGCAAGTGCCACATGGACGCGGGGCAGGGGCTGCCCGCGGGCCTGCGCGAGACCACCGCGGCGTCGCTCGCCGAGGGCGAGGCGGTCTGCAAGCGCTGGCACGACACCGACGAGGGCCGCCTGCGCTACGCGTTCGCGCCGCGCTTCGTGCTCTCGTGCTCCGAGGGCCTGCTCCGCGAGGTGGGCGCCACCGCGCGGCGTCTCGGCGCGCGGCTGCACACGCACACCAGCGAGAACCCCGGCGAGTGCGAGGCCGTGCGGGAGCGCTTCGGCAAGGAGAACCTCGAGGTGCTGCACGGCTTCGGGCTCACCGGCAAGGACACGGCGCTCGCGCACTGCGTGTGGCTGTCCGCGAAGGAGCAGCGGCTCCTCCGGGAGACCGGCACCCACGTCGTGCACTGCCCGGGCTCGAACCTGAAGCTCGCGAGCGGCATCGCCAAGATCCCCGAGCTGCTCGAGGCCGGCGTGAAGGTCGCCCTCGGCGCCGACGGCGCGCCCTGCAACAACAACCTCGACGCCTTCACCGAGATGCGCCTCGCGGCGCTGCTGCACAAGCCGCGCTGCGGGCCGACCGCGATGCCCGCCGCCGACGTGCTCGAGCTCGCCACCATGGGCGGCGCCCGGGCCCTCGGCCTCGAGGACGAGATCGGCTCGATCGAGGTGGGGAAGCGCGCCGACCTGGTGCTGCTCCGCCTCGACCGCGCCCACGCGACGCCCCGCGGCCCCGACCTCCACGGCACCGTGGTCCACGCCGCGGGGAGGTCCGACGTCGACGCGGTGTGGATCGACGGCCGCCAGGTCCTCGAGGACGGCGAGCTGCTCACCCTCGACGAGGAGCGGCTCGTCGCCGACGCCGAGGAGCACGCGGCGCGGCTCGCGCGGAAGGTGCTGTAGGCCTCAGCCGCCCGGCGGTGCCGGCGGCTCTTCGCAGGCGAGGGTGCCGTCCGGCCGCGGCGTGCAGTTCTTCTTCTGGCCCGGGAGCATCAGGCCGGGCACGGGGACGCCGCCGTAGCCCTGCGCGGCGTCGGCCGCGCCCTTGCCGAGCACGCCGGCGCCGGGCGCGAGCTGCACCACACCAGCCCGCTGCGCCACCAGCGCCTCGATGGCGATGTAGCGGATGTCCTGGTGGAGCGCCTCGATGCCGCCCCCGCCCTGCAGCGCCGCGTGGTTCGAGAAGCCGGCGTTGACCGCGGCCTGCAGCTCGCGGAGCGCCTCGTCGTTGCGGCGCTGCACCGCCAGCGCGCGGGCGAGGTTGTAGCGCGCCTCGGCGTCGTCCGGTCGCACCGCGAGGAAGGTGCGGAACGCAGTCTCGGCCTCGACCGGGCCGCCGGCGGCGAGGTAGGCGAGGCCGAGGTTGTAGCGGGCCTTCAGGTTCGAGGGATCGAGCTTCAGCGCTGCCTCGAAGGCCGTGACGGCTTTGCGGACCTCGCCGCTCTTCGCCAGCGCCAGGCCCTCGTCGGCCTTGACCGTGGCCATCGCGGCGACCCGCTCGGCCTCGGAGGTGCACCCGACGAACGCGGCGGCGGCCGAGAGCGCCGCCGCCGCGACCAGCCGCCGCATCAGAAGATCTCGCGCCAGGAGACGGTCACGATGCGCGGCTGCAGCGTATTAGGACCCGGGGGGTCGTCGTCCTCTTCATCGAGCACCGCCGTGCCGGAGTTGTTGTCAACGAACACCGCATCACCGCCACCTCCGCCGCCGTCATCGGCAGGCGGGGGATCGACAACCAGGCGGTTCAGCCCGTTGTCGCCGATCACGTAGAGCTGGCCGTCGGCGGACGCAGGCGTCGGCGCCGGCGGGCCGGAGCCGATCGAGGTGGTGGTCTCGAAGCAACCGTCGCGCTTGGTGACGTCGACCGACCAGAGGAAGGCCTCGCCCAAGTCGCAGAAGCGCTCCGGCGGCACGTACGTGGTGTACGAGACCACGTCGCGGCCGTCCGCCTGCCGGACGAACGTCGGCGAGCCCAGGAGCCGCTCGCCGTTGTGCCGGCCGAGGGCGAAGACGTCCTCGTCGCAGAGCTCCTCGGTCGGCCGGCAGTTGGCGGTGCCGTCGTCCTCCGTGAACTTCGCGTACATCTCCCACTGGTTGGGGTTGTTCGCCTGCAGGTCGGGATGCTGGATGCCGCCGGCCA
>CAZDGH010000301.1:0-7447 GCA_964504805.1 uncultured Myxococcales bacterium | reverse complement strand
CGCCGTCCCCGAAGCCGCCGCCGTCGCCGCCACCCTGCTGCCCGCCGCCGTCGCCCTGCCCGCCGCCGTCGCCGCTCCCGTCGCCGCCGCCGCTCCCGTCGTCGGTCGGCGCCGGGAGGTAGCAGCCGCCGAGCGCGGCGGTCACGACCAGCGCGGCGATGGTGGAGAGGAGGTCGTTCCGGTTCGTCTTCATGTCGTCCCTCGTGGCGCGCTCTCGCGCGCGGTTCGTCCGAGCGCCTCGTGCGCTCGACGTGGGCGGCTTGTACGGCCGCCTCGGAGGGACCTGGGGTTAAGGGGCGTTAAAGGTGGGACGCGCGGCTTAAAGCCTAGCGTCTACGCGACCTTGTCCTGCAATTCCTGCCAGCGCGCGTAGAGCCGCTCGACGTCGGCCGTCGCCGTCTCGAGCTCCGCGTTCGCGGCCGCGGCCTTCTCCTTCGAGCCGTAGACCTGCGGGTCGCTCAGCGCGGCCTCCGCCGCGGCCTTCCGCGTCTCCGCCGCCTCGATCGCGGCCTCCATCGCGTCGAGCTCGCGCTGCTCCTTGTACGAGAGCTTCCCGCCCGACGGCGCCTTCTTCGGCGCCTCCGCCGGCCTCGCCGCCGCGGCCTTCGCCGGCGCCCGCGCCGCCGCCTCCCGCGCCGCCTGCGCGTCGGCCTGGGCCTTCAGCGTCTTGTAGTCGCGGAAGCCGCCCGGCCACCGCGTCACCTTGCCGTCGCCCTCGAGCGCGAGCGTCGCGGTGGCGACCTTGTCGAGGAAGAACCGGTCGTGCGTCACCACGATCACCGTGCCGCCGAACCTCGAGAGCTCCGCCTCGAGCACCTGCAGGGTGGCGATGTCGAGGTCGTTCGTCGGCTCGTCGAGGACGATGACGTTGGCGCCGGCGAGGAACGTCCGCGCGAGCAGGAGCCGGTTGCGCTCGCCGCCGGAGAGCGCCTTCACCTGCATCTTCTGCATCGGGATCGGGAAGAGCAGGTCGTCGAGGAAGTCGCGGAGCGACACCACCCGCCCGCCGACCTCGACCTTCTCCTCGCCGCCCGCCGCCTCGAAGATCGTCGCCTCGGGGTCGAGGGCCTCGCGGCCCTGGTCGTAGTAGGCGAGCTTGACGCTCGGCCCGCGGACGATGGTGCCCTCGTCGGGCTGGAGCTCGCCGAGCAGCAGCCGGAGGAGCGTGGTCTTCCCGGCGCCGTTGCGGCCGATGATCCCGAGCTTCTCGCCGCGCCGCACCTCGAGCGAGACGCGGTCGAGCAGCTTCCTCGTGCCGAGCGTCTTCGACACGCCCGAGACCTCGAACACCACCTCGCCGAGCCGCGGCGGCGGCGCGGCCTGGAGCGCGGCGACCTTCGGCGGCACGTGGCCCTTCTCGGCGAGGAGCTTCTGCGCCCGCTCGATCCGCGCCTTCGACTTGGTGCGCCGCGCCTCGACGCCCTTCCGGAGCCACGCGACCTCGCCGGCGATGAAGCGGTCGCGCTTGTGCCGCGCGAGCTGCGCCTGCTCCTCGGCGACGAGCTTCTGCTCGAGGTACGCCTGGTAGTTGCCCGGGTACGAGACGACGCCCTTCCCCGGCTCGAGCTCGACGATCCGGTCGACGAGCCCGTCGAGGAAGTAGCGGTCGTGGGTCACGAGCAGGAGCCCGCTCGAGCGCTCGTCCACCGCCTCCTCGAGCCACTCCACCGTCTCGGCGTCGAGGTGGTTCGTCGGCTCGTCGAGCAACAGCAGCTCCGCGCCGGAGAGCAGCGCCCGGGCGATCGCCACCCGCTTGCGCGTGCCGCCGGAGAGCTCCGCGATCGCCCGGTCCCAGTCGGGCACGCCGAGCTTGTCGAGCAGCGACCGCGCCTCGTGCGCGGTGTCCCAGCCGCCGAGGTGGTCGACCTTGTCGGCGAGGGCCGCGAGCTCGGCGAGCAGCTTCTCCTGCCGCGCGCCGTCGGCGGCTGCGAGCTCCGCCGACAGCCGGGCGTGGGCGGCGAGCGCGTCGGCGAGCGGACCGCGCGCGACCGAGAGCTCGGACGCCACCGTGGCGCCGTCCGGGAACGACGGCTCCTGCGGCAGGTACTCGACCTTGGCGCCGCGCCGGAGCTGCAGCTCGCCGCGGTCCGGCGGCAGGCCGCCGGCGAGCACCTTCATCAGCGTGGACTTGCCGGCGCCGTTCGGGCCGACGAGGCCGACGCGCTCGCCCTCCTCGAGGGTGAGGGTCAGATCCTGGAAGAGCGTGCGGCTCCCGAAGGAGACCGCGACGCCCGCGGCGCGGAGGAGGGTCAACGGGCCTTCTGGGCGAGCTGGTGGACGAGCGAGGCGACCTTCGCGCGCTGCTCGTCGGAGTCGAAGAGGAACTTCACGCCCATGCCCCGCTCTTCCCCGGCGCGGTGCCAAGTGACGCGGCCGCGGACCGAGAAGCCGCGGAGCGACCACGGCGGCCGGAGCGTGAGCACGACCTCCTCGCCGACGGGCACGACGAGCGGCGCGGCGACGAAGACGCCGCCCTCCGAGAGATCGCCCGCCCGCTCGGAGCGCTCGGGGAGCGACCGGCCCTTCACCTTCACCTTCAGCTTCGAGGGCACCCGCTCGTGGCTGCGCTCGATGAACGCGCTCTGGCCGTCGCGGGCGAAGGCGAGGAGCGCGTCGCGGGCCGCGCGCTCGGTGGCGAGGAACTCGACGCCGACGCCGGGCTTCAGATCGCCGCCGCCGCGGAGCCGCCGCCAGGCGACGCGTCCCTTGACCCGGAACGGCCGGCGCGGCCCCTCGCGGAAGCGCAGCTCCACGTCGACGAGCGCGCCGAGCGGGAGGTCCGCGGAGGAGTCGGCGAGCACGCCGCCGAGGGATCCGTTGGGGAAGTAGGCGTCGAGGAACGACTTGCCGTCCTCGAACGTCACGCTGAGCTTCGACGGCGCCATCGGCGCGGACCTTAGCGCGGCAGGTCGGGCCGGACCACCACCGGCGTCGCGCCGTCGAGCGCCTCGAGGAACGCCACCAGCGCGGCGCGCTCCGCCACGGTGAGGCCGAGCGGCGCCATGTCGGGATCGAGCCAGGGGTTCGGCGTGCCGCCGCGGTCATAGAAGTCGACGACCTCGGCGAGGGTCGGCAGCGACCCGTCGTGCATGTACGGCGCGGTCCGGGCCACGTCGCGGAGCGTCGGCGTCTTGAAGGCGCCGCGGTCCTCGTCCTTGCCGGTGACGAGGAAGCGGCCGAGGTCGGGGGACGGGGCGTCCATCCCGACGCCCAGGTTGTGGAAGCGCTCGTCGGTGAGGTTGTAGCCGCCGTGGCACTCGACGCAGCCGGCCTTGCCGAGGAAGAGGGCGCGTCCTTCCAGGGCCGCGGGCGAGAGCGCGTCCCAGGCGCCGCCGATCTGGAAGCGGTCGAGCGCGCTGTCGCCGGAGACGAGGGTGCGCTCGAAGGCGGCGATGGCCCGGGCGAGCCGGGCGACGTCGACCGCCGGATCTCCGAAGGCGGCGGCGAAGAGCGGCGCGTAGCCGGGCACGGCGGCGATCGCCGCGGCGGCGCGGTCCGGCGGGCTGCCCATCTCCAGCGGGTGGGCGAGCGGGACGAGGACCTGCGCCTCGAGCGTCGCCGCGCGGCCGTCGAAGAAGAGCGGCGTCTCGCGGCCGGCGCGGAGCGCGCGGTTCAGGATCGTCGGGGTGTTGCGGGTGCCGGCCCTGCCGCCGATCCCGATCGCGACCGGGCGGCCGTCGGTGAAGGCGCGTGCAGGATCGTGGCAGCTCGCGCACGAGACGGTGCCGTCGGCGGAGAGGCGCGGGTCGAAGAAGAGCGCCCGGCCCAGCGCGACCTTCGCCTCGGTGGTGGGGTTCTCCGGCGGGCCGTCGAGCTGCCGCGGGTCGATCCCCGCCGGCACCGCGAAGGGCAACGAGGCGCCGCCCGCGGCGGGCGCCGGGGCGGGGACGCTCGGCGGCGGGGCGGCCGGCGCCGGCGCCGGCTCGGAGCACGCCGCGAGCGCGACGAGCAGCGCCGCCGCGCGCCTCACTTGCCGGAGAACTCCCCGCGGAACCGCGGCGTCACCGCGAGCCACACGGCGGGCACCGCGTACGGGATCCCGACGCCCGTGAGCCCCACCAGCACCGCGCCCGCGAGGTGGGCCACGTACGCCCAGCGCGCGCGCCGCCACAGGCCGACGCCGCTCGTGAACACCAGCGCGCCGATCCCGAACGGCACCGCGGCCAGGCCGTGGGTGAGGCCGACGAGCGACGGGTCCGGCGGCGCGACGAACAGCTCCTCGAAGTACAGCGCCACGCCGCCGGCGGCGCCGACGAACGCGAGCGCGCCGAGCACCATGTTGACGATCGCGAAGACGTCCACGCTCTCCGCGCGCGCCTTCGCCGGCGCCGCGCCGCCGACGACCGCCGACGGCCCGACCTCGCGGGTGACCTGCTTCGGATCGGCCCCGCCCCGCTCGCGCCTGGTGTCCGGCAGCGCCGGCTCGGGCCTCGGCGCCGCGGCGACCGGCACCGCCGGCGTCGGCCGCCGCACCGGCGCCACCACGCCCTGCTCCTCGGCGGGGAGCTCCTTGGCCGCCTCGGCGAGCGCCGACGCGAGCTCCGCCGCGCTCTGGAAGCGCTTCGCCGGATCCTTCTCGAGCGCCCTCGCGACCACCGCCTCGAGCGCCTCGGGCAGCTCGGGCCGCACCGCGCGCAGCAGCGGCGGCGCGTCGGCGACGTGGGCGCGCAGCACCTCCGCGCCCGAGCCCGGGAAGGGCAGCGTGCCCGTGGCCGCCTCGAAGAGGATGACGCCCATCGCGTAGAGGTCGGCCCGCGCGTCGACCGGGCGCCCGGCCGCCTGCTCCGGCGACATGTACGAGGGCGTGCCGAGGAGCGTGCCGAGCCTGGTGCTCCGCTGGGCGCCGACGCCGGGCGCGAGCTTGGCTATGCCGAAGTCGAGCACCTTGGCGTGGCCGGCCGGCGTGACGAAGACGTTGTCCGGCTTCAGGTCCCGGTGGACGATCCCCTTGGCGTGGCACGCGGTCAGCGCCGAGAGCACCTCGGCGAGCAGCCGCGCCACGCCCCCCACCGGCAGCCGCCGCGCCTGGCTCGCCGCCTCGGCGATCGACGCCGAGAGCGGCGCGCCGTCGAGGTGCTCCATGACGATGTACGGCCGGCCGTCGGGCAGGAGCGCCACGTCGAGCACCTGGACGATGTGCTCGTGGCGGATGAGGTTCACCGCCCGCGCCTCGCCGATGAAGCGCTCCACCAGCTCGCGATCGGAGGCGCACGACTCGGCGAGGACCTTCACCGCCACGCGGGCGCCGATCACCGGCTGCACCGCCCGGTAGACGCGGCCCATGCCGCCGGCGCCGATCGCCGAGACGATCCGCCAGCTCCCCACCGGAAGGCCGAGGAGCGGATCGTCGGAGGCGGGCTCGAGCGGCGTACCGTCGTCCGCGCACACCGCTCCCGCCTGGAGCTTCGCGCAGGTCGGGCAGATGAGGCGCATCGCGGGCAGCGTAGCCCTACCGCTGGGCCGCCAGGAAGCGGACCACCTCTTCGTTGAAGGCGTCGGCGGCGATGAAGTTGAGGCCGTGGGGCGCGCCCTCGAAGAGCTCCAGCCGCGCGCCCTCGATGTTGAAGGCGAGGTGCTCGAACTTGCCGCGGTGGAAGATGGCGTCGTCGGTGCCGCCGAGGACGAGGGTCGGCACCTGGATCCGCGGCAGCTTGAGCCGCGCGTCGTGGCCCATCACCGCGGTGAGCTGCCCGACCGTGCCGGCGGTGGAGAAGCCCTCGGCGAACGCGGCGTCCATGAGCTTGCGGAGCATCCGCTCCTGCTCGGGGCCGAGCTTCCCGGAGAAGACGAGCGGCAGCCAGAGCTGGACCGTCGCCTCCTGGCCGGCGGCGAGGCGCGCCGCGGTGCTCCCGTTGGCGCGCGCCATCGCCGCGCTCACCTGGGCGACGCCGCGGCCGATCGTCCAGCGCAGCCGCGCGTCGGCGAACGGCGTGGTGGCGGCGAGGGTGAGCGAGCGGACCCGCGACGGGTGCAGCGCCGCGAGCTCCATGGCGATCATCCCGCCCATCGACATGCCCACCACGTGGGCGCGCTCGATCTTCAGGTGGTCGAGGAGCTGCTTCGCGTCCTCGACCATCGCGGCGATGGAGTAGCGGCCGACCGGCTTCTCCGAGCGGCCGACGCCCCGGTTGTCGAAGGTGACGACGCGGTGCTTCCTGGCGAGGGCGGGGACCTGGAGCTCCCAGCCCTGCAGCGGCGCCCCGAGCCCCATGACCAGGAGCACCGGGTCGCCCTCGCCCACGTCTTGGTAGTTGAGCCAGATCCCGTTGACGAACGCGTGCGGCATGCGTCGCGCACTCTACGACCTCGCACCCCGTCGGGGCTACGGCAGAGCGGGGCGCCGTGGGCGGACCAGCTCGGGCCGGTACGGATCCGTCGGATCCCAGCCGCCGACCATGAGGAGGATCCGGTCGCCGATCACCTGCGCCGACGGCAGGCCCTCGGGGCCGATCCCCTCGACGCGCACGTCCGCCTGGCCGTCCTCGAGCTCGAGGTCGAGCTCGCGATCCTGCGTCGTGGCCACGAGCTGCCCGTTCACGTAGACGCCGACCTCGAACGCGGGCCGCGGCCCCACGCCGGTGTCGGCGAGCCGCAGCGTGACCCGCTCCGGCACGCTCGAGCCGTGGAGCGGCTCGAGGATCGTCAGCATCCGGTAGCCCTCCTCGCCGCCGCCGACCGGCTCCGGGCCGCCGCCGCCGCAGCCGGCGCTGCCGAGCATCAAGGCCGCGAGCGTCACCCGTGCGCCTCGCCTCATCCGACGACCTCCCGCGGTCCGCGCGCTCCGGGCCCGCCGGTGGGAAAGGTCTGCACGCCGCTTCGGGGTCGGCATCCCACGCTCCCCCACCCTGCGCGGACCCGCGGGGGTAGCCTCGGCCGGTGCCCTTCCTCGAGGACCGCTTCCCGCGCCTCGCGCTGCCGCCGCGGCTGCCGCTGGCGTCGCCGACGCCGCTCGTCCGCCTCGAGCGGCTCTCGTCGCGCCTCGGCGTGGAGGTGCTCGCGAAGCGCGAGGACCTCACCCACCCGCGGGCGGGCGGCAACAAGGTGCGGAAGCTCGAGTGGCTGCTCGCCGCCGCCGAGGCCGCGGGCGCGCGGGCGATCGCCACCGCCGGGCCCGCGGGCTCGAACCACTGCCGCGCCACCGCGCGCCTCGCGGCCGCCCGCGGGATGCGCACGGTGCTCTTCCTCTCCCCGCAGGCGCCGACGCCGCGGGCGGTGGACACCTGCCGGATCCTCGCCGCCGAGGCCGAGGTGGTGCCGTGCGCGAGCTGGGGCGAGGTGGCGGTGCGGCTCGCCGCGGCGCCCCGGACCCACGGCGCGCGGCCGATCCCGCCGGGCGGCTCGTCGCCCCGCGGCGCGCTCGGCGACGTCGACGCCGCGCTCGAGCTCGGCTCGCAGCTCGCGACGCAGCGGCTGCCGCTCCCGGCGCGCCACTACGTCCCGGTGGGCA
>CAZDGH010000300.1:0-7457 GCA_964504805.1 uncultured Myxococcales bacterium | reverse complement strand
CGCGACGCGGTCGGCGATGCCGAGGATGCTCCCGAGATCGTGGCTCACCACCAGGGCGGTGCGGCCCGCCTCGGCGCTGGCGCGGATCAGCCGGTCGACGGTGCGCGCCGCCCGCGGGTCGAGGCCGGTCGTCGGCTCGTCGAAGATCACCGTCCGCGGCGAGAGCGCGAGGGCGCGGGCGATCGAGGCGCGCTTGCGCACGCCGGGACCGACCTCGTGGGGCAGCCGCGCGGCGAGGCCGCCGAGGCCCACCGCGGCGAGGTGCTCCTCGGCCCGCGCGAGCGCCTCGCGCCGGCCGAGGCCGAGGCGCTTCCCGAGCGGGAGCGCCACGTTCTCCGCGAGCGACAGCCAGTCGAGGAGCGTGCCGCCCTGCAGCACCATCGCGCACGTCTCGCGGATCCGGCGCAGCCCCTCGCGGCCGAGGCCGTTGACCACGTCGCCCGAGACCCGCACCTCGCCGGCGTCCGGCCGGAGCAGGCCCACGGCGAGGCGCCCGAGCACGCTCTTGCCGGCGCCCGACGCGCCGATGACGAAGGTGACCGTGCCCTCGCGCACCTCGAGGTCCACGCCGCGGAGCACCCGCTGCGCCCCGAACGCCTTCTCGACGCCGGCGTAGGAGAGGGCGGCGGTCACGGCGCGAGCACGAGGAAGACCGAGCCGACGGCGAAGTCGAGGAGGATCACCGCCAGGCAGCCCTGCACCACGCCGGAGGTGGTGGCGGCGCCGACCGCGCTCGCGCCGCCGCGGGCGGCGAGGCCGGCCCGGCAGGCGCAGAGCGGGATGGCGATCCCGGAGAGGCAGGCCTTGAGGAGGCCGGCGAGCACGTCGGTGAAGGCGATGGCGCGGCCGTCCACGAACGCCCAGCCGTTGCCGCCGTACATGAAGGTGGCGGTGAGCGCCGCGGCGATCGCGGTGACGAGGGTGGCGACGCAGGCGACGGCGGTGACGCCGAGGGCGCCGCCGAGGAGCCGCGGGGTGACCAGCTCCCCGATCGGCTCGCCGGCGGAGAGCTCGAGCGCCTCGACCTGCTCGGTCACCGCCATGGTGGCGACCTCGGCGGCGGTGCCGGCGCCGGTGCGCGTGGCCACCAGGATCGCCGAGACCACCGGGCCGAACTCCCGGACCATGAGCAGGAAGTAGTCGGGGCCGAGCAGCGAGAAGTCGCCGATGATCCGCTTCGCCTGCGCGGCGGCGTGGCTCACCATCACCATGCCGAAGAAGGCCATGCAGGTGACGACCAGCGGCAGCGAGCGGTTGCCGATCTCCACGGCGAAGCCGAGCACCGCGCCCCTCGGCCACGGCCGCCGCGGCGCCGCGGAGAAGGCGCGGCCGAGGAGGAGCCCGAGGCTCCCGACGTAGCCGAGCGCGCTCACTCGAGCGACCTCGTCAGCAGGAAGTCGAGCAGGAGGATCACCAGCGCCGTCGTCACCACCGAGCGGGTGGCGGCGCGGCCCACCGCGTCGGCGCCGCCGCCCCGGGCGGCGAGGCCCTCCTGGATCGAGATCACCGCGATGGCGATCCCGTAGGCGAGCGACTTCCAGAGCCCGTGGGCGAGGTCCTGCGCGGCCAGGCCGAGGTCGAGGGAGCGGTAGAAGGTGCCGGGCGTCACGCCCAGCGCCAGCCAGGCGAAGCCCGAGGCGGAGAGGATCGCCGCCGCGTCGCCGACGGCGGTGAGGCAGACGACCGCGATCACCGAGGCCACCGCCCGCGGCGCGAACAGCGTCCGGAACGGGTCGATGGCCATCGCCTCGAGCGCGTCGACCTGCTCGCCGGTGGTGAGCGCTGCGACCTCGGCGGCGTTGCGCGCGCCGATGCGCCCGGAGAGCACCATCGCCACGAGCAGCGGCCCGAACTCCCGGAGGATCGCGTAGCCCGCCGCCCAGCCGAGGATCTCGCGGGCGCCGATCTTCTTCACGTAGAAGCCGGTCTGTACCACCAGGATCGCGCCCACGAACACCGCGGTCGCCAGCGCCAGCGGGAAGGAGCGGAAGCCGAAGACGGTGGTGCTGCGGAGGGTCTCGCGGGCGTCGGCGAAGGGCAGGGCGCGGAGGAGCCGCGCGAGCACCAGGCCCAGGGCCCCGAGCTGGCGCAGCCAGGACATCGCCGCCGCGCCGAAGGACGCGAGCGGCGCCGCGAGCGCGCTCAAGCCGCCTCCGCCGAGAAGAGCGCCTGCACCTCGGGCCGCGCCGCGACCTCGTCCGGGGCGCCGGCCGCGACGATCCGCCCCGCGTCCATGGCGATCGCCAGGGTGCTCCGCGGCCAGAGCAGCGACGGGTCGGCCCCGGCGATCACGGTGAGCCCGCCGAGCCGCTCGTGGACCTCGAGCAGGAGCTCCAGGATCCGGAGCGTCGTCGCCGGATCGAGGCCCGCGGTCGGGTCGTCGTAGAGCGCGAGCGACGGCGCGGCGACGAGCGCCCGCGCCACGCCGACGCGCTTCTTCATCCCGCCCGAGAGCTGCCCGGGCCGCTTCGCCGCGGCGTCCGCGAGCCCGACGTCCGAGAGCGCGGTGCGGGCGCGATCCGCCGCCTCGGAGGCGAGGGCCCCGCGGCGCACGAGCGGGTAGGCGACGTTCTCGAGCACGGTCAGCGAGTCGAAGAGCGCGTCGTTCTGGAAGACCATCCCGATCCGCGCCCGGGCGTCCCGCAGCTCGTCGCGGGTCGCGGCGCCGAGGTCGAGGCCGCCGACGAGCACCCGGCCGGCCGTGGGCCGGACGAGGCCGGCGGCGAGCTTCAGCACCACGCTCTTGCCCGCGGCCGCCGGCCCGGCGATCGACACCACGCTGCCCGCCGGCAGGTCGAGGTCGAGCGGGCCGACGGTGGCGTCGGGGAACGCGACGGTGGCGCCTTCGAGCCGGAGCACCGCGCGAACCTAGCAGACCGGGCCGAAGGGGCCATGCGGCGACGGCTCGAGCCAGCGCCGCACCTCGTCCTCCGGCACGCTCGAGAGCACGTCGACGATCGAGAGGCTCGGCACGAACGGCCGGCCCGGGACGCCCTGGTCGTACGGCGGGTGGCGGAAGCGCTGCCAGAGCAGCCGCACGCCCGCGGCGCGGAACGGCCCCGGCTTCAGGTACAGCACCGAGCCGAGGCCGGAGTAGTAGGTGTCGGCGCCGAGCTGGGTGCAGAGCTGGACCAGCCGGCCGGTGCGGTCGGGATCCGAGCGGTCGAGCGTCGAGGCGAGGCGGAGCTCGGGCCGCACCCCGAGCGGCTCGGCGAAGAGCCGGAACGAGCGCAGCAGCACCTGGAGCAGCGAGCCGGGGCCGCCGAGGGTGCGCGCCTCGGCGTAGAGCGCCTCGAGCCGCGGCAGCACCTGCGCCTTGAAGTAGGGCCGCCGCGCGTAGGTGTGGGTGATCGCCGCCAGGTGCTTCTCGGTCCACGGCCGGCCCTGGTCGATCGCCAGGGCGCGCAGCTCGTCGTCGCGCCGGGCGGCGTCGAGCGGGATCGAGAGCCACTGCCACGGCGGCTCCGGCGCGGGCGGCAGCGGCGCGCCGGGCGGGAGCGCGATCCGGGTGCGGCGCTGCCAGCCGCGGCGGATCCACTGCACGTCGTCGAGGACGACGAGCACGTTCGCCCGGGCCGCCTCCTCGTAGAAGTCGAGCCACGGCAGGTAGTGCGGCTGCTCCGCGACGACGATCACCGGGGCACCACCGTCAGCGGCGTGGCCCCAGGTTCAGCCAGCTCGAGAGCTTGATCTTCTTGATGCGGCCCTGGATCGCCGACCAGCTCATCGCCAGCCACCACAGGCCCGTCGCCATCGCGGCGCCGAAGAGCGCGAACACGAGGTTCACCGGCACCACGTCGAGGATCTTCCACTCGATCGTCGAGAGCGAGACGAAGGTGCCGACGACGAAGCCGCCGGCGAGCAGGCCGAGGAAGAGGGTGACGCCGAGGCCGCGCACGGTGTCGCGGAGCTGCGCGAGCTCCGGCGCCTTGGCGTTGACGGTGAACTTGCCGCCCTCGAGATCCATGAGGATCTGCGACATCTGCAGCGGCACGTCCTGCAGGAAGGTCTGCACCCGGAGCAGCGACTTCATCCCGCCGCCGACGCCGAGCATCGCCCCGGGATCCATGCGGTCCTGGAGCAGCTCCTTCGCGTACGGCATCCCGAGCGCGAGCATGTCGAGCTCGGGGTCGAGCTTGCGGATCACGCCCTCGGCGGTCATCGCCGCCTTGGAGAGGATCGCGTACTCCTTCGGGATCTTGATCTTGTAGCGGACCGACAGGTCGACGAGGTCGCTCATCAGCGAGGTCGACTGCACGTCCTTGAGCGCGATCCCCAGGTACTTGTCGAGGATCCCCTGGATGTCCTGGCGGAAGGCGCCGAGGTTGGTGCGCTGGTCGGGGATGCCGACGCGGTAGATGAGCCGCGCCACGCTGTCGGCGTCCTTGAGCGCGATCGCCAGCACCAGGAGGACGATGTTCTCCTTCATCTGCGGCGTGAGGCGGCCGACGAGGCCGAAGTCGATCAGCCCGAGCCGGCCGTCCTTCATCACCAGGACGTTCCCGGGGTGCGGGTCGCCGTGGAAGACGCCGTCGACGAAGAGCTGCCGGAAGGCGCCCTCGAGCATGTTCCGGGCGAGGACCTTGCCGTCGTGGGGCGGGCAGGCCTCGGTGATCTTCACCCCGTCGATGAACTCGAGCGTCAGCACCTTGCGGCTCGAGAGCTCCTCGTAGGCCTTCGGCACCACCTGGTAGTCGCGCCCCACGTTCTTCTCGTGGAAGAGCTTCACGTTCCGGAGCTCGACGCCGAAGTCGAGCTCGTTCACCAGCGACGCCTCGAACTCCTCGACGATGCCGGTCGGCGTGTAGACGCCGGTCTCCTCGATCACCGCCTCGAGGATCCGCGCCATATAGCGGAGCAGGTCGAGGTCGGCCCGGACCTTCTCGTCGATCCCGGGACGCTGCACCTTGAGCACCACCTCCTCGCCGGCGAGGGTGGTGGCGCGGTGCACCTGGGCGATCGAGGCGGAGGCGAGCGGCTCGGGCGAGATCTCCTTGAAGAGCTCCTCGGGCGGGCGGCCGAGGCTGCGCTCGATCTGCTGCCGCGCCTCCTCGAGCGGGAAGGGCGGCACCCGGTCCTGCAGCTTCTCGAGCTCGGTGATCCAGGACGCCGGCAGCAGGTCGGGGCGGCTCGAGAGCACCTGCCCGAGCTTCACGAAGGTGGGGCCGAGCTCGGTGAGCAGGTCGCGGAAGCGGGCCGCGGTGGACTTCTTGGCGACGTCGGGCGCGGCCTCCGCCTCGACCTTCCGGCCGAGCACGTCCCAGAACCGCGCCCGGTCGAGGACGCCGCCGAACCCGTGGCGCGCCACGACGACCGAGATCTCCCGGAGGCGGTTCAGGTCGCGAACCGCCTCGCGGATCATGGGGACGCGGGCCACGCGCTTCTCCTAGCACCGGTGGAGGCTTCCCTCCACTTACGGGCCCGGGCGGCGCGGGGTTCGCGGGGCTACGGGTCGGGGACGAAGCGGATGACCGCGAGCCGGCCGGTGCCCTGGAGGTTGCCGCCGGCGTTCTGGCAGAGGATGGTTCCGGCTCCCATGTCGAGCATCACCGGCCAGGCGTTCGGCTCGGTGGGCGGCTCCATCCACTGGGTGTCCTGCAGCAGGCAGCCGCCCGGAGGCGAGGAGGCCCAGCCGGGCTCGGCCTCGACGAGAAGCCGCCCCGGACGATCGGCGATGACGTGCATCGCGAGGTGGATCAACTCCCCCAGCGGCCGGGCGACCTCCGCGTCGACGTGGAGGATCCCCGGGGTGGGCTGGGACACGGTGAACGAGGCCTGGCTCGTCGTGCAGCCGAACGGGAACGACATCTCTCCCGGCCGGAGCACGTCGTCCTGGCGCGGGATCGCGCAGCCCTCCTCGCCGACACAGCCGTCGGCGCTGGTCACCGCGGACGCCTCGTGCGGCAGCACGACCCGGAGCGGCGTCCGCTGCGCGACCTCCCGGACCTCGATCGAGCCGCTGTCCGTCAGCGAGACGCCGTCCAGCGAGGCCGAGACGGTGATCGTGGCCGTGGCGGGTCCCTGCGCGGGCGCGGCGTACTGCACCTGCGCCCGGCCGCCCGCGTCGGTGACGGCCGTCGCCGACGAGAGGACGCCGGGGCCGGCGAGCGAGAAGGCGACGGTCTCGCCCGGCACGGCCGCGACGCCGCGGAGGAGATCCGCGTAGACCTCGACGACGCCGCCGGCGTCGATCGAGGCGGCGCCGGCGCCGAACCGCAGGGCGACCTGCTCGCCGACCACGAGCTCGAGCCTGGCGGTGTCCGCGCCCGAGCTCGCGGTGACGACCGCGAGCCCCGGGGTGTTCCCGGCCGTGAAGGTCACCTCCGCGCCGCCGGCCGCGTCGGTGACGACGCGGCCCGACGAGAGGGTCCCGCCGGTGGCGTCGAGCAGCACCGCCTCCCCGACCTGCGGCGCGCCGGCCTGCTCGTACGCGATCGAGATCGAGACCGACTCGCCTGGGAGGAGCGTGACGCGGTCCGCGCCGAGGCGCAGATCGCCCGGCACGCGGACGAAGAACCAGCCCGGCTCCGACGCCCACATCGCGGCGCGCCGGCGGAAGCGCGCCACCACCTCCCCGCGGCCCTCGCGCGCGCCGGCCGGGATCGAGACGGTGGCCGTGCCGTCGGCGCCGGTGGTCGCGGTGGCGACGGCCGGCGGCCCGCCCCCGGGCAGGCGCGCCGACACCTCCACCGGGAGCCCCGCGGCCGGGGCGTCGCTGCAGCGCTCGGCCACGCGGACCGTCGCGGTCACGCTCCCGCCGGCGTCCACGAGCTCGGGCGTGACCGCGAGCGTGACCTTCGGGACCGCCGGCACCTCGCGCACGCCGCGCAGGAGCGCTGCGAGGCCGCCGCCCACCGAGAGCACGCTCTGCGCCAGGGTCTGCATCGCCGCCGCGTCGTGCGACGCCCGGAGGCGCTCCGCGTGGAGGATGGTGTTGTCGGCGACCTTCGAGAGCACGAGCTGGGTCCACTTGTCGCGGGACACCTTCTCGATGCGGACGACGAGCGTGAACTCCCTCGACGTCAGCCGGGCCGCCGCGGTCGGGTCGAGGAACAGCGTCAGGCCCTGGCGCTCGAGCTCCTGCTGGAACATCAGCCCGAACAGCCGGGCCCGGGTCTCGTAGCGGGACGAGAAGTCGACGTCGGGGGCGCCGCCGCGGAGCGCCGAGAGCAGGATCTGGTCGAGCTGCTGGGCCTCGGTGGGGCGCACGAGATCCGGGACCGCGTTGTCGAACACCAGCTCCACCTTCGGCGCGTCGCAGGCGATCCACGGCGGCGGGGCGTTGCCGGCGCCCTGCCGCACCGTGCCGAGCCCCTGCTCGAGCGCGCCGGCGTCGACCGGCTCCGGCGGCGCCGCGCGGAGCGCGCCCGCGTCGACGACCTCGCCGCAGCCGACCTCGACCACGGCGTGGGCGCGGTGGAGCCCGGCGCCGTCGACGGTGTCGGCCAGCAGGAGGT
>CAZDGH010000299.1:0-7476 GCA_964504805.1 uncultured Myxococcales bacterium | reverse complement strand
GCGCCGCCCCCGTCGCCGACGAGCCGGCCCGGGCCGCGCCGGAGCCGCGCGATCGCGAGCGCGACGGCGAGAGCCGCCGCTGGCGCGGGCCGGCGAACCTCTTCCCGTTCTAGCCGCCGGGCGCTAGTCCACCGGGACGACGCGCTCGAGGTAGGCGCGGTCGTGCTCGGCCCAGACCGCGCGGAGCCCGTCGAGCTCCGCGCGCTCCTCGAACGAGCGCGAGGCGCCGGGGTTCATGATCAGGCCCGGCACCTCGCCGGTGTCGTGGAACGCCGACGGATCGCCGGGCACCGCCGCCAGGCCGAGCGAGTGGCCGATCTCGTGGACCACGGTGCCGCCGACCACGTTGCCGAGGACCCGGATCGCCTCGCGCAGCTCGGCGTCGCGCGGGCCGCCGGAGAGCTCCTCGACCTCCACCGGCCGCCCGCCGCGATCGGCGCGGAACGGGTCGAAGACGGCGTCGAAGCGCGCGGAGGCGATCGGGTTCGGCGCCGGGTGCGACGGCGACATCGAGAGGAAGCTCTCCACGAAGACCCCGCCGAAGGCGTAGCTGCCCTGCTCCTCCGTCTCGGCGTTGCGGCCGCCGATGACGTCGTCGAGCCGGACGTTCCCGTCGTCCTTGCCCTCGGTGTTGTCGAGGCCGAAGAGGCCGGCGCCGTTCGGGTCCTCGCCGGTGAGCTCGATGACCGCGTACTCCGCCCAGGTGTCGTCGGGCCTCGCCTCGGCGAACTCCACCGCGAAGCCCTCGTAGTCGCGGGCGCACACCTCCAGGATCCGGTCCTTCACCTCGCGCTCGGCGTTGCGGAGCCCGAACGCGCGCAGGCTCTCGTCGAAGCCGGGCAGGTACTTCAGGAACACGATCTGCCGCGTCCGCGACACCCTGAAGGAGAGCGGCGTCTCCGGCCCTTCGAGCTCCTCGGCCCCGCGGGTGACCACGACGCTCGCCTGGCCGGCGAACGTGCCGGGCGTCCCGCCGAAGGCGTCGAGGTTCCCGCGCGGCGCGAGCGTCACCGCCAGGGCGCTCCGCTCGACGCGGCCGAGGACCTCCTTGCCGCTCCAGGTCTCCGGCACGCCGCCGTCGCGCGGCGTGAAGGTGCCGCGGAGGCGCACGAGCGACGAGATGCCGTCGGCGGGATCCTCGACGAACCCGCCGCCGCGGAAGCGGAGCCGCTGCCCGCGGGAGGCGACCGCCGGCGACGCCTCGAAGACCGCCGGCGGGAGCGTCTCGAGCACGTGGGCGAGCGGCTCGCTGGCGATGCCGGTGCCGTCCCAGGCGTGGACGTTCTCGACGCGGAGCGTGCCGTCGAAGCGCCCGAGCGCGAGGCCGAAGAAGGGCCGCACCTCGAGCTCCGCGCGCGTCCGCGAGACCGCGTGCACCGGCGCGCGGCCGCCGCGCACCTCGACCGGCGCGCCGCCCTCGGGCGTGAAGGTGCCGTCGAAGACGGCCTCGAGCGCGCCCTCGGTCGGGAGGAGGAAGCCGTCGCCGTCGAGGGGGATCCGGTCGCCGAAGTACGCCGCCTCGAGCCCGATCCGGTCGAGCCGCGGCGCGAGGTGCTGGCTGAGCTCGACCACGAGCGGCAGCGTGCCGGCGAGCTCCCCGCCGTCGCGCGTCACCACCAGGGTGGCCTCGCCCTCGAAGGTGCCCTCGCCGGCGTTCAGGAGCCGGTCGTGGGCCTCGCCCGAGGCGGTGCGCCCGTCCTGCACCGTGAGCGGGATCGTCTGGCGGAGGCGCACGTTCGCGACCTCGCCGTCGACCACGAGCGCCGCGGCGTCGCCGGGGAGGAACGCCTCGGCGCGGACCTCGATCGGCGTGCCGGGGAGCCAGGCGTCGGGCGCGACCGAGACGAGCCGCACCGTCTCGACCGGCGGCTGCTCGACGGCGCCCTCGCCGCCGCACGAGGCCAGGGCGAGGAGCGCGGCGGCGATCCGCCTCACCGCGCCTCGACCCGGAGCTCGTAGCTGCCGGCGGTCGCCCGGGACGCCGAGCGGTAGGCGCGCACCTCGACCACGTAGGTTCCGGCGCTCGCCGCCGCGTGCTCGAGGGTCGAGTAGTAGTCGCCGGCCTGCACGTCGTTGTCGTCGTGCTCGGCGACGAGCGCCCCGGTCTCGTCGTGGAGGAAGAGCACCGTGTCGGAGACGTCGGGCGCCGCGCCCGGGTAGGTGGCGACGGTGACGAGCTGCCCGGCGCTCACCTCGAACGAGAAGAAGTCCGAGGCGTCGGGGCCCGGGGGCTCCGAGGCGGGCTGGTGGTCGAGGTGGCCGGCGAGCTCCGCCGGCAGCGCCGAGAGGCAGGTCGCCGTCTCGAGCGTGTCGTTCGGCTCGCCGTCGCGATCGCCGCCCACGCAGCCCCCGCCGCCGCCGCAGGGCTGCGCCGCGACCGGGAACGGGTTGCCGCAGGTCTGCGTGCCGGGCGAGTACGGCGCCGCGGCCACCGCGCCGTGGAGCGCGAACGAGAGGCCGGCGCCGTCGGGCGACAGCGTCAGCGACTGGTCCTCGCCGCCGTCGGCCCCGAAGGTCGCCTGGACGAGCAGGTTCCCGCCGGCGTCGCGCACGGAGAGGGTGTCGCCGGCGTTGTTGAGGCCGAGGCCCTGCGGGGCGCGGAACGCCTGCGAGCCGCCGAACGAGCCGAACAGCGCGGGGTCGCCGCCGCCGAAGACGAGCACCGCGCGGCCGGGGCCGACGGTGGTGCCGGCGGGGAAGGTGAAGCGCACCGCCTGATCGGCGGCGGCGTCGTCGATCGTCACCCCGGTGAGATCGAGCTCGGCGGCGGACAGGTTCAGGAGCTCGACGAACTCGTCGTTGACCGTGCTCGCCGTCCCGTCGCCGTTCGGGTCCGAGCCGGGAGGCGGATCGGCGAGCACCTCGTTGACCACGAGCTCGCCCGGCCCCGGTGCCCGCGCCCCGCCGCCCGCGCCGCAGCTCCCGGAGCGCGGCGCGCACTGGAAGAGGCCGGGCTCGAACGCGGTGAGGTCGGCGCAGTCGTAGCCGTCGGGGCAGCCGAAGCCGTCCGAGCAGTCCTGGCCGCAGAAGAGCGAGCCGTCGGCGGCCTGCAGGCAGTAGTCGCGATCGCCGCCGCAGTCCGCCCGCGTCTCGCACGGCTCGCAGAGGCCGGCGCCGCCCGACGCCTGGCAGGTGAACGCCTCGGGCACGCACTGCGAGACGCCGCCGCCGAGCTCGGCGCAGACGTTGCCGGCGCCGCACGGCTGCCCCTCCGCGCAGTCGACGCCGCAGAAGCTCTCGCCGGTCTCCCCGTTCGAGAGGCAGTAGTCGTCGAGGCCGCCGCAGTCGCCGTGGGTCTCGCACGGATCGCAGAGGCCGCCGCCGCCGCCCTGGCAGCTGTCGCCGTCGGGCACGCAGAGCCGGGCGCCGGCCTCGTCGAGGCAGCTCGAGCCGGCCGGGCAGTCCGCGCTCGTGGCGCAGCGCGCGCAGAGGCCGCCGGCGGGACCGCTGGCGAGGAAGGTGTAGCGCGGGGTGCAAGCGAGGCGATCGCAGCGATCGCCGGCGTCGGGATCGCCCTCGGTGGTCGGGTCGTCGTCGTCGCGGGCGCAGAGGTAGTAGGTGACGGTGGCGATCGCGCCGGGGTCGAGCCCGGGATCGGGGATGGTGCCGGTCCACAGGTCGCCGTCCTGCAGCAGCGCGACGCTGCGGAAGTCGGCGTCGGCGGGCGACGGCACCAGCGAGAAGAACGCGGTCGCCTCGAGGATGTCGGTCTCGAAGTCGGTGACCGTGACCTCGATCGGGAAGCCGCCGGACGAGGGCCGGTCGGAGAGCGGGGTGTGCTCGAGCTCGGGCGGCTGCGTGGTGCAGCTGCCGTCGACGCCGCGCAGGACGATGGCGATGTCCTGGTCGGCGCTCCTCCCGTCGCCGTCGAAGGCGCGCACCGAGAGGAAGTGCTGGCTCGTCGCCTTCTGCGCCTCGGTGGGCGCCCAGAAGAAGTTGGCCCGCTTGCCGTAGGCCTGGGCGCCGTCGGTCGCGGGCTGCCCGTGGAACATCGCCCCGTCGATGCTGCGCACGAGCTCGATGGTCACGTCGGTGGTCGAGTCCTCCTTCACCTCGATGGTGAACTCGATCGACGGCTCGGTGGAGACGTCGAGGAGGTAGCGGTCCGGCGAGACGAAGACCGGGCCGTCCCCACCGCCCTCGCGATCGAGCACGGTGATGGTGATCCGCTCGCTCACCTCCTCGACGCCGTCGGTGAGGAAGAAGTCGGCCTGGTGGACGCCGACGTCGCCCGGGGTGGGGATCCAGCGGAAGTGCGCCTGGTTGTTCGAGACCTGCGAGAGCAGGTCCGACTCGGCGCCGTCGATCACCACCCGGAAGGCGAGGTCGTCGTCGTCGACGTCCGCGCCGTAGACGTCGAACTCGAGGACGGCGTCCACCTTGCCGGTGGCGTCGTCGATCGGCTCGAGCCGGGGCGGCGTGTTCGAGCAGGCGGCGAGCAGGAGCAGCGGGAACGCGAGGTACGGCGCCTTCGACATGGCGCGATCGTACCCCGGTCCCGGGGCCCACAGGGAGGCTCGGCCGGCCCTACCGCCCGCGCGAGGCCTTCTTCGGCGGCGCCACCGTGACCGGCAGCGGCGCCTCGCTCATCGGCACCTTGGCGGCGATCTTCCACTCCTCCCAGAGGTTCAGGAGCAGCGAGACCTGGTCGCGGGTGAGCTCCTTGCCGATCGCCGGGAAGTCGCGGGCGGCGTCGTCGAAGAACCGGACGTAGCGGCTCGGCGTGAAGAAGCGGAGCAGCTCCTCGCGCGCCTTGCCGTCGAAGCCGAGGAACTGCAGGCCGAGGCCGCTCGGCCCCTCCTGATCCTCGAACGCCACCGCGCGGGCGACGCGGCCCCGCACGTTGAGCGTGCCGCGCGGCAGCTTGAGCTCGAGCCAGAGCTCGAGGTCGGGCGGGAGGAGGAAGGTCGTCGGCAGGAAGAGCCCGCCGAGGGAGAGGTTCGCGGAGCGAGCGAAGGCTTCGAAGCGGAGCTCCGACGCCTTCTTCCCCTCGCCGGGGATGAACATCCGGCAGGGGATCTCGATGTCGATCCGCTCGTAGAGTCGACGCTCGTCGGCCATGGCCGGCGACGTAGCACGCCCCAACGAGGGCTGCAACGCGGGGGCGGGCGGCGGCCGCCCGCCCCTGACGCCGGGACGCGTCACGGCGCGGTGTAGAAGACCCGCTCCCAGCCGGCGTTGCCGTTCAGGTCGTTGTTGCCGCAACGGTAGCCGCTGCTCGTGCTCCCGCCGTTGGTGTGGATGCACATGCGCTGGTCGGGGAACGACGGGGCGCCGCCGCTCCAGTCGCACGACTGCCGGCTCACCGGCTCGCCGCCCGGCGCGAAGCCCCAGGAGTAGCCGTCGCTGTAGTACCAGCCGACGCCGTTCGACTGCTGGGTGCAGTTCACCTGGTTGCCGCAGTCGAAGAGCACGTCGGCCCGCGGCGCCATCGCGGCGAGGGTGAAGGTGGCGGCGCCGACCGGGCGGCAGGCCATGAGCAGGTTCGCCTGGTCGCAGCTCGCGAGGATGTTGGCGACCGGCGTGCTCGAGCTGAAGGTCTCGCTGTGGCACTGGGTCCAGCCGGTGAGCACGGCGGGGTCGAGGTTCTGCTGGACGCCGGAGGCCCAGTACGCGCCCGTGCTCGCGTAGATCACCCGCTCCCAGCCCGCGTCGTTGTTCAGGTTGTTGGCCCCGCAGCGGTAGCCCGAGCTGAGGTTCCCGGCGCCGGTGTGCCAGCACATCCGGAGCCCCTGGTCGGGGAGGGCGCCGTTGTCGTAGTCGCAGGAGAAGCGATCCACCGCGTCGCCGCCGGGCGCGAAGCCCCACGACCAGCTGTCGTCGTAGTACCACTCGACGCCGTTGGCGTTGTGCGAGCAGGCGCGGTCCGTGCCGCAGTCGAAGGTGACGTCGGCGCGGGGCGCCATCGCCGCCAGGGTGAGGTCGGGCGAGCCGACCGGACGGCAGCCGAGGAGCAGGTCGTCGCCCGGGCAGTTGGCGAGGATCGTCGCCAGCGACTCGTTGCCGGTGTAGGTGCCGGAGAAGCACTGGGTCCAGCCGGTGAGGCTCGCGGCCGGGACGTTCTGCTGCACGCCCGACGCCCAGTAACGCGGGCCGGCCGGCGCGTCGCAGAAGTCGGGGATGCCGTCGCCGTCGGCGTCGGCGAGGTCGTCGCCGCCGGGGCAGACGTCGACGCCGTCGCAGACGCCGTCGCCGTCGGAGTCGCCGGTGGCGTCGAGCGGGCAGGCGTCGCAGGCGTCGCCGGTCCCGTCGAGGTCCGCGTCCTCCTGGCCCGGGTCGAAGCTGAAGGGGCAGACGTCCACGTCGCCGCAGACGCCGTCGCCGTCGAGGTCGTTGCCGGGATCCAGCGCGCAGACGTCGCAGGCGTCGCCGAGGAAGTCGGCGTCGGCGTCCTCCTGGCCGGGGTTCGGCGCGAACCCGCAGTTGTCCACGTCGCCGCAGACTCCGTCGGCGTCGGCGTCGTTCTCGGGGTCGAACGGGCAGGCGTCGCAGCCGTCGGCGAGGCGATCGCCATCGGCGTCGGCGTGGTCGTCGGAGCCGGGGCACGCGTCCACCGCGTCGCAGACCCCGTCGCCGTCGGCGTCGAGGAGCGGATCGCCGCCGACGCACGTGTCGGTGGCGTCGCAGATGCCGTCGGCGTCGGCGTCGGGGCACGGGCCCGCCTGGAAGACGAGGCGCTCCCAGGTGCCGTCGCTGTTCAGCTCGTTCGCGCCGCAGCGGTAGCCGCCGTTCATCGAGCCGGCGCCGGTGTGCCAGCACATGCGCAGCTCGGGGGCGACCTGCGAGCCGTCGTCGTAGTCGCACGAGTCGCGGTTCACCGCCTCGCCGCCGGGCGCGAAGCCCCACGAGTAGTTGTCGGAGTAGTACCACTCGACGCCGTTGGCGTTGTGGCTGCAGGTCCGGTCGAAGCCGCAGTCGAAGGTGACGTCCTCGCGCGGGGCCATCGCGGCGAGCGTGAACGTGGCCGCGCCGACGGGGCGGCAGGCGAGGAGCAGGTCGCGGCCGGGGCAGGCGGCGTGGAGGTCCGCGAGCGGCGGGCTGCTCTGGTCGTAGGTGCCCGCGAAGCACTGGGTCCAGCCGACGAGGGTCGCCGGATCGACGTTCTGCTGCACGCCCGAGGCCCAGAAGAGGTTCGGCGCGCAGGCGCCCGCGTCGCAGTGCTCGTCGGCGCCGCAGGTCACCCCGCAGCCGCCGCAGTTGGCGGCGTCGGTGGCGGTGTCGACGCAGACGTTGTCGCAGTCGACGGTGCCGCCGTCGCAGACGATGTCGCAGCCGTCCGGGACGCCGTCGCCGTCGGTGTCGAGGGCGTCGTCGAACCCGGCGCAGACGTCGTCGGAGTCGCAGACGCCGTCGCCGTCGCCGTCGTCGAGCGGGTCCGCCGGGCAGCGGTCGCAGCCGTCGGCCACGCCGTCGAGATCGCGATCGGCGCGGTCGTCGAAGCCGGGGCAGGCGTCGACGCTTCCGCAGACGCCGTCG
>CAZDGH010000298.1:0-7484 GCA_964504805.1 uncultured Myxococcales bacterium | reverse complement strand
CGGCGGGGGCGCAGCCGCCCGCGCCCCCCCCGCCGCCCCCGACCCTACCGTCCTAGATGCCCCCGCGCCCGGCGCCGGCCGCCGCCACCGCGCCCGCGGACGCCCCCGCGCCGGCCACGCCGCCGCCCGCCGACGTCCCGGCGACGCCGCCGGCCGCGGCGAAGCTCTCCGCCGCCGAGCGCGAGGCGCTGCGGGAGGAGCTGCGCAAGGAGGTCCTCGCCGAGATGGAGGACCGGCTCGACACCGCGAAGGAGGAGATGCGCGACGAGGTCCGCGCCGCGGTGACGTCCGCCAACGCGACCACCGACTGGAGCGACGAGAGCTTCGGCGAGGCGATGGCCCCGAAGCTCGAGTTCTTCGAGGTGCACGGCTACTTCCGCACGCGGATGGACGTGTTCGACAACTTCGACATGGAGGTCGGGCCGGATCCGTCCGGGCGGTTCCTCTTCCCGGTCGACCCGCTGGCGCCGAACGACACCGACACCCTCGCCTCCGCGAACATGCGGCTCCGCTTCGAGCCGACCATGAACGTGAGCGAGGAGGTGAAGCTCAAGTTCCAGATCGACGTCTTCGACAACCTCGTCCTCGGCTCGACGCCCGAGGGCGGGTTCGACGGCAGCGCCAAGGGCAACAAGCAGACGCCCCAGGTGATCTTCTCGCAGGCGCAGCTCGCGCCGCGCTACGGCTGGAACGCGATCACCGACTCGGTCACCGCGAAGCGCGCCTGGGCGGAGGTGCGGACGCCCGTCGGCGAGCTCCGCTTCGGCCGGATGGGCTCGCAGTGGGGCCTCGGCATCCTCTCGAACGACGGCAACTGCTTCGACTGCGACCACGGCGACACCGTCGACCGGATCCTCTTCGCCACCAAGATCGCCGAGCACGTGATCGCGCCGGGCATCGACTTCGTCAGCGAGGGCCCGACCTCGGCGAACCCGGACCAGACGGTCCCGACCGCGCAGCCGTTCGACCGCACCCAGCTCGACGACGCCCGCAACTACATCATCGCCATCGCCCGCCGCGACAAGGACGAGGAGATCCGCAAGCGGAAGCTCGCCGGCGAGGACCTCTCGATCAACTACGGCCTGTACTTCGTGTACCGCGAGCAGGCCTGGGACGCGCCGGGCCTGATGCTGTCCGACACGCCGCGGACCCACGGCAACGCCGGGGCCGGCGCCGGCCTGGTGGAGACGAGCGACCAGGCCAGCGACGCCGCGCTCCGCGGCGGCTCGCTCGAGTTCGTGCCCCGCGACGCCTGGGCGGTGATCCCCGACGTCTGGTTCCGGCTCATCTACAAGGCGTACCGCCTGGAGATGGAGCTCGTGACCATCCAGGGCGAGATCGGCAACCGCTCGGTGCTCCCGCAGCCGGTCGCCCTCGACCCGGCCCAGGGCCAGACGCTCACCATCGAGCAGTACGGCGCGGTCATCCAGCAGGAGCTGAAGCTGATGGAGGACCGGCTCTCGGTCGGCCTCGAGCTCGGCTACGCCTCCGGCGACTCGTCTCCCGGCTTCGGCAACGTGCCGGGCCGCGTCGACCCGAACTCGGAGGACACGCCGTTCCCGCAGAAGGGCGACTGGGAGGGGCAGCAGTTCAACTGCACCCAGGCCGAGTGCGCCGACAGCACCGTCAACAACTTCCGCTTCGACCGCGACTACCGGGTCGACATGATCCTCTGGCGCGAGATCATGGGCGGCGTCACCGACGCCACCTACGTGAAGCCGTCGGTGCGCTACGACGTGACCGAGGGGCTGAACCTGAACCTCGCGGTGATCTTCTCGATGGTGAACGACACCGGCACCACGCCGACCGGCGAGCGGCCGCTCGGCGTCGAGATCGACACCGGCGTGAACTACGTCTCCGACGACGGCTTCATCGCCGGCGTGAAGTACGGCGTGCTCTTCCCGCTCTCCGGCCTCGGGATGCCGAACGACGACCCGAAGCCGGACGAGCCGGACGTGTGGTCGCCGACGATCGCCCAGGCGGTCCGCGGCGTCTTCGGCGTGCAGTACTAGGCCGTGGCCACGAGGAAGCGCGGCGCGCGGCCGCAGAAGGCGGGCGCGGTCTCCCGGGCGGCGCTCGGGAAGGCCGCGGACCCGCGGCTCGTCTCGTACAACGCCTCGATCGACGTCGACCGGCACCTCTGGCGGGAGGACGTCGAGGGCTCGAAGGCCCACGCGCGGATGCTCGGCGAGGCCGGGATCATCCCGAAGGCGGACGCGGCGAAGCTGGTCCGCGGCCTCGACCGGGTGGCGGACGAGCTCGCCCGGGGCGCCCTGCCGTTCTCCGACGAGCTCGAGGACATCCACACCCACGTCGAGCGGCGGCTCGCCGAGCTCGTCGGTCCGAAGGTCGCCGGGCGCCTCCACACCGGCCGGTCGCGGAACGACCAGGTCGCGCTCGACGAGCGGCTCTGGCTCCGCCGCGCCTGCCGCGAGGCCGGCGCGGCGATCCGCGCGATGCAGCGCGCGCTCGTCGAGCAGGCCAAGCGGCACGCGGCCACGCCGATGCCGGGCTACACCCACCTGCAGCGGGCGCAGCCGGTGACGGTCGGGCACCACCTGCTCGCGTACGTGGAGATGTTCGCCCGCGACCGCTCGCGCTTCGCCGACTGCGCGCGGCGGTTCGACGCCTCGCCGCTCGGCTCGGGCGCGCTCGCCGGCGCGGGGCTCCCGCTCCGCCGCGGGCGGGTCGCCGAGCACCTCGGCTTCGCGGGCGTCACCACCAGCTCCCTCGACGCGGTCGGCTCCCGCGATCACCTGATCGAGCTGTCGGCGGCGTGCGCCACCGCGATGGTGCACCTCTCCCGGCTCGCCGAGGAGCTCTGCCTCTGGGCCTCCACCGAGTTCGGCTTCGTGGAGCTCGACGACGCCTTCTGCACCGGCTCGTCGCTGATGCCGCAGAAGAAGAACCCCGACGTCGCGGAGCTCGCCCGCGGGAAGGCCGCACGCGCCATCGGCGACCTCGTCACCCTGCTCGCGCTCGTGAAGGGCCTGCCGCTCGCCTACAACAAGGATCTGCAGGAGGACAAGCGGCCGGCGCTCGACGCGCTCGAGACGCTGGTCGCGAGCTTCGACGCCTGCGCCGGCATGGTCGCCACCTCGACCTTCCGCGAGGAGCGGCTGCTCGCCGCGCTCACCGAGGGCGAGCTCACCGCCACCGACGCCGCCGAGCACCTGGTCACGAAGGGCGTGCCGTTCCGCGAGGCCCACGAGATCGTCGGCCGGATGGTGCGCGCCTGCCGCGCCGGGGGACGCCGCCTCGCCGACCTCTCGCCGGCGGAGCTCGCCGCGTTCCACGAGGCGTTCCGCGGGGCGAAGCGGCTCTTCGACCCGGTGGCGAGCCTCGACCGCCGCGCGGTCGTCGGCGCGCCGGCGCCGAAGCGGGTCCGCGCCGAGGTCGCGCGGTGGGAGAGGGAGCTGTCGCGGTGAAGGTGCGGCTCGCCGCGGTGCTTCTGGTGCCGCTCGCGCTCGGGCTCGCCGCGCTCGCGGCCTGCGGGGCGAAGGCGCCGCCGCGGCCGCCGGGAGAGGCCCAGGAAGCGCCGGCGCCGGCCGACGCCGGCTGCTGCGCGGACGCGGACGCAGGGGAGCCACGATGAACCACTTCCAGTACCGCGGCGGCGAGCTCTGCTGCGAGGAGGTGCCGCTCGAGGCGATCGCCGATCTGCACGGCACGCCGATCTACGTCTACTCGAAGGCCACGCTCACCCGGCACTACAAGGCGTTCGACGCGGCCTTCAAGGGGCAGCCGCACCTCGTCTGCTACTCGGTGAAGGCGTGCTCGAACCTCGCCGTGCTCTCGACCCTGGCGAAGCTCGGCAGCGGCTTCGACATCGTCTCCGGCGGCGAGCTGTTCCGGGTGCTGAAGGCCGGCGCCGACCCGAAGAAGGTCGTCTACTCGGGCGTCGGCAAGCGCGACGACGAGATCGCCTTCGCGCTGAAGAGCAAGATCCTCCTCTTCAACGTCGAGAGCGACGGCGAGCTCGAGCGGATCGACGCGGTGGCGAAGCGGCTCAAGGCGAAGGCCCGCGTCACCGTCCGGGTGAACCCCGACGTCGACCCGAAGACGCACCCGTACATCTCCACCGGGCTCGAGGTGTCGAAGTTCGGCATCCCGATGAAGCGGGCGAAGGAGCTCTACGCGCTCGCCGCCAAGCTGCCGCGGATCGAGGTCGCCGGCGTCGACTGCCACATCGGCTCGCAGCTCACCGAGGTGCGGCCGTTCCTCGACGCCCTCGAGCGGGTGAAGAAGCTCGTGGTCGAGCTGCGGTCCGACGGCCACCGGATCGAGTACCTCGACCTCGGCGGCGGCCTCGGCATCACCTACGCCGACGAGGCGCCGCCGCACCCGCGGGACTACGGCGCCGAGCTCAAGAAGGCGCTCGCCGGCCTCGGGGTGACCCTCGTCCTCGAGCCGGGCCGCGTCATCGTCGGCAACGCCGGGGCGCTGGTGACCCGGGTGCTGTACCGGAAGAAGGGCGCCAAGAAGGAGTTCGTGGTGGTGGACGCCGCCATGAACGACCTCCTCCGGCCCTCCTTCTACGAGGCGTTCCACGCCATCCAGCCGGCCCGGAAGGCGAGGGCGAAGAAGACCGTGAAGGCCGACGTGGTCGGGCCGATCTGCGAGTCGGGCGACTTCCTCGCCAAGGACCGCGTGGTGGCCGACGTGCAGCCGGGCGACGTCCTCGCGGTGATGAGCGCCGGCGCCTACGGCTTCGCGATGAGCTCGAACTACAACAGCCGGCCGCGGGCCGCCGAGGTCCTGGTCGACGGCTCGAAGGTCCTCGTCGCCCGGCGGCGCGAGACCCTGGCCGACCTGGTCCGGGGCGAGGACGCCGGCTAGACGTGGAGTAACATCCGCGGCCTTCCGAGCGAGGTGCGAGAGATGGGCATGGTCCTCGAGGGTTCCTGGCCGGCGCTGGCGACGCCGTTCAAGGACGGCACGGTCGACGAGACGGCGTACCGCGAGCTGTGCGAGTGGCAGCTCGCCTCGGGCTCGTCGGGCCTCGTGCCGTGCGGCACCACCGGCGAGACGGCGATGCTCTCGCCGGCCGAGCAGCTCACCTGCGTGCGGATCGCGGTCGCGGCGGGGAAGAAGGCGGGCAAGCCCGTCTTCGCCGGCGCCGGCTCGTTCGACACCCGGAAGACGGTCGAGAGCGTGCTCGCGGTGCGCGAGGCGGGCGCCGACGGCACGCTGATCGTCACGCCGTACTACGTGCGGCCGACGCAGGCCGGCCTCGTCGCCCACTTCCGCGCCATCGCCGAGGCGGCGAAGGGCTTCCCGATCCTCGCCTACAACGTGCCGGGCCGGACCGGCGTGGATCTCCTGCCGGAGACCTACGCGGCGCTCGCCGAGATCCCCGAGCTGGTCGGCGTCAAGGAGGCGACGGCCAGCATGCTCCGGATCGTCGAGATCCGGGAGAAGGTCGGCGACCGCTTCACGCTCTTCTCCGGCGACGACTTCACCATCGCGCCGTTCTGCGGCCTCGGCGGCAAGGGCGTCATCTCCGTCTCCGCCAACGTGGCGCCGCGGCTCGTCGCCGACCTGGTGGCGGCGTCGGTCGCCGGCCGCGCCCGGGAGGCGGCGGACCTGCAGGTGAAGCTGCAGGCGCTGCACCGCGCGCTGTTCCTCGAGCCGAGCCCGATCCCGGTGAAGGCGGCGCTGGCGATGATGGGGCGGTTCCGCGACGAGGTGCGGCTCCCGCTGGTGCCGGCCTCGGCGGCGACGCGGCAGAAGCTCGCCGAGGCGCTCTCCGCGCTCGGCGTCGAGGTGAAGCCGTGATCGGCTGCGTGGTGACCGGCGCCGCCGGACGGATGGGCGGCGAGATCGTCAAGGCGGTCCGCGACGACGAGGAGCTCACCCTCGTCGCCGGCACCGAGGCGCCGGGCAACGCCGCCATCGGCCTCGACGTCGGCCTCGCGGCGCGGCTCGGGCGCATGGAGGCGCCGACGGTCGACTCGCTCGACAAGGCGCTCGCCCTCGGCGCGCGGGTGGTGATCGACTTCACCAGCCCCGAGGCGTCGGTCGAGCACGCGGCGATCTGCCGGAAGCACAAGGTCGCGCTCGTCGTCGGCTCCACCGGCTTCTCCGCCGAGGCCAAGGCCGCGGTCGCCCAGGCGAGCGCCGACGTCCCGATCGTGATGGCGCCGAACATGAGCATCGGCGTGAACCTGATGTTCCGGCTGGCGCGCGAGGCGGCGCGGGTCCTCGGCGACGCCTACGACCCGGAGATCTTCGAGATCCACCACAAGCACAAGAAGGACGCGCCGAGCGGCACCGCCCTCCGGCTCGCCGAGGTCGTCGCCGAGGCGATGGGCCGCGACCTCGCCCGCGACGGCAACTTCGGCCGTCGCGGCGCCGTCGGCGAGCGTCCGCCGAGGCAGATCGGCGTGCAGACGCTCCGCGGCGGCGACGTCGTCGGCGAGCACACCGCGCTGTTCCTCGGCGAGGGCGAGCGCCTGGAGATCACCCACCGGGCCACTTCCCGCGACCAGTTCGCCCGCGGCGCGGTGCGGGCGGCGCGCTGGGCGGTGGACCGCGCGCCCGGCCTCTACGACATGCAGGACGTGCTGGGCTTCCGGTGAGCGGCGTCGTCCGGATCGCGCACGGCGCCGGCGCGGCGTACGCGCGGGAGGCCGGCGCGGAGCTCGAGCTGCTCGACCGGGCGCCGTGGCTCGGCGGTACGCCGACCGGCGTCCGGGCGCCGGCGGCCGGGGCGCGGCTCCTCTCGCCGTGCGAGCCGACCAAGATCGTCGGGATCGGCCGGAACTACGCCGAGCACGCGAGGGAGCTCGGCAACGAGGTGCCGAAGGAGCCGATGTTCTTCCTCAAGCCGCCCAGCGCGGTGATCGGCCCGGGCGCGCCGATCGAGCGGCCGCGGTCGTCGACCGACGTGCAGCACGAGGCGGAGCTCGGGCTGGTGATCGGGAAGCGGGCGCGGCGCGTGTCCGAGGCGGATGCCCTCGCCCACGTCTTCGGGATCACCGCCGTCAACGACGTCACCGCCCGCGACGTGCAGCGCGCGACCAAGCACTTCACCCACGCCAAGGGCTTCGACGGCTTCTGCCCGATCGGTCCCCGGATCGTGCCGGGCGTCCCCGCCGGACCGCTCGCGGTCCGCTGCCGCGTGAACGGCGCCACGAGGCAGGACGGCTCCACCAGGGACCTCGTCTTCGGCCTCGCGCGCCTCGTCGCCTTCGTCAGCTCGGTGATGACGCTCGAGCCCGGCGACGTGATCTCCACCGGCACCCCCGCCGGCGTCGGCCCGCTGGTCGCGGGCGACGTCGTGGCCGTCGAGGTCGAGGGCGTGGGCGTGCTCGAGAACCCCGTCGTCGACGAGAGAGCCTAGGAGCGCACCGTGGACATCCGCCCAGCCGATCGCATCGCGACCCTGCCGCCGTACCTGTTCGCCGAGATCGACAAGATCAAGGCCGAGGCCCGGAAGCGCGGCGTCGACCTCATCTCGCTCGGCATCGGCGATCCCGACC
>CAZDGH010000297.1:0-7523 GCA_964504805.1 uncultured Myxococcales bacterium | reverse complement strand
CGGGCGAGCCGCCGGTGCTCGACCATGAGGCAGCGGTCCTGCACCACGTCGATGCCCGCGTCCGCGAGCGCCCGGGCCGTGGCGTCGTCGCGGATGCCCGACTGCAGCCAGACGAGCCTCGGCCGCGCCGCGAGCAGGTCCGGCAGGTGCCGGGCGACGTCCTCCGAGCGCCGGAAGACGTCGACGACGTCGATCGGTCCCGGCACGTCGGCGAGCGCCCGGTAGACCTTCCGCCCGAGGATCGTCTCGACCTCCGGGTAGTAGACCGGCACCGGGATCACCTCGAGGCCCGCCTGGGCGAGGTACTGCGGCACGTAGAACGCCGGCTGGCCGCCCTGCGCCTCGGTCTTGATGCCGAGCACCGCCACCCGCCTCGCGCTCCGGAGCAGCGCGGCGAGCTCCGGCTCGTCGCCGGCGAAGATCGTCCCGTGGGCCATGCCCCGAAGCTAACGGCCGGGTCAGGGCAGCGCCAGGAACCCGAGCAGCCCCGCCGCCGGCCCGCCGGGCAGGAGCGCCGCGGCGAACGAGGCGATCACCGGCTGCGCGTACTCCGCGAAGATCCCGACCGCGAACCAGGCCGGCGCGTAGTCGAGGCGGATGAGGCCGTGGATCGCGGTGCGGCGCGGGCCGTAGTCCCACGGGCAGCGGCCGAGGAGCGCGCGGAGCAGCGCGCCGGTCGAGTACTCCGCGGCGTAGATGATCGCGAGGTAGACGAGGCCCCGGAGGGGGAGCGGCGCGCCGCCGAGCTCCCCGTGGACCTGCTCGAGCAGCAGGGCGGTGCCGCCGTAGATCGGGTGCATCCACAGGTAGGTCTTCCCGGTGGCGCCCTTGTCCCTGTCGAGGAACACCGCGCAGAGCCCGGTGAAGACGACCTCGATGAGGAGCCCCACGCACCCGTACAGCAGGAATCGCCCGAGCATCCGCCACCCTCCGCCGCCGCCCTCGCACGAAGATGGGGCGGGCAGGCGAGCGCGGCAACCGACGGCTCAGCCGGTGCGACGGGCGCGCACCTCGTCCTCGGGCCTCGGCTTCGCGGTCTCGAGCGGCACCGCGCGGCCGATCCCCTCGAGGCCTCGCTCGGCGATCGCCGTGGAGCGGTCGCCGCCCTTGCCGCCGATGGCGAGGTGCAGGTCGATGATCGCGTCGCGCACGGTCTTCACCAGCGCGTCGCGGTCGTCGCGGGTGAGCCCCGCGGTCGGGATCGGCTTGCCGACGTTCACGCGGATCGTGCCCGGCCGGACGTGGAAGCCGTCGCGGGCGAGCACGCGGTGGCCGCCCTCGATCGCCACCGGCACGATCGGCACGCCGGCCTCGAGCGCCACGAGGAACGGGCCCTTCTTGAACGGCAGCACGTCGCCGTCGCGGGTGCGGGTGCCCTCGGGGTAAGCGAGGATCGACTGGCCGCCGCGGATCCGCTCGCCGGCGCGCTTCAGCGACGCGATCGCCTGCGCGCTGTTGCCGCGGTCGACGAACACCATCCCCATCGCCCACATGTACCAGCCGAGGAACGGCACCAGCGCGAGGACGCGCTTGGCGATGAAGGCGAGGTTGCACCGGAGCGCCACGAACGCCACCGGGATGTCGATCATCGACTGGTGGTTCATCAGGAAGATGTGCGGCTTCGCGAAGTCCACGTCCTCGCCGCCCACCACCTCGAGCTTCGCGCCGCCGGCCCAGAGCAGGCCGGGGCCCCAGCAGGTGCGCGCCATCGCCAGCGGGACCTTCCGGCCCAGCGTCACGACGAGCGTCACCAGCGCGGCCGAGATCCAGAACGCGGACCAGACGCACAGGAAGATCGCCTGCAGGACATTGAGCAGGGCCCAGCCGAGCCGGGCGAGGCTTCGCATCGTTCGGGGACTCCCGCGGGATGGCCGTAGCTTCGGCCGCGCCGCGCGCCCCGGTCAAGGCGCGGCGTCCACGATCCCTTCCCAGCCGTGGAGCGCGAGCCCGCGGGCCGGGGTGGCGGACAAGGCGTGCCACGCCGCGTCGGCGCCGGGCGGGCCGCCGCCGAACGCCGGCACGCCCGCGGGTCCCTCGCCGGCCGGGGCGGCGAGCGCGCGCACGAGGTCCGCCTCCACGAGCACCTCCTCCTCCTTGGTGCCGAGGAGCGCCTTCTTCCGCCGCACCAGCACCACGTGCGTCGCGGCGGCCGGCAGCCAGAACGGCTCGCCGGCGACGACCCGCGCGACCACCGCCGGCTCCTTGCGCGCCGGGATCGCCGCGAGCAGCAGCCGCGGCACCGTCGTCCGCGGTCCCGCGGCCTCGCGCAGCGCGGTGAGCCTCGCGTTGTGGCCGAGGACGGTGTCGAGGAGCGCGCGCGGCACCTCGCGGGGCAGCTCCGCGGGCGGCGCCTCGCCCGCCTTCAGCCCGTCGATCCACGCCCGCTGCCCGTCCTCCCAGCGCTTCCGGATCGCCGCCTCGTCGAGGTCCTCCGAGGCGGCCGCGCCGGGCTCGGCGACGCGGAGGTCGAACCGCGCCGCGAGCTGCCGCGCGATCGACGCGCCCCACGCGGCGAAGGCGCTCGGCCGCGCGTACGGGAGCTGGAGGAGCAGCGGCAGCGGCGCGTCCTCGTCGAGCGCCTCGTCCTCGTCGAGCTCCGGCGCGCCGGGGCCGAGGATCACGTGGGCGCCGAGATCGGCGTCGGCGAGGACGAGGAGCTCGGGCGAGCTCGCGTCCTCGAGGACCTTCGGGCCGAGCGCCTCGTCGTCGCGGACGGCGTCGGCGAGCTCCTCGAAGGAGGGCAGCTCGCCGCGGGGGTGGAGGATGAGCTCGTGGACCATGGCCCCACATGGTAGTGGCGCGCGGCTAGGATGTGCGTCTCTTCGGAGGTGCCCGTGCGCAAGCTCGCCCCGCTGGCCGGCCTCGTCCTCCTCGTCGCCACCGGCTGCACCGAGGCGTACCGGGGCCGCCGGCCGGACCTGACCCTCACCGATCCCGGGGCGCAGGAGGCGGAGATCCAGCGGTTCACCATCGTCAGCCGGTGGGGCGGCTGGGAGATGGGCGGGGAGGAGTACGAGCCCGGGTCGCTCATGCCGATCATGCGCGACGTCTCCGAGACCGCCCGCGAGGATCTCGACGACGCCAAGACGTTCAACCGGATCGGCGACGTGGTCTCGCTCGCCGGCGCCGGCGCGTTCTTCGTCGGCGTCTTCGCGGTGGAGGAGCGAGACACGAGCACGGCCCTGCAGCTCGGCGGCCTCGGGCTCTCGCTCGTCGGCGGCGGCCTCTTCAACATCCTCGCCGGCTCGAGCTACACCGACGCGATCGACCACTACAACGAGGACCTCCGGGCGGCGTTCCCGCAGACCGGGGCGTACCGGCCGCGCGCGAAGGGCGACGAGAGGTAGCGCCGCGTCACGCCGGCGTGCGCACCGCCTCGGCGGCGATCGCCTCGTCCACCGCGCCCTTCTTCCGGCGGAAGAGATCGCGCACGCCCTGCCGGCGGACGAGGGCGGAGACCAGCCCGACGGTCACGTGGGTGAGCGCCGTCGCCATGTGGGTGAGCACCGCGAGCGTCGCCGCCTCCTTCTCGGACGCGCCGAGGAGCCGCGCCGCCCAGCTGCACGCGAGGTAGTACATGCCGAGGCCCGCCGGCACGCCGGGCGGGCTCTGGCCGTACGTCACCGCCGCGAGCACCACCACGCCGCCGAACCAGCCCGCCTCGGCGACGCCCACGCCGCGGAGCGCCGCCGCGTAACCGGTCGCGACCGACGCCACCGCGAGCAGGGTGGCGAGGAACGCCTTCGAGAGCGTGCGCCAGGTGTTGAGGCGCAGGCCGGTGGAGAGGTTCCGGAGCGTGCGCTCGAGGCTCGGCGCCTTGCCCTTGCGCCCGAGCGCGTCCGCCCACGCCGGCGCCTTCCGTGCGATGAGCACGAGCAGCGCGCCGAGCACCGGCACCGCGATCGCCGCGCCCGCGAGGCCGCCGGAGAACCGCATGGCGCCGCCGAAGATCGGCCCGCCCGGCGCGACCAGCACCAGCGTCAAGAGCGCGAAGGTGTCGAGGAGCTTGCACACCACCACCGTGCCGAGGCTCTGGAAGAACGGCATCCCGGTGAAGCGCGTGAAGGCGAGCGCGCGCACGCCCTCGCCGAGCTTCGCCGGGATGACGTTGTTCGAGAGCAGGCCGATGGCGATGGCGTGGTAGCGGTCGGCGTAGCCGCCCTTGTGCGGCCCGAGGGCGAAGCCCCAGCGGAACGCGCGCAGCGGCACCATCGACGCCGAGAAGAGGACGAAGACGGCGACCCACGGCAGGTGCGAGGGGAGCTCCGAGAGCCACTCGTCGAGCGGGAAGCGCGGCACGAGGTGCAGGCCGCCCTTGGTGCTCGGGCGGTAGAACGCCGAGCCCACCAGGACCACGGTGAGGGCGAGCGCCACCAGGGCGAGGACGAGCTTCTTCACGATCCGCCTCGTGCGGAGGCTCGCCGGCTTCGTCGAGGTCACGCGTCGCTCCCCGGGGCGCCGTAGAGCTCGCGCAGGATCGAGTGGAGGTCGGCGCCGTGGGCGACGCGGCCGACGTCGTGGGGCACGTGCGCGGGGTGGAGCACGAACGTCTCCGTCTCCTCGGGCGAGGGCCCGCCGTGGGACGAGTGCTCCCACGAGAAGGCGACGCAGCTTCCCGGCCGCCACGCGCCGTAGAGGACGAGATCGCCGGCGCTCGGCGAGCGCGCGAGCTCGGAGAGGGCCGCGGCGACGCCGGCCGGCGAGGCGCCCCTCGGGATCGAGCGGCGATCGGCGGGATCGACGGGGCCCGCGGCGCCGAGCGCGAGCGGGCCGCGGGCGCTGCGCGCGAGCACGAGGCCCACGCCCGGGCACCGGAGCGCGCGGGCGAGCACGGGCCCGAAGCGCTCGAGCAGCGCGCGGCCGCGGAGCGGCGTCCCGCGGGCGAGGTAGACGTGGGCGTAGTTGCCGGCGTCGACGGTGCGCGGGACGGAGAGCGGCTCGCCGGACGGCGCGGGCTCGGCGAGCGCGCGGCGCACCGCCTCGGGCACCTCGGGCGGCGGCCCGACGCCGTCCGCGGCGCCGCGGAGCCACTCGGCGAGCGTGCAGCCGTGGAGCGCCTCGAACGGCGTCGCCGCGAGCTGCCCGTGGTCGGTGAAGACCCAGACGTCCGGCGGGTCGGGGCACTCCTCGGCGATCGCGGCGAGCAGCTCCGCGGCCCGGTCGACCCGGCGCGCCGCCTCGCGGGCGCCGTCGGGGCCGCGGCGGTGGCAGGCCTCGTCGTACTCCACGAGCGAGACCAGGATCCGCGGCACGCCGCGGACGAGGTCGATCGCCGCCTGCCCGATCGCCGCCTCGCGGGCGAGGATCCCGAGCAGCGCCTGCTTGGCGAGGAACGCGCCCTCGTGGCGGCGGGTGCCGGTGCGGCGGGAGAAGCGCAGCGCCTCGAGGACCGCGGGCGGCAGCTCGGTGGCGCCGCGGGCGAGCACCGCGAAGGCGGTGAGGCGGTGCACGTCGGCCATCGCCGGCAGGAAGCGCAGCGGCGGGATCGCCGCCGCCGGCCGGTCGAGCACCTCGGCCGAGGCGGCGGTGCCGAGGTGGTTGCGCGCGCCGCCGCGGAGGATGGTGAGGAACGCGCTGCCGCCCTCGAGGAGCCCGGAGCTGCCGCGGGCGACGCGGGCCTCCACGGCCGCGGCGTCGTGCGGCCGGTGCAGGTGCACCTCGGCGAGCGTCGCGCGGTCGAGCCAGCCGAAGGCGGGGATGTCCGGCGCGGCGGCGCCGTAGAGGAGCCCCGCCTGGAACGAGGCGGTCGACGAGGGGATGCCGGAGAACGTCCGCGCCTCGCGCATCCCCGGCGCGTCGCGGAGCGCGGGGAGGAAGCGCATGGCGCCGTCCGCGCCCGAGGCGAGCACGCGGCGCGACATCCCGTCGACGAAGAGCGCGAGGAGCCGGCGCCCGCCGCGCGCGTCTCGCGATCTCGGCACCAGCGGCCGGAGCTCGCGGACGAGCGCGCGGGCGAAGCGCCGCGCCTTCGGGCCGACGGGCAGCGGGGGACGTCGAGCGGGGAGGGGCGCCGGGGCGCGCAGCGGGGCGGACGAGCGCATCGTCCGTGAATCTGGGGTCCCCCGCCTTCCGGCGGAACCGGCGGCCGGCCGGGGCGCGGGCGGGCGGGCAGGCGCCTGCTCCCTCAGTCGTAGCGGATCTTCGTGATCGTCAGCTCGACCGCGCCCTTCGGCCGGTCCACGGTCACCTCGTCGCCGAGCTTCTTGCCGAGGAGCGCCTTCGCGAGCGGCGCGTCCATGGAGATCTTGCGCTGCTTCACGTCGAACTCGTCGGGGCCGACGATCCGGTACGTGCTCTCCTCGCCCTCCTCGTCCTCGACCGTGACCCAGGCGCCGAAGAACACCTTGCCCTGCTGCACCTTCGGCGCGGCCTCGACCACGGTGAGCCGCTCGAGCAGCTTGGTGAGGTAGCGGATGCGGCGGTCGATCTCCCGGAGCTTCTTCTTGCCGAAGATGTACTCGGCGTTCTCCGAGCGGTCGCCCTGCGCGGCGGCGGCGGAGACCTCCTCGGTGATCTTCGGCCGGTCGACCTTGAGCAGGCGCGCGAGCTCCTCGCGGTGACGCTCGAAGCCCTCGGGCGTGATGTAGCGCTTGCCCGGGGGCCCGGGGAGCTCCTCCTCTTCCTCGGCGCCCTCCGGCAGCTCCGCGTCCCGGTCTTCCTTCACGAATGCGCGCGACATGGGGGTGACGTTGCGATTCCGCGCCGCGGCCCGTCAAGAGCGCCGGCGGGCGACCTTGCGGCCGGCCCCGGCCCGATGGTCTAACCGCGGACATGGCGCCTCCGATGGTGATCGGCATCGCCGGTGGCACCGGCAGCGGCAAGACCACCATCGCCCGGCGCATCGTCGGCGCGCTGCCGCCGGGCCGCGCCGCGCACCTCCAGCACGACTGGTACTACCTCGACCGCTCGCACCTCACGCCGGAGGAGCGCGACCGGATCAACTTCGACGAGCCGGCGGCCCTCGACAACGCGTTGCTCGCCGCGCAGCTCCGGGGGCTGAAGGCGGGCGAGCCGGTGGACTGCCCGCAGTACGACTTCGCCTCGCACACCCGGGCGAAGGCGGTGCGGCGGGTGGAGCCGGCGCCGATCGTCGTCGTCGAGGGGATCCTGCTCTTCGCCGTCGAGGAGCTGCGCGAGGCGTTCGATCTGAGGCTCTTCGTCGACACCGACGACGACATCCGGCTGATGCGGCGGATCAAGCGCGACATCGTCGAGCGCGGCCGCGACATCGCCTCGATCCAGTCGCAGTACTACGACACCGTGCGGCCGATGCACCGGCTCCACGTCGCGCCCACGAAGCAGCACGCCCACCTGATCGTCCCCGAGGGCGGGGACAACGACCAGGCGATCGACACCATCGTCGGGCGCCTCCTCTACCTGCTGCGCCCGGAGTGAGCTCCATGAAGCGGTTCCTGGTGATCGTGTCGTGCGTCGCGGCGGCGGCGCTCGCGGGTTGTGGCGGCGGCGACGAGACCGCGTCCGGCGGCGGCGGCGACGACGGCGGCGCGGGCAGCGGCGGCGGC
>CAZDGH010000296.1:0-7532 GCA_964504805.1 uncultured Myxococcales bacterium | reverse complement strand
CCTGGAGCCTGGAGCCTGGAGCCTGGAGCCTGGAGCCTGGAGCCTGGAGCCTGGCCGTTAAAAGGCGAAGGGCCGGCCCTCTCCGGCCGGCCCTTCAATGGTTGGTGACCCGTACGGGAATCGAACCCATGCATTCAGCGTGAGAGGCTGACGTCCTAACCGCTAGACGAACGGGCCACACACCCAGCGCGGCAGACTTCACCGCTTTCCCTTCGACGACGGCAGCTTCGCCGGCGTTTTGCGGGGCGCATCCTGCTGTCGCGCCGCCGGTCTGTCAAGCACCGGCTCTTCCGCTCTTGCTGCTGGATCCCGCCTCGACGCGGCATCCGAAGTTGGTTGGGGGACTAGGATTCGAACCTAGATAGCATGAGTCAGAGTCATGCGTCCTGCCTTTAGACGATCCCCCAACAATGGTCTCGCCGGGCTCTCTTCCGCTTCGTCCCGGACCGTCTCTCCTCAGTTCGTCGCCGCCGGCTTCGGGGCCGGCTTCGGCGTCTCGGCCGCCTTCGGCGGCTCGGTCTTCTTCGGGGCCGTCGCCTTCGGCGCCGCGCCCGGAGCCCGCTGGACCACGAAGATCTTCACGCGGCCCTTGTGCTCGTAGATGTTCAGCCCCTCCCACTTGCCGCGCGGATCCGGGTTCCGGAGGTGCACGGCCTTCACGGTGGGCTGGTTGACGATGTCGATCCGCTCGTACCGGCTTCTCGGGTACAGCTTGTCGTAGAACTTCTCGAGGTACTCCCAGCTCATCCCGGCGTTGTACCGGTCCGGACCGACCTTCGACACGCCCGACGGGAGGATCGCGCCGTGGACCACCACGTCCGCCCCGGCCGAGGCCGCCATCGCCCAGACCGCCGCGGCCACCAGCGCCGCGAGGGAGCGGCTTTTTAGGGCAACGACCTTCCGGTTGTCAACGCCGAGCTGCATGGCTGCCTTTCCTACGAGCGGCCGGCGGCGCCGTCAAGGACGAGATCGAGCCGGGCGAGGGTCTCGTCCTTCCCGAGGATGGCGATCACGTCGTAGATGCCGGGCGAGGCCGTGCCGCCGGTGAGCGCCACGCGCACCGGCTGCGCGAGCTTCCCGAGGCCGAGGCCGTGCTTGGCGACGAGCGCCTGGAAGAGCGGCTCCACGGTGGCCGGCGCGGCGTCGTTCGCCGCGGCGAGCGCCGCCCGGAGCTCCCGGAGCAGCTCGAGCGACGGCGGGGCGAGGTGCTTCTCCGCCGCCTTCGGGTCCACCGGCACCCGGGTGAAGAAGTAGCGGGACAGCTCGACGATCTCGACCAGCGTCTTCGCCCGCTCCACCTGCAGCCGGCACACGTACTCGAGGGTCCCGTCCGGCAGCGGCGGCAGACCCGCCTTCTCGACGAACGGCTTCACCTGGGCGGCGAGCTCCGCCGGCGGGAGCGCCTTCATCTTGGCGTTGTTGATCCAGTCGAGCTTCCCCGCCGGGAACACGCCGGCGGTGTTGCCGACCTTCTCGATCGAGAAGAGGCGGACGAGCTCCTCGCGCGTGAACAGCTCCTGGTCGCCGTGGCTCCAGCCGACGCGGGCGAGGAAGTTCACCATCGCGTCGGCGAGGTAGCCGTCCTCGCGGTACTTCTGCACCGCCACCGGGCCGTGGCGCTTCGAGAGCTTCGAGCGGTCCTGGCCGAGGATGAACGGCAGGTGCGCGAAGCGCGGCGGCGTCACGCCGAGCGCCTGGTAGAGGGTGAGCTGCGGCTGGGTGTTGTTGAGGCCATCCTCGCCGCGCATGACGAGGTCGATGCCCATCTCCACGTCGTCGACGACGACGCAGAAGTTGTAGATCGGCGAGCCGTCGGTGCGGCGGATGATCCAGTCCTGCAGGTTCTGGTTGTCGACCTCGATCCGGCCGTAGACGAGGTCGTCGAACCCGGTCTTGCCTTCGAGCGGCACCTTGAGGCGCACCGTGTGCGGCACGTCGGCCGGGTGTCCCGCGTCGCGGCAGGTCCGGTCGTAGCGGAACTGCTTCTTCTCGGCCTCGGCCGCCTTCCGCTTGGCGTCGAGCGTCTCCTGGGTGCAGGTGCAGCGGTACGCCTTCCCCTCGGCGAGGAGCTTCTCGACGTAGCGGCCGTAGAGGTCGTTGCGCTGCGACTGGAAGTACGGGCCGCGGGGACCTCCCACCTCGGGCCCCTCGTCCCAGTCGAGGCCGAGCCAGCGCAGGCCCTCGAGGATGGCCAGGGTGTTCTCGTCGGTGGACCGCTCCTTGTCCGTGTCCTCGATGCGCAGGACGAACGTGCCGACCGTGTTCCGGGCGTACAGCGAGTTGAAGAGGGCGGTGCGGGCGCCTCCGATGTGGAGGTAGCCCGTGGGGGACGGGGCGAACCGGACGCGGGGCTTGTCGGCCATGGGGCGGCGCTTCTAGCACCTCGGCCAAGGGCCTTCAATCATTCCGGGGGGTTCGCCGTCGAAGTGGTGTAGGATCCGACCCTCGCCCGGGAGCTCGCATGCGTTGGCACCTTCCCTCTCTGCTGGCCGCCGTGACGGTCGCGCTCCTCGCCGCCGACGCCTCCGCCACGGTGATGCTCCGGGCGACGCTCGAGGAGCTCGCGAAGGAGTCCGACCTCGTCCTCCGCGCCGAGGTCGTCTCCACCGAGGGCCTGCCCACCTCCGACGGCAAGCGCATCTTCACCCGCGTCGTCCTCGCGGCCGGCGAGGCGTACAAGGGGACGCCGCCGCCGAAGGTCGTCGTGCACGTCCCGGGCGGCTCGTACGGCGGCTACGGGCAGCTCGTCCACGGCGCCCCGCGCTTCGAGGTGGGCGAGGAGGTGGTGGTGTTCCTGGTGAAGCAGGCGGGGAGCGGGGACGGGACGATCTACCGGGTGAACGGGATGGCCCAGGGGAAGCTCTCGGTGGTGAAGGGCCCCGAGGGCGAGCTCGCGGTGCAGCGGCTCGAGGGCCTCGAGCTCACGCCCGCGCCGGGCGCCCCCGCCGGGAAGGCGCCGGACGTGACGCTGACGCTCCCCGCGCTCCGGGCCAAGATCGGAGCGGCCGCGCCGTGAAGAAGGTCGCGCTCCTCGCCGCCGTCGCCCTCGCCGCGCCGCTCCCGGCGGCGGCGTACATCCGGACCAAGATCCCCGGCTACGACACCTGCCTCTACTGGCGGGAGCGCACCCTCGGGTGGTCGCCCTCGTCGCCCCTCGGCGGCAACGTCCCCGAGGCCGAGCTGCTCGAGGCGCTCCGCCGCTCGTTCGCGGTCTGGGAGGCGGAGGCGTGCTCGGACCTCGCCTTCACCGAGGGCGCGCCGGTGGATCGCACCGTGGGCTTCGCGCCGCGTGGCCCGAACGTGAACACGATCGTGTTCCGCGACCGCGACTGCTCGGATCCCGAGGTCGTGCCCGACGACGATCCCTGCCGGTTCGAGCACGGCGCCTGCGACAACCTCTACGACTGCTGGGGCTCGGACGACCGGCTCATCGCCGTCACCACCTCGACCTTCTCGCAGTGCTCCGGCCGCATGGTCGACTCGGACATCGAGTTCAACGGCCCGAGCTTCAAGTTCACGATCCTCGACGAGCCGCCCTGCCAGGTCGCGAGCCAGGACGGCTGCGTCGCCACCGACGTGATGAACACCGCGGTCCACGAGATCGGCCACGTCATCGGCCTCGACCACACCCTCGAGCCCGACGCGACGATGGAGGCGACCGCGGGCCTCGGCGAGACCAAGAAGCGCGACCTCTCCCCGGACGACCAGGCCGCGATCTGCGACGTCTACCCGTCGGGCGAGGGCCCGAGCACCTGCGAGCCGGCGCGACCGCTCGAGGAGTGCGGCGAGGCCGAGGGCGGGGACGACCACGGCAACGGCGGCTGCGGCTGCGGCGGCGCCGGCGGGGGCGCGGGCGTCGCCGGCCTCCTCGCCGCGTCGGCGCTCTTCCTCGGGAGGCGGAGGCGGGCGTGACCGCGCGCGCGTCGCTCGCGCTCGCCGCCTGCATCCTCGCCGTGCCCTCGGGGGCCGGCGCCTACGTGCGCTCCACCGTCCCCGGCTCGGACACCTGCCTGTGGTGGGGCAGCCGCACCGCCACCTGGAGCCTCAACGAGCGCGCGACCGCCGAGGTGCCGCTCCCGGAGGCCATCGCCGCGGTGCGGAGGGCCTTCGGCACCTGGGAGGCGGAGGCGTGCAGCGACTTCGCCTTCGTCGAGCTCGGCACCACCGCCGCCGCCGACGTCGGCTGGGAGCGTCGCGGCACGAACCTCGACCTGCTCGTCTTCCGCGACGTGCTCTGCCAGGACGTGGTCGACGCCGGCGACCCCTGCCGCGCCGGCGGCTCCTGCGCGAACGCCCACGGCTGCTGGGACTTCGCCTCCACGGTGATCGCGGTGACGACCACCACCTTCGACGAGGCCACCGGCGAGATCGTCGACGCCGACGTCGAGTTCAACGCCGCGGGCTGGCGCTTCACCTCGGGCGACGGCCCGCCGTGCGAGGCGGAGGGGCAGCCGGGCTGCGTCGCCACCGACCTCGAGAACACGGCGACCCACGAGATCGGCCACTTCCTCGGCCTCGACCACTCGCCGGTGATCGAGGCGACGATGTACGCGTCGGCGCCGCTCGGCGAGACCGACAAGCGCACCCTGTCGCAGGACGACGTGGACGGCCTCTGCGCGATCTACCCGGCCGGCGGCGCGACCTCGATCTGCGCGCCGTCGTTCCCGCAGCGGCCGACCACCTACGGGATCGGCTGCGGCTGCTCCGGCGCCCCCGGCCCCGCGCTGCTCGGGCTGCTCGTCATCGCCCGGGCGCTCGCGCGGCGCCGATGACGCCGGCGGCGGCGAGATCCTCGAGCTCCGCGCCGGCGAGGCCGAGCTTCTCGCGCAGCACCTCGAAGGTGTGCTCGCCGAGGAGCGGCGGCGGCCGCTCGTAGCGCGCCGGGCTCGCCGAGAGCCGCACCGGGTAGCCGACCGCGCGGATCGTGCCCGCGGTCGGGTGCGGCTGCTCGACGACCATGCCGCGGGCGCGCGCCTGCGGGTGGGCGAGCGCCTCGGACACCGAGCGGTACGGCGCGCACGGCACCCCGGCGGCCTCGAGCGCCGCGAGCGCTTCCGCCTGCGGGAGCCTCGCGAAGCAGGCGTCGAGCCGCGCGCGGACGACGTCGCGGGCGCGGATCCGCTGCTCGTTCCGCGGCAGCTCCGCCGAGAGCGCCGGATCCCCGAGCGCCTCGCACGCCTTCTCGAAGTGCCGGTCGGCGCCGCAGGCGAGGGCGAGGAGCTTGCCGTCCCGGCAGCGGTAGGTCTCGAACGGCGCGATGGTGGCGTGGGCGTCGCCGAGCTTCGGCACCTCGCTCCCGTCGGCGAGGTGCCGCGACGCGAGGGTCTGGAGCAGCGCGAGCTGCCCGTCGAGCAGGGCGACGTCCACGTGCTGCCCGGGACGTCCCGGCGTGCGCTCCCGGCGGAGCAGGGCGGCGAGGATCCCCTGCACCGCGAAGACGCTGCCGCCGAGATCGGCGATCGGCGCGCCGACCCGCTGCGGCGGCGCGTCGGTCGGCCCGGTGAGCGAGGGGATGCCGCCCTCGGCCTGCAGCGTCAGGTCGTAGCCGGGCCGCGACGAGTACGCGGGGAGCCCTTCGTGGCCGTAGGCGGAGATCGAGGCGTAGACGAGCGACGGGTTCCGGGCGGCCACCGCCGCGTACCCGAGGCCGAGCCGCTCGGCGACGCCGGGGCGGAAGTTCTCCACCAGGACGTCGGCCTTCCCGGCGAGGGCGAGGCACAGCTCCTTGCCGCGCGGCGCGGCGAGGTCGATCGCCACCGAGCGCTTGTTCCGGTTCACCGACAGGAAGTAGCTCGCCTCCCCGCCCTCGAACGGCGGGCCGAAGCGCCGGGTGTCGTCGCCCCCGCGCGGATCCTCGACCTTCACCACGTCGGCGCCGAGATCGCCGAGGTGCATCGAGGCGTAGGGGCCCGAGAGGACGCGGGTCAGATCGAGGACGACGAAGCCCGAGAGCGGCACCGGAGCAATTCCTTGGCTGGAGGGCTAGGATCCTCGGCCATGGCGGAAGCCCCTCGCAAGAAGACCGTGCTGCTCGTCGACGACAGCCCCTCGCAGCTCGAGGTGCTCGAGGCGGCGTTCGAGGAGGCCGGCTGGGACGTCGGCCTCGCCGGCGACGGCGAGGAGGTGTTCCGCAAGATCACCGCCTACGATCCCGACGCGGTGCTCCTCGACGTCTACATGCCGAAGATCAACGGCGCCGACGTCTGCCGGCTGGTGAAGGCGCACCCGCACTGGCGGAAGACGTACCTGGTGATCATGTCGGCGCGGATGAGCGACAAGGACGCCGAGACGTACCGCCGCCTCGGCGCCGACGAGATCCTGAAGAAGCCGTTCGAGGCGCCCGAGGCCGTGGCGCTGCTCGAGAAGGGCCTCGCCGCCCGGGCGAAGTGACCGGGGCGGGCGGGCGCGGGCGTCCCCGGGAGCGCGAACCCCCAGGAACGCGAACGGGGCGACGACCGAAGCCGCCACCCCGTCCGTGCGCGCGGAAGCGCGGGTGCTGCGTCGAGGCGTTACGGAACCGCCGGGGTCGCCGGGACCTCCGGGGTCGCCGGCATCGCCGGGGCCTCGGGGGTGGCCGGCATGGTGCCCGCGGCGGCGTCGGCGGCGGCGTCGGCGCCCGCGGCCTTGGCGGCGTCAGCGGCGGCGGCGGCGTCCGGGACGGCCGGCGCGCCGGCGCAGCCGAAGGCGACGAGGGTGGCGAGGGCGGCGAGGACGAGGGTGATCTTGCGCATGGTTTCTTCTTTCCTTCCGTGCCACCCGGAGTTCGGGGGCGGTGTGTGAGCGCGTCACGGCCCCGCGGCGTGTGATCCGCGGGGAACTGCGACGAGAAAGCCGGACGGCGGGGAGCATCCTCCCTGGAAAGTCCGGGGCGCGCAAGCCGGTTCGCACCGGACGGGTCGTGCGAACCTGGCTGCCCACCGAGCGGCCGGGGAGGCGGTCCCGGCGCGGAGGACCCGCTACAGTGCCCGTGGTGCGCCGGCTCCTGCCCTGCCTGCTCCTCGCGCTGCCCGAGCCCGCCGCCGCGCACCTGCTCGCGCCGCGGACCGATCTCGACGCCCTCGCGGCCGCTTCCACCCACGTCGTCCGCGGCGAGGTCGTGCAGGCCTCGACGCCGACGGAGGGCGCCGCCTCGGCGGCGACGATCGCGGTCGACCGGGTGCTCCAGGGCGAGCCGCTCGGGCCGACGATCACCTTCGAGGCCGACGACGATCACGGCGCGGGCTTCCGGGCCGGCGACCGGGTGGTGGTGTTCCTCCGGGCCGGGGACGGGAGGCTGCGCCTCGCCGCCGCCCGCGACGAGTGCCCGCCCGCGCCCGACGCCGCGGCGGCGGCCTCGCTCGACGCCTACTTCGGCGGGCGCCTGGACACGAAGGCGCGGCCGGCCCGGGAGCGGCTCCTCGCCGAGGCGCTCGCCGGCGCCTCGCTCCCGCTCGCCCGGCACGCGGGGTCGAAGCTCCTCGCCATGGCGCGGGAGCAGCCGCTCGCGGACGCCACCCTCGAGCGCCTGCTGGCGGCGCCGCTCGGGCCGCGGC
>CAZDGH010000295.1:0-7555 GCA_964504805.1 uncultured Myxococcales bacterium | reverse complement strand
CGGGTGCGCCCGCTGCTCTCGTTCGCCCACGACCGGTGGTTCCGCGTCGCCGAGCACGGCTTCGAGCGGCTGCCGGCGAAGGGCCCGGTCATCCTGGTGGCGAACCGCGCCGGGACGATCCCGTGGGACTCGGCGATGCTCGCGCTCTCGGCGCAGCGGCACGGCCTCGACGTCCGCCCGCTGCTCGAGGACGCGGTGTTCCACCTCCCCTCCCTCGGCGTCGTCCTCGCGCGGCTCGGCGCGGTGCGCGCCTGCCCGGAGAACGCCGAGCGGATCCTCGACCGCGGCGGCGCCGTCGCCGTCTTCCCCGAGGGCGCCACGGGCTTCGGCAAGCCGTTCGCGGAGCGGTACCGGCTGCAGCGCTTCGGCCGCGGCGGCTTCGTGAAGCTCGCGCTCCGCACCGGCGCCACGGTGGTGCCGGTGTCGATCGTCGGCTCCGAGGAGATCCACCCGCTCCTCGCGCGGCTCCCGGCGCCGGCGCTCGGGCTGCCGTTCCTGCCGGTGACGCCGACCTGGCCCGCGCTCGGGCCCCTCGGCCTCCTGCCGCTGCCGGTGCGCTGGTCGATCGACGTCGGCGCGCCGGTGGACCTCTCGTCGTACGGCCCCGACGCCGCCACCGACGATCCGCTGGTGATGCGGCTCGCCGAGCAGGTCCGCGGCACGATCCAGGCGCAGCTCGACGCGCGCCTCGCCTCCCGGCGCTCGCTCTTCTAGGCCCAAGCGCGCAGCGCACGGATGCTCCGCTCGACGTCCAGGCCCTGGACGGTCGCGGCCCCCGGCGCGCCGCGCCGCCGCGGAGCTGCCGGGATCCCGCGGGCTTGGCGGATGTGGGCGGAGGTGCGCAACGGGCACGTTCCTTGCTGCGGCCCGGCCCGGGGGTCCGGTGACGCTGGTCCGCGGACAGGTGGAGATCGAGCAGGGACGCGCGGCGCTCGCGGACGAGCGGCCGTCGGAGGCGCTCGCCCACTTCGAGGAGGCGCTCCTCGCCGCCCCGGCGTTCCTCCCCGCCCGGCTCGGCCGCCTCCGGGCGCTCCTCGACCTCGGCGACCTGCCCGGCTCCCTCGTCGAGGCCCGGCGGGTGGTGCGGCTCCTCGCCTCCCGCGCCGACCACGAGCGGATCCCCGACATCCGCGGGAGCGTGGAGGAGACCTTCCCGGGCGCGGGGATCTTCGTCACCGCCGCCGAGCCGGCCTTCCTCTCGCCCTAGCTCGCGACCCGGTTCCTGCCGCCGTTCTTCGCCTCGTACAGCTTCTTGTCCGCGAGCCGGATGAACTCGTGCGGATCGGAGACGTCCGCCGGCAGGAGGCTGACGCCGACCGAGATCGTCACCGGGATGTCGTTGTCGTCGAAGCGGAAGCGGTGCTTCTCGGTGAGCTTGCGCAGCTTCTCGGCGAGGAGGTTCGCCGCGGCGAGATCGATCTCCGGCAGGATCACCGAGAACTCCTCGCCTCCGTAGCGCGCGAAGACGTCCTCGCGGCGGATCTTCGAGCGGATGAGCGACGCCAGCCCCTTGAGCACGTGGTCGCCGGCGAGGTGGCCGTAGGTGTCGTTGATCTGCTTGAAGTGATCGATGTCGAACATCAAGAGCGAGAGCACGCGCCCGTAGCGGTGGCAGCGGCTGATCTCGCGGTCGAGCGTCTCGAGGAAGTAGCGCTTGTTGAAGATCTGGGTGAGGCCGTCCACCGTGGTCAGCCGGTAGATCTCCTCGTGGTACAGGTTCTCGATGTTCCCGCCCGCCACGAACTTGAAGATGGTGCGGCCCACCTTGATGAGATCGCCGTTCTTGAGCGGGTGCTCGTCGACGAGCTCGTCGTTCACGTAGGTGCCGTTGGTCGAGCCGAGATCGCGGACGATCACGCCCTTGCCTCCGTTGACGAACTTGCAGTGGTTCCGGGAGATCGACTCCTGGTCGATCTGGATGTCGCTCTTCGACGACCGGCCGACGACGACCTGCGCCTTGTCGAGCGCGTACTTCCGCCCGAGGTCGAGGCCGTAGATCACGATCAGCGCCGCCTCCTTCCCGACCGGGTGGTCGGAGATCTTGGAGATGACGGTGACGACGGTCTTGGTCTTGGCCATGGCCGGGGGGCGCGGTGCGCGGGTGCCCGCGATGCTAGCACCCGCGAAAAACGGCCGCCAAGGCGCGTCCGCTACCCGAGCACGAGCTCGGGCTTGCGCGCCGGCCGCTGCGCGAGCTTCTCGGCGTGGGCCTCGCTGCCCTTCCGTCCGAGGAGCCCCTGGGTGATCTTCTTCGAGATCTCGACCCCCGGCTGGTCGAAGGCGTCGATCCCGTAGAGCGAGCCGGCGAACGCGGTGGCCGCCTCCCAGAGGAAGAGCAGCTCGCCGACGCCGGTGGCGTCGATCCGCGGCAAGGTGAGGGTGAGCGAGGGCCGCCCCGCCCCGGCGAGCGCCGCCGCGGTGCCGCGCCGCTCGGCGTCGATGAGCTGGGCCATGCTCTTGCCGCCGAGGTAGGCGAGCTCCGCGTGCTCGGTCCACGCCGGCGCGAGCGGCAGCGTCGCCGCCGGCTGCTCCACGGCGACGAACGTCACCACCTTGTCGTGCGGCCCCTCCATGAGGAGCTGCAGCATCGAGTGCTGGTCGGTGGCGCCCACGGCGCGCACCGGCGTCGGCCCCACCGTCGCCTTCTTGCCGAGCGACTCCGCCCAGAGCTGCACGAACCAGTCGCCCACGTCGCGCAGCGCGTCGGCGTACGGGAAGAGCACGTGGATCCGGCGGCCCCGCTTCACGTCGAGGAGGTGGTGCACCGCGCCGAGCAGGTAGCCCGGGTTCTTCCGGAAGTCCGGCGCCTCGCACCGCAGCCGCATGGCGTCGGCGCCGGCCGAGAGCGCGCGGGCGTCGCAGCCCGCCGCCGCGATCGGCACGAGGCCCACCGCGGTGAGCACCGAGAAGCGGCCGCCCACCGGCGGCGGCACCGGCAGGGTGCGGAAGCCCTCCGCCTTCGCGATCGCCCGGAGCGCGCCCTTCTCGGGATCGGTGATCGCCACCACGTGGTCGGCGAGCTTCGCCGCCCCGTACCGCTCCCGGATCACCAGGAGCTGCGCCAGGGTCTCCGCGGTGCCGCCCGACTTCGAGACCACCAGGAAGCAGGTCCTCTCGAGGTCGAGGAGCGCGAGCAGCGCCTCGAACGTCGCCGGATCCGAGTTGTCGGGGAAGAAGACCCGCGCGCCGCCGCGCTTCTCGGCGGGGAGCAGGTTGTGGAACGGCCCCTTCAGCGCCGAGATCACGCACTTCGGCCCGAGCGACGAGCCGCCGATCCCGAGGACCACCACGTTCTCGAACTTCTTCCCGAGCTCCTCGCCGAGGGCGATCGCCGGGTCGCGGACGGCGGCGTCGGCGGGGAGCCCCCACCAGCCGAGGTTGCCCGACGCCCGGAGCGAGCCGAGGTGCGCGTGGGCCTTCTCGGCGGCGCCGGCGAGGCCGTCGAGCTCCGCGGCCGAGAGCCCTCCTTCGCCGACCTGCGCGTCGAGCGCGTCGTTCACGTCCAGGGTGAGCCGGGTCGCCATGGTCTGCCTCGTACGGGTGAGAGGACGGATCGCCTTAAACGCGCAGGGCGCCGGTGAAGGCGCCCTGCGTGCGAACGGTGCAGCGGTCGCGCTACTCGGCCGGGACGTCCGTGGTCGAGAACGCGGTGGTGACGTCGACGAGGTTCGAGAAGTTGGTCGCGTCGAAGTCGACGAGGTCGTCGAGGCCGACCGCCACCTTCATCGCCTGCACCGTCAGGTCGGCCCGGGCGCCGCCCTCCATCGAGCGGTCATCGAGGCCGGCCGGCGGCGTCGGCAGCGTGAACGAGCCCGCCTCGCCGAAGAACACGTTCCACTCGCGGTTGCCCTCGCCCTTCATGTTCACGCGGAACACGTTGGCGCCGGTCGCCGCCGCGCCGGTGAAGGAGCGGGTCGCCGCGTCGTAGGTGGCGTTCTCGGCGAAGCCGACGAACCCGGTGCCGAAGTCGACGTCGGTGTCGTAGGGGAACGAGTCGAACATCTTCACCAGGCCGGCGAGCGCGGTGCAGCCCGAGCGGTCCGCCACGGTGCAGACGGCGTCGCCGCCGCCGAGGCCGGAGAGGTTCAGCGCCAGGGCGATGACGCCGTACTTCGAGCCCTCGAGGCCCGAGTGGTTCGGCGCCATGCGGAGGGTGATCACGCCGGTGGACTCGCCCTCGATGTCGTTGACCTTGCCGTCCGGCGTCTCGCCGTCGTCGGTGTTGGCGTCGATGCCGGCGGTGAGGCCGAGCGGGACGACGCCGCGGCCCGGGGCGTTGGCGCCGCCGAGGACGATGGCCGCCGCGACGTACTGCCCGCCGATCTGCGGGAGGGTCGGGATGGTCACGTCGCCGCGGAGGGCGAGCTCGTGGGTGGCCTGGAGGTCCACCTCGGTGAACGAGTCGAAGTTCGGGTTGCCGTTCGGGGCCGCCACCAGGTCGAACTCGATGTCGCGGGCCACGCCGCTCTTGAACTGCTGGAACCGCGGGAGCAGCGTCGCGAGCAGCGAGCCGATGTTGATGTCGCCGCCGCCGGCGAGCTGGTCGATCGGCAGCTCGGAGAGCGGCACGCCGCCGGCGACGCCCCAGCCGGTGCGGGTGCCGCAGGCGCCGGCGCGGGTCTTCGCGGCGTCGGAGCAGACGCCGGGAACGCCGAGCGCCTGGTACTCCTCCTTGAACCACTGCGAGCCGAGGCCGATGGTCACGCCGGACGGCAGGTCGATCTCCTGCTCGCCGCCGAGGTTGATGATGGTCGGGATCGACGGCCCGATCAGGATCTCGAAGGAGAGGTCGACGAGGTTGCCCGGGATCGAGGTGCCGGCGACGCCCGCGTGGACGTTGTTGTCGTCGAAGAGATCCTCGGGGCCGAACACGCCCTTGAAGCCGCCGGCGAAGTCGGTCGGGATGTTGCGGCGCACCTGGATGAGCAGGTCGTTGCGGGTGGTGCCGACGACGGTCACGTAGCTGTAGTCGTCGTGGAAGACGGAGACCGTCTTCGCGCCGGCGGGCACGGCGACGAAGGTCGCCGAGCCGTCGGAGTCGGTCGGGCCGGAGAGCACCGGGGCGCCCTCGACCTGCACCTGCGCGCCCTCGACCGGGAGGCCGGTGAGCTCGTCGGTGACGACGACGCGGAGGTCCGCGGCGGCCGCCTCGGCGAAGTTGGTGAAGGTCGCGGTGCAGGTGGTCGCGCCGATGGTCGCGGTGACGACGACCTCGCCGTCGGTGGCGCCGCCGGTCACCAGACCGGCCGCGTCGACGGTGGCCCCGCCGGTCGCGCCGTAGGTGATCTGGTCGGCCGGGAGCGCGAGCGGGCGCCCGCCGCCGTACGCCTTGACGAAGAGCTGCAGGGTGTCGCCCTGGTGCAGCACGCCGAAGCGCGGCTCGACGGTGCACGAGTCGACGTCGGTCGCCGCCGGCGCCGCGGTGCAGCCGCCGTCGACGCAGACCTGGCCGCCGCCGCCGCACTCGTCGTCCGCGGAGCAGACCTTGGTCTTGCAGAAGCCCTCGTCGCAGACGCAGCCGAGGGCGGCGCCGGCGCACTCCGGCCGCGCGGCGCAGTCGGCGGCGGAGCTGCAGAGCTCGATGCAGCAGTTGTTCACGCAGGCGAAGTCGGCGACGTTGCCGCAGTCCGAGGCGTTGGTGCAGCCGTCCTCGGGCTCGGGCGTGGCCGCGCAGTCCGGCACGCCGCCGCAGCCGTCGCACTCGGGGTGCGCGACGCAGTCGACGGTCGCGCACGCGCACGGGTCCTGCGCACAGGCGTCTCCGCCGGTCCCGCCAGCGCCGCCGCCTTCGTCCCCACCCTCGTCGCCGCCGCACGCCGCGCCGGCCGCCACCACACACGCGGCGAGCGCCGCGAGCTTGAGCCACTTCGAAACCATGATGCTGCCTCCCACGGCCGGGCTCACCCGACCCGTTCCCCGCGGCCGGAACGGAGACCCCTCGCGAGGGCTCCCTCCGCACGCTCCCAGAAAGTCGAAGGGGGCGAATGGACCACGCCGCGAAACGGGCTGTCAAGCGAGGCCACGGCCGCCCGATCGCCCGCCACGGGCGCGCTTGCCGCCCCGCGTGCCGAGGCCCACCTTCCGGCCGACGCGAGGGCGCGGAGGTGGGCGTGGACGGGGTGCGGATCGAGCTGTTCGTGGACGTCGTCTGCCCCTACAGCCTGCTCGCGCTCCGGCGGGTCCGCGACGCCATGGGCGAGTTCGAGGGCGCCTGCCGGCTCTCGCTCCGGACGCTCCCGCTCGTGCCCGACCTCGACCGGCTGGTGCAGCGGCTCGGCTCGCCCGAGGCCGTGCGGGAGCTGTTCGCGAAGCGCCTCGACGAGGCGGCGCGGCTCGTCGGCGGCGACAACTTCGCGACCTCGGCGCGGGCGCTGCGGGACGGCCGGCTCGACGTGCCCTGCTCGCTGGTCTCGCTGGCCGCGGTGAAGTGGGCGGACGCGCGCTCCGCCACCACGGCGGTGCGCCTCTTCGGCGCCCTCGCCTCGCGGCTGCTCGAGAGCGGCGGCGCCCTCGAGCCCTCGGACGTGGTGCAGGTCGCGGCGGAGCTGCGCCTGCCCGGAGGCGACCTCGCGCTCGCGCTCGCCGAGGGCGCGCTCGGCGAGGCGATCGCCCGCGACAAGGTCCTCGCCACCCGGCTGCGCGTCCAGGCCACGCCCGCGGCGCTGCTCGACGCGTCGGTGCGCCTCGACGGCCTGCTGCCGACCGACGAGTACCGCGAGGCGATCGCGCAGCGGCTGAAGGCGCGCCGGCGCGCGCCGCCCGAGGCCCGCTAGAACTCCGCGCCCGGCCGCGGCTTCGGCAGCGGCCCGTCGAGCGGCGGCGGCGGCGCGCCGGCGGCGAGGCGGTAGGTGATGAGGTCGGCGGTCACGTTCTTCACGTAGTGCCGCGTCTCCTTGTACGGGATCGTCTCCACGAACTCGTCGAGCGGGAGCGCGCCGTCCTCGGCGAGCCAGCGCGAGACCGCCCGCGGCCCGGCGTTGTACGCGGCGGCGGCGAGCGGGTAGCTGCCGTCGAAGCGGCCGAGGAGCTCGGCGAGGTACCACGCGCCGAGCGGCACGTTCACCGACGGGTCGTCGAGGCGCTCCACGTGGTCGCCGTCGATGCCCCAGAGCTTGCAGATCTTCCGCGCCGTCGGCGGGATGAGCTGGAGCAGGCCGACCGCCGCCGCCGGCGAGCGGATCCCGGGATCGAACCCGCTCTCGCGCCGCATGATCGCCCAGACGAACGACGGGTCCACGCCCCAGCCCTCGGCGGCGTGGCGGACCTCGGCCTCGTAGGGACGCGGGTGGGTGAGGTCGGGATCGCCGAGGCCGCGGCGCACCGCGAGGCGGTAGGCGCGCGACGGATCGCCGAGGGAGAGCGCGAGCTCCGCCGCGGCGAGCAGCGCCTCGGGCGCGCGCTCCTTCTCGAGCGCGGCGTCGAGCTCCTTCCCGGCGAGCGACCGGAGCCCGGCGCCGTAGAGCGCGACGGCGCGGTCGAGCCGCGCGGCGGAGAGGCCGGCGAGCGGCGGCTTGCGGCGGCCGGCGGCGACGGTCGGAGGCGCGTCGCCCGCTGC
>CAZDGH010000294.1:0-7650 GCA_964504805.1 uncultured Myxococcales bacterium | reverse complement strand
GGCGGTCGGCGATCCCGAGCCCGAGCTCGTTGATGGTGTTCACCCCGCCGTCGCCGGCGACGGTGAGCTCCGCGCGGCTCTTGCCCGGGCCGGCGGGGACGTCGAGCGCGAGCTTCCGGCCGTCGAGGGGCAGCTCCTCGCCGAGGGCCTTCACCGAGCGCGCGTCGGCGCTCGCCTCGCCCGAGGCCTGGACGAGGATCCGCTGCGGGTCGGCGGGATCGACGCGGTACCCGGGCCCCGGCTCGCCGAACGTCACCAGGAACGGCTCGGTGGGCGCGAGCGCGAGCGCCGGGAAGCGCAGCACGCCGGTCGAGGAGCGGCCGTCGGCGCCGTTGAGCTCGAAGCGCAGCGTGCGATCCTTGGCCGGGCTCGCGCCCTTCAGGAACGAGCCGTCCTGGTCCACGGCGGCCGGGCCGCCGCCGATCACGGCGAACGGATCGACCGTGGGCCGCGACACCCGCGGCCGCGCGCCCTTCGCCGAGGCGACGCCGAAGGCGCGGTACGGCGAGCACGCCGCCTCGCCCGACTCGAGCTCGACGCAGAGCCGCGCGGCGAGCGCCGCCGGCCCCTCGACCTTGCCGCCGGCCTCGGTCGCGCCGTCCCAGGCGAGCCTCGCGGGCAGCGGGCCCTCGCCCTTGCCGGCCGCGACCCGGGTGGTGTCGGCGGTGACGAGCTCGTACGTCCACCGCGCGACCTTCGCCTTCGTGCCGGAGAGCCGCGGCCGGAAGGCGAGGGCGGCGTTCGCCGGGAGCAGGTCGCCGCGCAGCCCGCCGAGCTCGAGGTCGAGGCGCGGCAGCGGCACCGTGACGCCGTTCGCCACCACCTTGAAGTCGGCGGTGTTCCCCGCCACCGACACCGGCAGCTCGGTCACCTTCGGGAACGCCTTGAAGCCCGTCCGCCGGGTGCGGCCGAGGCGCTCCTCCTCGAGCGTCGCGGCGACCGGCACGTCGACGACGGCGAGCGCGCCGGGCGGCAATTCGAGCACCGCGGCCGGGGGCGGCGTCGTGCCCGCGGGCAGCGAGGAGGCGTCCACCGAGACGAGCGCCTGCCCCGGCGGCACGTCGCGCAGGTGGTACCGGCCGCGGGCGTCGGCGATCGCGAACAGGCCCACGTCGAGCAGCACGATCGCGCCGGGCAGCGGCGGCTCGCCGGCCGAGGCCACGCCGTCGCCGTCGAGGTCGACGAAGACCTTGCCGGCGACGTCGGCGCGACCGAACAGCGGATCGGCGCCGGGCCGCGGCACGGTGGAGAGGATCGCGCCGGCCTGCGCGAGGGCGAGCCCCGGCACGAGCCACGCGGCGACCGCCCAGGCCGACGACCTCGCTGCCCCCCTCGGCAAGTCCCCTCCTGCGCGCTACTTGGTGAGCTTCTTCCGGAGCGACTGCTCGCGCTCGAGCCGGGCGAAGACCCGCGACACCTCGCGGGTGATCGCCGAGATGTCGTCGAACGGCTTGAGCAGGTAGCCGGCGGCGCCGAGCTCGTGGGCCTGCATCGACACCTGCAGGCTGCCGAACGCGGTCATCAGGATCACCGGCACGTCGGGGTTCGCCTCGCGGATGCGGCGGAGCACCTCGAGGCCCTCGATCCCCGGCATGTTGTTGTCGGTGACGACCAGGTCGTAGGCGGCGCCGCCGAAGGCCTCGAGGCCCTCCTCCCCGCTCGACGCCACGTCGACCTCGTGGCCCTCGAGCGCGAGGACGTCCCGGACCATCAGCCGGAGGATCTCCTCGTCGTCGATGACCAGGATCCGCTTGGCGGACATGGCGCGGATCCTAGCCCGCGGGCGAGGCGGCCCGGAAGGGAAATCCCGGACGGGCCGCGGGGTTACCGCCGGCGGCGGCCGCCGAGGGCGAGCCCGAGGAGGAAGAGGGGGGCGAAGGCGGCGCCGGGGAGCGCGCAGCCCTCGGCGAACGGCGGCCGCGACAGGCGCAGCGAGGCCTCGAGCGGCCCGGCGGCGGCGCGGCCGTCGGGGTCGAGCACGGTGGCGGCGAGCGTCGCCGACGCGCCGGCCGGGGCGGTGACGAGGGCCTCGTAGGTGAGCGGCAGCGTCGCCTCCCCGGCGATCGCCGGGAGCGCGAACCGGCCGGGCGCGAGCTCCTCGAGCTTGCCGTCGGGGCCGAACGCCGCCGTCGGCACCAGGCCGTCGCCCGAGAGCTCCACCGCGTAGCCGCTGGCGTCGGCGCGGCCGACGTTCGAGACGGCCAGCGAGCCCGGGACCGTCTCGCCGGACGCGGCGCGATCCACCGCCAGCGCGTGGGAGAGCTCGAGGAACACCGCGCCCACGAACTCGACGGTGGCGCCGCCGGCGAGCCGGACGAAGTCGTCCTCGCGCGGGCCGCGGGCCGACGCCCGCACCAGGATCGTCGCCGGGCGCTCGGAGCGGAGCGAGGCACGGAACACGCCGTCGTCGCCGAGGGCGAGCGGCGCCGCCAGCTCGGCCGGCGCCTCGACGTCGAGCTGCGCCGCGAGCTGCGCCGGGTCGGCGACCTCGACGAGGAGCACGCCCGCGGCGTTCCGGAGCGACACCGCGATCTCGATGGTGGCGTCGCCGTCCGCCGGCGCGCTCGGCGCCGACGCCTCGACCGTGGAGGCCGCCGGGTCGAGGGCGTCCACCCCGAGGAACGCGAAGGCGGGCTGGGCCGCGAGCTGGAGGGCGCCGACCTGCACCTCGAGGTGGCCCCGGCCCACGGTGGCGGAGCGCAGCTCGGCGACGTACGCCGCGCGCTCGTCGTCGAACGCCGCGTTCGCCTGCGCCCGGGCGATCCCGGGCGGCTCCTCGAAGACCGCGCCCACCGTCACCGCGTAGCCCTCGCCGATGGCGCTGCCGTCCTCGCCGCGGAGGTCGACCACCGCCACGATCGCGTCCTGGCCGTCGGCGAGCGCCGAGGCGGGCTCGAGCGACACCGTCGACGAGGTGCGGGAGATGCACGCGCCGTCGTTCACCGGGTCGAGGAAGTCGGGGTTCTGGTCGCAGTCGCGATCGACCAGGGTGCCCTGCTCGTAGCCCTCGTCGACGTCGAGGACGCCGTCGCCGTCGGCGTCCTCGTCGCGGTAGCTCGGGGTGCCGTCGCGATCCGGGTCGCCGAGGCCCTCGAGGCGCGAGGGGATGCCGTCGCCGTCGTCGTCGGAGTCGCAGGGATCGCGGGTGCCGTCCCCGTCGGTGTCGGGGCAGTCGTCGTTGGCGGCGCCGCAGTCGACGCCGTCGCGGGCGCACTCGGTCGTGTCGGTGACGCCGTCGCCGTCGGCGTCGGCGGCGAGCGCGGAAGCGGGGAGGAGGAGGGCCGCGAGCGCGGCCAGGGCGTGGGCGGAGAGGGGGCGCATGGTTCGCTTTCGCCGAGTGTAGCGCGGAAGGCGTCGCGGCCGCCCGCCGCCGTCGACGGAGCCGGCGAAAGCCGCTAGGTTCCGCGCCCCATGAGAGACTTCGCGTTCCTCACCCTGATGAAGTTCGTGCCGAAGAGCTCGCTCTCGCGCGCGGTCGGCAGGGCGACCCGACTCGACGCGCCGCCGTCGCTGCACCGCGCGGCCATCCGCGCCTTCGCCCGGCAGTACGACGTGAACCTCGAGGAGGCGGAGAAGCCGATCGACGCCTACGACAGCTTCGCGGAGTTCTTCACCCGCAGGCTCAAGGACGGGGCGCGGCCGATCGCGCCGGGCGACGACGTCGTCGTCTCGCCGGTGGACGGCGCGGTGAGCTTCTCGGGGGTGGCGCGCGAGGGGAAGCTGGTGCAGGCGAAGGGCTTCGACTACACGCTCGACGCGCTGCTCGCCGACGCCGACGAGGCGAGGCGCTTCGCCGGCGGCGCCTACGTCACCATCTACCTCTCGCCCCGCGACTACCACCGCATCCACACGCCGTGCCGCGGGAAGATCGCCGGCTACGCCTACGTGCCCGGGCAGCTCTGGCCGGTGAACCGGCCCTCGGTCCGCGGCGTCCCGGAGCTGTTCGCGGTGAACGAGCGCCTCGTCACCTACCTCGACACGCCGGTGGGCCGCGTCGCCGAGATCGCCGTGGGCGCGACCTGCGTCGGCCGCATCCGCGCGACGTACGACCGCATCCTCACCAACGAGAAGCTCCCCGGCGCCCGCGTCCGCTACAAGGAGCCGATCGAGATCGGGAAGGGCGACGAGCTCGGCGTGTTCGAGATGGGCTCGACGGTGATCCTGCTGTTCGAGCCGGGGCGGGTGACGCTCGACGAGCGGCTCGCCCCCGAGGTCCCGGTGAAGCTCGGCGAGCCGATCGGCAAGGGGAAGGTGGTGCCGTGAAGATCGCCTCGGTGAAGGGGATGAAGGACGTCCTCCCGACCGTGAAGGCCGAGGAGGCGTCGTTCCACGCCTTCGTCTGGGAGGAGGTGCTCGCGGTCGTCCGCGACGTCTTCCGCCGCTACAGCTTCGACCAGGTCTACACGCCGGTGGTCGAGGAGACGGCGCTCTTCGCCCGGGCCGTCGGCGAGGCCACCGACATCGTCGGCAAGGAGATGTACACGTTCCCGGAGCGCGGCGGCGAGAAGCTGCTCGCGCTCCGCCCCGAGGGCACCGCCGGCGCGGTGCGCGCCTTCGTCGAGCACGGCCTCGGCGCCTCCGACCCGGTGCAGCGCTGGTGGTACTTCGGCCCGATGTTCCGCCACGAGCGGCAGCAGAAGCACCGCTACCGGCAGTTCTTCCAGGTCGGCTGCGAGGCCTTCGGCGTGCCGCAGCCGGAGCTCGACGTGGAGGTGCTCGCGCTCTGCCGCGACCTCATCGAGGGCCTCGGGCTCACCGGCGTGGTGCTCCGGCTCAACAGCCTCGGCGACGCGGCGTGCCGGCCGGCCGACCTCGAGGCGCTGCAGGCGTTCCTCCGCGGCCGCGAGGCGGAGCTGTGCGGCGACTGCCGGGTGCGCCTCGAGAAGAACCCGCTCCGCGTCCTCGACTGCAAGAACGAGGGCTGCCGGAAGGTGACCGAGGGCGCGCCGGCGTCGTACGAGCGGCTCTGCGAGCCGTGCGCCGCGCACTTCGCCCGGGTGCGCGCCGGCGCCGACGCGCTCGGGATCCCCTACGAGCTCGACAAGCGGCTCGTCCGCGGCCTCGACTACTACACCCGCACGGCGTTCGAGCTGCTCGCCTCGGCCCTCGGCTCGAGCCAGCAGACGGCGGTGTGCGGCGGCGGACGGTACGACGGCCTGGTCGAGAGCCTCGGCGGCCCGCCGACCCCGGCGATCGGCTTCGCCATGGGCGTCGAGCGGCTTGCGGCGCTCCACGCGCAGGCGAAGGGCCTGCCCCTCGCCCGGCCGGACGTCTTCGTCGTCTACGCCGACGAGGCCGGACGGGACCGCGCGCTCCCCCTCGCGGGCGAGGTGCGGAAGCTCGGGCTCAAAGTCGAGGTAGACTTGCGCGGCGGCAAGCTCCAGCGCCAGCTCCAGCGCGCGGACAAGCGGGGCGCGCGGCTCGCGGTGGTGCTGGGCCGGGCGGAGCTCGAGGCGGGGAAGGCGAAGCTGAAGGACATGAAGGACGGATCGCAGCACGAGCTGCCGCTCGACGGGCTCGCGGCGGCGATCGCGGCGAAGCTCTCGTGACGACGACGCACAGCCAGGGCCAGGGAGGCCTCCACTCGATGGCGAGCAAGACCGGCGCGGTACTCTTCCTCCTCTCCCTCCTCCTCCCGGCGACGGCCCTCGCGGCCGCCGAGAAGATCGTCCCGGTGCTGAAGATCGGCGACGAGGCGCCGGAGTTCACCCTCAAGCCCTACAACCCGAAGGACGCGGGCGCGGCGGTGATCTCCCTCGGCAACATGGTCGGCTCCGACTCCGAGGACCCGAGCGTCAAGGTCGTGCTGGTCTCGTTCATGGCGAGCTGGTGCGGGCCCTGCAAGAAGGAGATGCCGTTCCTCCAGTCGCTGCAGGACAAGTACAAGGCGCAGGGGCTCCGGGTGCTGCTCGTCTCGATCGACAAGGAGGAGGCGGGGCAGGCCGAGGTGAAGAAGCTCATCGAGCAGCACAAGGTCACCGTCCCGGTGCTGATGGACCGCTTCAACTTCGTGGCGAAGCGCTGGCTCGGCGACAAGAGCCCGCTCCCGTCGGTCTTCCTCGTCGACAAGAAGGGCGCCATCGCCATGGCCACGAGCGGGTACGGCGAGGACGCCACCACCTTCCTCGAGGGGAAGGTGAAGGAGGCGCTCGGGCCGTCCGCCGTCGCCAGCGAGACGAAGTGAGGCGCCTCGCCCCGGTCGCGCTCCTCGCCGCCGCGGCGTGCGCCGGCACCCCCGAGGCGCCGCCGCCGGACGTGCCGCTCGAGGCGCCGGCGCAGCGGGTCAAGCTCGTCTTCCGGCCGGTGTCGGCGCAGCCCGGCCTCGAGGCCACCGCCGGGGAGCTCGAGAGCTCGATCTGCACCGAGCTCTCGGCGGACGTCCGGTACGAGGTGGTCTGCCCCGCCGACCTCCGCGCCGCCTCCGACGTCCTCCGGATGCGGATGACGACGGGGATGTGCGAGGGCGACGAGTGCGAGCAGCAGATGGCCGCGCTCATGGACGGCGAGGAGGTCGTCCACGCGCAGCTCCTGCAGGACGCGTCGGGCCTCACCCTCGCGGTCTCCCGCCTCGGGAAGGACGCGACGCCGCAGAAGCACGCGAAGCGGACCGTGCCGGCGTTCGCCGCCCTCGCCCCGGAGCTCCCGGGGCTGGTGAAGGACGTGCTGGCGCGCTGACGCGGCGGTGTGATCCAGGCCACATTCGTGCGCCGCGCGGGGCCCCGGCGTAGGATCGGGCCCGATGCGCGGGCACCTCCTCGTCCTCACGGCGCTCCTCGCGCTGCCGCTCCCCGCGGCGGCGGCGTCGGCGATCGTCGTCGACGGGCAGCCCGGCGACTGGGCGAACGAGCCGATCGTCTACGTCGACCCGGCGGACGGCAACGCGCCGCAGGATCTCCACGCCGTCCGGGTGACCCACGACCCGGCCGACACCACGCTGTTCTTCCGGCTCGACTTCAACCGCTACATCCAGAACGCCTGGGCGGCGACGCTGAACCTGCTGTTCCCGGACGGCACCACGGCGACGGTCACCATCGAGCGCGGCCCCGGCGGGACCGTCCTCGTCGAGTACGAAGGCGTGCCGATCGAGGGCGTCCTCGGCAGCGCCACCGATCTCGGCGGCAACAGGAGCTTCATCGAGCTCGCCATCCCGTACGCGCTGCTCCCGGCGTCGTGGGCCACCGACGGCGTCGTCTCGTTCTACGCCGAGACCGGGAACAACGCCCGGACGCGCGACCGATCGACGCCGAGCACCTGCGGGCCGAACGGCGACGCCCCCTGCTACCTCGTCTACGACCGCGCCGGCGACACCACCAACGACGCGGCGGTGATCGAGCTCTCCGCGGAGGTCCGCCGCGGCGGCGTCGCCGTCGCCTGGCGCACCGGCGCCGAGCTCGACAACGTGGGCTTCCGGGTGTGGCGGCGCGCGGGCGGCGGCCTCGTCCCGGTGACCGCCGGGCTCGTCGACGGCGCCGGCACCGCCGGCAGCGGCGCGCGCTACGAGGTCTTCGACGCCGCCGGCCGGGCCGGCGACGCCTACGTCCTCGAGGACGTGGACGAGGACGGCACCGTCACCGCGCACCCCGAGGTGATCGCCCGCCGCGCCCTGCGCCGGCCGGAGGTCGCGGCGCCGCGGCACCTGCCCGCCGCCCG
>CAZDGH010000293.1:0-7676 GCA_964504805.1 uncultured Myxococcales bacterium | reverse complement strand
AGGACGTGCGGCGCCCGGCCTTCGGCGGCGTCGTCGTCGAGCTCTACGAGGCGGTGGTGCCCGAGGAGACGCGGCCCGGCCGCGGCGCGCCTCGGGTCAGCCCTTGAGCACCTTCTCCAGGGTGTCCTCGGAGCGCATCACGCCGACCTTCCCGAGGACCTCGCGGACCTTCGGGTAGTCCTTCAGCACTTCCTCGACCTCCGCCTTCGGGAACTCGAGGAGCTGCAGGTTCTCGAGCGCCACCACCGTGGCGCTCCTCGGCTGGCTCGTCACCACCGCGATCTCGCCGAAGAACGCCCCCTCGCCGAGCTTGGCGATCTCCTTCTCGGTGCCCAGGTCGTCCACCGAGACCTGCACGGAGCCCTTCAGGATCACGAAGAACGAGTCGCCGGGATCGTTCTCCCGGACGACCGTCTCGCCGGCGACCACGCGGCGCGTCTGGGCCTTGGCGAGCAGCCGGCGCCGGCCGGCCTCGTCGAGGAAGCTGAACAGCTTCGATCCCTTGGCGAGCTCTTCCGCGGGCGGGACGACGGGGTCGCTCATGCGCTCCTCCTACTGCGGCAGCCGGACGATGAAGGTGGTGCCCTTGCCGGGCTTCGAGCGGTAGGTGATCTCGCCGCCGTGGTCCTCGACGACCTTCTTGACGATGGCGAGGCCGAGGCCGGTGCCGTCCTTCTTCCCGTGGGTGGCGAAGGTCTGGAACAGCTTGTCGGCGATCTCGTCGGGGATGCCGACGCCGGTGTCGCTGAAGCGCAGCTCGAGGTCCCCGCCGTCGAGCTTCTCGAGGCCGATGGTGAAGCGGCCGCCGTCGGGCATCGCCTGCGCGGCGTTGCGGGCGAGGTTGTAGACGAGCCGCTTGATCTTGTTCTCGTCGAACTTCGCCGCGCCCTTGAAGCCGGCCTGGAGCTTGAGCTCGATGTCCTTCCCCTCGAAGTCGCGGCGGAGGTACTCCTCGAGCTCCTCCACGAACTTGTGCAGGTAGACGCGGCGGACGAGCAGCGCGCGCTCGCCCTTGGCGAACTGCAGCAGCTCCCGCGTCATCGCGTTGACGTGGTCGAACTGCTTCAGGATCAGCTCGGCCGACCGCGCCCGCTCCTCGGGGTCCGCCTCGGTGGCCATCAGCTGCGCGTAGCCCGAGATGATCGTCATCGGCGTCTTCAGGTCGTGGAGCACGCCGGAGAGCATCTGGCCGATCGACGCCAGGCGGACCGCCCGCTCCTTCTCCTCGCGGCCGCGGCCGACCTCGATCGCCCGCGCCGCCTGCCCGGCGACGAGGGTGAGCAGCCGCAGGTCCGAGTCGTCGAAGCCGTGGCCGCCGCGCTTGTTGAGCAGCTCGAGGGCGCCGATCACCTCGCCGTCGGCGCGGATCGGCACGCAGATCGCCGAGCGGGTGGAGAAGCCGAGGCGCCGGGCGATCCGCGGCGTCCACGCCTGCTCCTTGCTGACGTCGTTGGCGACGATGGCCTCGCCGCTCGAGGCGACGCGGCCGGCGATCCCCTCGCCCAGCCCGAGCCGGAACTTCTTCACGTCCTCGCCGCGCTCGCCGAGGGCCGCCTTGAAGAAGAGCTGGCCGGTGTCCTCCTCCACCAGCAGCACCGAGCCGGCCTCCGCCCCGCAGAGCACCATGGCGCGGGAGACGATGCCGTCGATGAGGGGCGCGAGGCCGTCGGCGGTCGAGATCTCCTTCTCGATCTCGAAGAGCACGTCGAGCTCGGCGAGGGCCTCGGAGAGCTTGGTGTGGGCCTCGGTGAGCTCGATGTTCTTCGAGACCACCGCCCGGTAGAGCTTGGCGTTCTCGATGGCGACCGCCGCCTGCGAGCCGATGGCGGCGAGGAGCGACTCGTCGTCGAGGCTGAAGTGCCCGACCCGCTTGTTGAGCACCTGGATGACGCCGATGACCCGCGCCGCCTTGTCGCGGAGCGGCACGCAGAGCACCGAGCCGGTCTTGTAGCCGGTGACCCGGTCGACGTCGGGGTTGAACCGGTGGTCGCGGTAGGCGTCCTTGACGTTGATCGGCTTGCCGCTCTTGGCGACGAAGCCGGCGATGCCCTTGCCGACCGGGAGCCGGATCTCCCGGATCCGCGGCCCCTGGGCGATCTTCGACCAGATCTCCCCGCGCTCGTCGTCGACGAGGAACAGCGTCGACCGGTCGGCCTCCATCAGGGAGGTGACCTTGTCCATCACCAGCGCGAGCAGCTCGTCGAGATCGAGGGTCGAGCCGAGCGCCCGGCCGATCTCGAGGATGGCGTGGAAGCGCTCCTCCTGCCGCGACACCGCGGCCTCGAGGTCGCGCAGCTTCTCGCCGAGGCCGGCGAAGACACCTTCGGATGCGAGGTCGCGGAGGGCCGTGGCCATGTCGGAGAGTCTACAACGGTGGCGGCGTTCGTACCGGAACAGGCTCCGGGCGGCAGGCTCCAGGCTCCAGGCTCCAGGCTCCAGGCTCCGGCCGTCGTGCGGCGCTGCGGTGCTCGCAGCCAACCGCGCCGCGGACCGGCGCCGCGACGCGGCGCGCTTGCTGGAGTCCGGAGCCTGGAGCCGGGAGCCTCGCCGCGGCGCGAGTGGGCGCCGGCCCAGGTGCGGGCGTGGCCGACGTCGACGACGAGGGGGACGCGGAGCTGGGCGGCGCCGGAGAGCTCCTCGCGGGCGAGGGTCGTCACTGCGTCGAGCTCGTCGAGGCGGGCCTCGAAGACGAGCTCGTCGTGGACCTGCAGGAGGAGCCGGGTGCGGAGCCGCTCGCGGGCGAGGCGCGCGGAGACGCGGATCATGGCGCGCTTGACGATGTCGGCGGCGGTGCCCTGGATCGGCATGTTGATGGCGGCGCGCTCGGCGGCCTGCCGCAGCATGTGGTTCCGGGAGCCGAGGTCGGGCAGGAAGCGGCGCCTCCCGTCGAGGGTGCGCACCACGCCGGTCGCCTTCGCCTCGGCGAGGAGCCGGTCGATCCAGGCGCGGACGCCGGCGTACTTCTCGAAGTAGCGGGCGATGATCTCCTTCGCCTCCGCCCCGGGGATGTCGAGCCGCGTGGAGAGGCCGTAGGCGGAGAGGCCGTACGCCACCGCGTAGTTGATCATCTTGGCGATGCGCCGCTGGTCGGCGGTAACGTCCGCCTCCGGCACCCCGAACACCTCGGAGGCGGTGCGGGCGTGGACGTCGGCGCCGGCGTTGAGCGCGCCGACCAGGCCCGGGTCCTCGGTGACGTGGGCGAGGATGCGCAGCTCGATCTGCGAGTAGTCGGCCGAGACCAGCTCGAAGCCCTCGTCGGCGACGAAGCAGCCGCGGATGCGGCGGCCGGCCGCGGTGCGGATCGGGATGTTCTGCAGGTTCGGGTCGTTCGAGGAGAGCCGCCCGGTCTCCGCCACCGCCTGCCAGAAGGTGGTGTGGATGCGGCCGTCGGCCTCGACGAGCTGCGGCAGCGCGTCGACGTAGGTGCTCTTCAGCTTCGCCACCGAGCGGTGCTCGAGGATCGCCCGCGGCAGCGGGTGCTGCTCGGCGAGCTTCTCGAGCACCTCGTGGTCGGTGGAGGGCCCGGTCTTGGTGCGCTTCACCACCGGCAGCCCGAGCTCCTCGAACAGCACCGTGGCGAGCTGCTTCGGCGAGGCCACGTTGAACTCGTGGCCGGCGGCCTCGTGGCAGGCGGCGAGGTGCTTGGCGATCTCGCGATCGAGCTCGCGGCCGAGGGCGCGGAGCTCCTCGACGTCCACCCGGATGCCGGTGCGCTCCATCCGGGCCAGGATCGGCACCAGCGGCAGCTCGAGCTCGCGGTAGACGCCGCCGAGCCCCTGCGCCTCGAGCTCCGCGCCGAGCCGGGCCTCGACCTCGACCATCGCCGCGGCGCTCCGGCCCATCCAGGCGGCCGCGGCGTCCGGGGCCAGGTCGGCGAGGAGCTTCCGCTCCTTCCCCACCCCCGCGACCGCGCCGTACTCGACGAGCTCGCAGGCGAGCTTCTCGCGGGAGAGGTCGGCGGCCTCGAAGGTCTTCCGCCCGGGGTTGAGCAGGTAGCAGGCGAGCTCCGCGTCGCCGGCGGGCCCGTGGAGCGGGAGCCCCGCGTCGGCGAGCAGCACCAGGTCGCGCTTGGTCTCGATCCCGACCCAGGCCTTGCCGGCGAGCGCCTCGCCGAGGGCCGCGAGGGTCCGGGCCGGATCGAGCTGCGGTCCGACGAGCAGCCCGCGGTGGCCCACCGGCAGGTACGCCGCCGGGCCGCCGGGGACCGCCACCGCGACGCCCGCGAGCCGGCCCTTCCTCGGCCCAGGCACCAGCTCGTCGGGCGGCGCCGCCCGCAGGCCCACCTTCGGCGCGTCGCGGACGCGGGCGAGCACCGCGGCCAGCGCCTCGGGCGTGGTGACCAGCTCGGTCGGCGGCGCCTCCCACGCGTCGGCGGGCGCGATCGCGGCCGCCGGCGTCGCCGGTGGCCCCTCGGAGGAGAGCGCCTGCGCGGCCTCCTTCGGCAGGATCGCCGGCAGCTCGCGGAGCAGCGCGTAGAACTCGAGCTCGCGGAAGAGCGCCTGCACCCGCGCCGGCTCCGGCACCCGCCGCGCGAGGTCCTCGGGCGTGACCTCCAGCTCGAGGTCGCGCCGGAGGCGCACCAGCTCGTGGTTCAGCTTCAGCTGCTCCCTGGCGGCGACGATCCCCTCGGCGGCCTTCTTCTTCGTCACCTCGCCGCGCTCGCAGGCGGCGATCACCGCCTCGGCGGTGCCGAACCGGTTCACCAGCTCGGCGGCGGTCTTCTCGCCCACGCCGGGGACGCCGGGGATGTCGTCGATGGCGTCGCCGAGGAGCGTCTGCAGCTCGAGGAAGCGCGAGACCGGCACGCCCCACTTCGCCTCCACCTCGGCGGGCCCGGTCCAGCGGTCGAGCATGCCGTCGTAGAGCCGGACGTGCGGCGAGACGATCTGCGAGAAGTCCTTGTCGCCGGTGACGATGACGACGTCGAACCCGTGCGCCACCGCGCGGTCGGCCAGGGTGGCGATGACGTCGTCCGCCTCCCAGCCCGGCTTCTCGACCTGCGGCACCGCCAGCCCCTCGACGACCTTGCGGATCCAGGGGAGCTGCAGCTTGAGGTCGTCCGGCATCGGCGGCCGGGTCGACTTGTACTTCGGGTCGATCGCCTGCCGGACCGCCTTGCCGTCCCGGTCCCAGACCAGGGCCACGTGGGTCGGCGAGGCCTCGCGCAGCGACTTCAGCAGCATCCGGGTGAAGCCGTAGACCGCGCGGGTCGGCAGGCCCTGCGACGTCTGCAGCTCGGCGCGGATGGCGTGGTACGCGCGGAAGATGTAGCCGGAGCCGTCGATCAGCGTGAGGACGCGGCGGGGCTCGGACGCGGACATGGGCAGCGTCCTAGCACGACTGCCGCCGCCGGTCGGCGGCTACTGGCAGTCGCGCTCCTTGAACATCTCGTGCGCCTTCTTGTTGGCCGGGGAGCCCTCGCGGGTGAGCGCCAGCGCATCCTTGAGCTCGCCGCAGTCCGGCGCGCCCGAGAGGATCATGTCGGCCTGCACCTCGAGGTTCCGAATCGCGCCGTTGATCTCGAGGTTCGAGGGGTCGCGCTCGGCGCCCCTCTTCCAGGCCTCCGCCGCGAGCTTCCACTGGTTGCGCTCGCGGTACTTCGTGCCCTCGCGGTGCCAGCCGTCGCCGAGGCTCTTGCGGATCTCCTTGATCAGGTGCGACTGGAGGTTCGCCGGCATCAGCTCCTTGTCCTTCTCGATGGCGACGCCCCACTCGCGATCGGCCTCGACGATCTTGCCCTGGAGGAACTGGGTCTGGCCGTCGGTGAACTTGCCGTCGACGATCTGGAGCTTCTCCGAGAGCTGGTCGATGAGCGCGAAGCTCTTGTTGAACTTCTGGTTCACCCGGAGGCGCTTCAGGGCGTCGTAGGAGAGCTTCGGCTTGCCCTCGAGCGCGTAGATCTTCATCGCGTCGGAGATGGCGGGCTCGGGGTAGAGCTTCTCGATCTCCTTCTTCACCATGGTGGTGAAGACGGTGTCCTCCTCCGTGAACCAGTGGGCGAGCTCCGACGGGCAGATCCACTCCTTGAAGTCGGGCCGCTTCCCCTTCAGCCGACCCTCGGCGTACTTGCGGTACTTGAGCGCCTTCTCGTCGACCGGCGCGTCGTCGGAGTGGCAGGTGTAGTCGAGCAGCCGGCCGCAGATCTCGTAGGACTGATCGTAGTTGTTGGCGTTGTGGTAGCCGTAGCAGTCGCCCTTCAGCTTCGGCGCCAGCACGTCCCTGGCGAGGTTGCGCACCTCGGAGCGGGCGCGCCGGTAGTACTCGGAGTCCTTCGGGATCTGGAAGAACCGCTCCAGGGCCTCCGCGTCCTGGCCGAGCTCCTTCTTCCGCTTGGCCTCGTCGAAGAGCGTCTTCATGCCCTGCTCGCGCTGGGCGACGGTCTTGGCCTTGCGGGCGTCGAGGTTGATCGGGTCGAGGGCCACGATGGCGTCGGCCTCGACCAGGGCGCGGTCCCAGTCGTTCTGCTCCATGTAGCCGCGCATCCGGATCTTGTGCCGCGCGATCGCCTCCTCGCGCTCGGCGACCGCCTGCTCCGCGGTGGGGGTCGCGTCCTGCTGCGCGAGGCTCGGATCGGGCTCGGGCGGCGTGAGGATCTTCTTCACCACGCCGAGCGTCACGAACAGCGCCACCACGCCGACGGCGGCGAGGAGCAGCTTCTTGCGCTTCGCCGCCGGGTCGCCGGGGCCGGCCTCGGCCTTCGCCGCCGGGCCGCTGTAGGTGAGCTCGATGACGCCGAAGCGGATCGAGTCGCCCGGCTTCAGCGGGTGCTCCTCGATCGGCTGGCCGTTGACGGTGGTGCCGTTGGCGCTGCCGAGATCGCGCACCACGTAGCCCGCCCCGACCTTCGCCACCTCGGCGTGGGCGCGGGACACCGAGTCGTCGTCGAGGACGATCTCGTTCGGCGGTACCCGGCCGACGCCGATGACCGGCTTGTCGAGCGGGTAGATCTTGCCGGCCCACGGGCCGGAGGTGCCGCGGAGCGACGGCCCCGTGGGCTTGCCGCCCGGGCCCTTCGCCGGCGCGGCGGCCGGCAGCGCCTTCGGCGGGCCGCGTCCGGGCTTTTTCCGCACCGCCGCCCTCCAGCAGGGGTTGCTCCAGATCGAACGCGATTTCTGCCAACAGTCCAATGCCCTTTGCGAGCATTGCCCCTTTCCCGGGCTACTGGACGCGGTTGTGGGCTCATCTCAGGAACGGTGAGGGTCAGGCAATCGGTACTGAGCCCAACGGCGGCCGCTCTCCTGTTTCAGTTGTCCGCCCTGGTGCATCTTGTGCAGGAGATACCAGGCCCGGTGCATCCCTACCGCCAGCAGGCGACGACACTCCGTGTTGTTGATGGTGCCGTGCCGGCTGACGTAGGCGAGAATCCGCTCCTCGTCGCTCGGAGCCCGGCAGTCCACCGGCCCACCCTCGCCGTTAATCGAACCTGGACGCGTGATGCCGGCTGCCGCACCGGGCTCCGGTCCATGCGCGGGATGCAGAAAATGCAGATGCTCCGGCTCGATATCGGCGCCCCCGCTTTCGATGAGCGATCGTTCGACGATATTCTTCAGCTCGCGAACATTGCCCGGGAAATCATACCCCTGCAGCGCGGCCAAGGCGGCTGCGCTCAGCGCCGGTTTCGACAAATTCATCTCCTGGGCGAAGAGCCCCAGGAAGTGTTCCGCCAGCAAGGGGAT
>CAZDGH010000292.1:0-7737 GCA_964504805.1 uncultured Myxococcales bacterium | reverse complement strand
GGCGAGCGCGGGCGAGGCGAGGAGCGCGGCGGCGACCGCCGCGGAGACGAAGCGAGACATGGGGAGCCCCGAGGGTTGGCCGCGATCCGCGGCGCCGGCGTCGGCCGGCGGGGGCCGGGATTGCACGGCCGGTGCCGCGGCCAACCCCGCGATCCGCCGTGGGCTCCGGCGGTCCGGACGGTCCGGCTGGACCGTCCAGTCCGCGAGCTCCACGCGGGCCCGGTCGATGAACGCGATCTAGCGCTTCGCGGCCGTCCACTCCTCCGTCTTCCGCGCGGCGAGCGAGGCGAGCGCGCCGGCCTCGCACAGCTTCGGGTGCTGCTCGCAGGCGGCGCGCACGTGCTTCGCGTGGGTGAGCGCGAGCGCCAGCTCGCCGCGCGACGCGGCGAGCTCGGCGAGGCGGAAGCGCGCGTACGCCCAGAGCCCGTTCTGCGGCGCCGGATACTTCACGACCTCGGCGTAGGCCTGCTCGGCGAGCGGGAGCTTCGACGGATCGCCGGCGGCCTCCGCGGCGAAGAGCTCGGCGAACGCCAGGTACGCGTGAGGCACGAGGCGCGACGTCGGGTGGCGCTTGATCAGGTCGTAGTAGACGCTCCTCGCGTTGGAGAGATCGCCGGCGAGCTCGTAGTCGAAGGCGAGCCCGTGGAGCACCTCGTCCAGCCGCGCGTGGGTCGGATGGTCGCGGGTGAGCGTCGCGGCGTGCGCGATCGCCTGCTTGCGGGCGGCGAGCAGCACCTTGCGCGCCTGCGCGCTGCGGTCGTTCGCGCCGCGCGCCTCCTCGTCGCGCACCTCGCGGGCGCACGTCGCCGCGAGCTCGGCGTAGGTCTCCGCCAGCCGGTGCAGCAGGTTCGGCCGATCCGCCGCGTTCTTCGGCGTCTGCTTCAGGAGCGTCTCCAGATGCTGGAGCTCGGTGACGAGGAGCGGCCGCTGCCTGGCCCTGCGCACGTTCGCGCGGGTCTCCCGGAGCGCGGCGACGTCGATCGCGGTGCCGCCCCGCCAGCCGGCGGCGACGAGCGTTGCCGCGGTGCCCTTCTTCGGGAGCGCGACCGACACCGTCGCCGTCTCGCCCGCGCGCACCTCGGCGAGGCGGTCGAGCGGGTCGTAGCCGTCGCGGGTGACCTCCACGCGGTAGGAGCCGGAGGGCAGTCCCGACGCCTCCCAGGGAAGGCCGCTCGTGTCGGCGAAGCCGCCGGGCCCGGAGATCTTCACGGCGGCACCCGCGGGCGTGCCCGTCACCTTCAGGCCGCCGAGCGGCTTCAGCTCGAGCTTCGCGAGCGTGGTCTCGTCGGGCGGCACCTGCACGACGAGGCTCTGGACCTCGTGCCCCGCCGCGCGCGCGACCACCTTCCACGTCCCGGGCGCGGCCGCCGGGTTCTTGTAGGGGGAAGCGACCGCGAGGGTCTTCCCGGCGGGATCCGTGAGCTCGAGCCGCACGAGCTCGCGCGGCTTCGCGTCGACCGTCAGGTCGCCGGTGGCGCTCGTGACCGTGCCTCGCTTGATGGTGGGGCCGCCCGGGACGTCCGGCGGCGGGGCCTTGGCAGCGCCGCCGAGCACCATCGCCACGAGGTCGGGACCCTTCTCGGTGCCGCCCTTCGCGAGCACCTCGGCGGCGTTCGCCGCGGAGAGCTCCGGCGTCTGCCGGCGATCCTTCACGGTCGCGGCGATCGCCTCGCGCGCGTAGATGACGGCCTCCTCCGCCGTGACCGCGCCGTCGGCGTTCCGATCGCCCCAGCCGCGCAGCGCGCCGAGCACGAGGTAGCTGAAGGCCGGTCGGGCCGCGCCCGCGAGCGGCCCGGCGAACTCGTTGGCCGCGCCCGCCGTGAGCACGAGCGTGCCCGCCGCCGGCGCCTTCGCGGCGACCGGGAGCAGCGGCTGCAGGCCCTCGACGAGCGCCGCGCCCGTCGCGCCGCGGCCGGAGAAGCAGGCGTCGAGGATCACGACCGTGCGCCGCTGCCGGCCCTTCGCGAGCAGCGCCAGGAGCTCCGACTGCCGCACGCTGCGCCGGTAGAGGTTGGCGACGGTCTGCTGGGCGTCGGCGCCGACGAGCACGCCGTCCTTGCCGTCCTCGGCGGGCGCGCCGTGGCCGATGTAGACGAGCCAGAGCGTGCCGCCGGGCTTCACCTTCGCGGCCGTGCCGGCGGCGTGCTCGCGGATGGCGTCGTCGGTGACCTCGGCGTCGAGGAGCAGGGTCGCCCGTGAGGGCGGGATGCCGCGCGTGCGCGTGAGGTACGCGTAGAAGTCGCGGGCGTTCTGCCTCGCCCCGGGCACGTCGGGCACGAAGGCGTAGTCCTCGGCGCCGAGGACGAGCGCGGCGTCGTTCTCGCCGCCGCCTCCGGGCGCGGGCGAGGCGAGCTCGGGCCAGGCCTCTGCGCGGGCGGCGCCGGCCGAGAGCAGCAGGGCGCAGCACGCGACCTGTCCCGCCATGTGCGTGGAGCGGCGCATCGTTCCCCCGTCGACTCCGTGGAGCTGCGAGGAGAGCACGAAGCGGCGATGGCGGGAACCGGCGGGCTCGCCTCTCCGACCTCGACGCCGCCGGTCGCCACCGGGCCGCGAGGGCCGGACGCCGGGCCCGCCCGTCCCGAGGTGGCGAGGTGGGGTTCACGTACGGCGTGGGCGTCTGTCCGGCAGGCGGAGGTGGCGCAGCGGGCGGACCGCCTGCGAGGAGTTCGTGACCGGGGCGGGGGAGCGAACGGCCCTCTTCGAGGACGTCCGTCCGGGGGCCCGCATGGACGCGCGTGCACGCGCCTTCGCGCATCTCCACCGTCGCGGCGGTGGAGACCGGGGATCACCTGCGGAGCGCCGGACGGGACCCGCGCCGGGCGATCGTCGCGGTGCTCGCGGCGCTCGCCGGCGCTTGCGAGGAGCAGACCGGGCCGGCGGCGGCGAGCCCGGTGTCGACGCTGCCCGACCTGAGCGGGCTGGTGTGGCTCTCCGGAGATCGTTTCCTGGCCGTACACGACGCGAAGAACGACGCGGCCGGCGAGCGGATCGAGCTCGGCCGTCCGCGCCTGAGCTTCGTCTCCGCGGCGACGACACCGGAGGGCGTCCTCTCGCAGGCGCTGCCGGTGCAGTGGCCCGCGCCCCTCGGCCCGAGCCACGATCTCGAGAGCGCCGCGCGGATCCCGGGCACGCAGCGCGTGCTCCTCCTGGAGAGCGGCGACGACGGCAGCGACTTCCAGCGGGTCTTTCTGGCCGAGGTGGTCGGCGACGACGTGCGGCTCTCGGAAGCCGCGCCGTGGCCGGTCCCGGTGCACAACGTCGAGGGGAGCGCGGTCGCGCTCGTCGGCGGCCAGCTCGTCTTCGTCTACGCGGAGCGGAACCAGGGCAGCACCGCCACGGAGCTGCGCTGGGCGCCGATGCAGCTCGATCCGCTCCGCTTCGGGGCGTTCAAGTCCGCGCGCGTCGAGGTGCCCGGCGAGCTCGGGATCAACCGGCCGGTGGTCGCGATGGAAATCGACGCCGAAGGCGGCGTCGTCGTCGCCTCGGCGTTCGACCCCGACGACGACGACGGGCCGTTCCTCGGCGCGATCCTCCGCGTCGGCGCGTTCGTGGCGGGCGCGGGCGGCGTCGACTTCGTGCCCGCCGCCGCGCCGGAGGTCCTCGCCACGGCGAACGGCGTGAAGATCGAGAGCGTGGCGATCCGCGAGACGGAGAGCGGCGAGGCGGAGCTGTTCTACGGCACCGACGACGAGAACTACGGCGCCATCCTGCGCCGGGTGCTGCTGCGGTAGCTCGCGCCCGCCGAGCAATTCTGCCGCCGCGCTTCACTCGACCGGCGGCACGATCTCCCGCGCCGAAGGCAGCGCGAAGTCGACGCGGTCCCAGCCGTCGACGCGGAACGTCGTCTCCCACCCGGCCCACGTCGCGGCGCGGTCGTAGGTGCCGGTCGAGGTGCCCTCGAGGTCGCGCCACTCGGTGTAGAGGCGCCAGCGGTTCTGCGGCGCGCCGGCGGCGTCGAACGGGTCGGTGTCGAGGTAGAGCAGGTTCCGCGTCCCGCCGCGCACGAGGTACGAGACGATCTTCACGCCGACCCAGCGGTCCTCCTGGAGCTGGTAGTCGAAGCGCGGCTCGAGCGGCAGGTGGTCGTAGGTCGGGTGGTCGAGCTCGCGGAAGGCCCGCGGCGCCTCGCCGCCGAACGGGACGTCCATGCCGACGCAGCTCGCGAGGTCGACCTCGGGCTTCGTGTGCCGACCGCCGCGCAGCTTCCAGGTCATCGAGTGGTGCCCGCCGCGGTCGCCGTGCACGCGTGCGTAGACGGTGGCCTCGAAGTTGAGCAGATCGCCGGCGTTGGCCAGGTAGCCGTGGTCGGCCGCGCCGTCGCGCCAGGTGTAGCGCTGCTCGCCGCCGCCGGGGCGGAGGTGGAGGCGCACGGTGCGGCTCGACGGCTTGCCGCTCGCGTAGTTGACCTGGTGGCCCTCCGTCGACCAGTAGCGCAGCTTGCCGAGGGTGCCGGGCGTGGCCTCGTCGTCGTCCAGGTCGAAGAGCGGGCCGGCGGCGGCCGGGTCGGAGGTGCCGAGGCGGAAGGAGCTGCCGGAGGTCTCGGCGGGGAAGAGCCGCGCGACGCCGTCCTCGTCCACCTCGGCGACGGGCACGGAGGCGAGCGCGGGCGAGGCGAGGGCGACGACGAGGCCGGCCAGGAGAGCAGAGCGGGAGTTCATGACGGCGACGAACCGGGGACGCCGCCGGGTTCATCCGGCGACGTCGCTCGCACCCGCGGGACCGGGCGACCGCTGGATCGGGCCGCCGGGAGCGCTACGGCCCGCAGCGCACCGACCGGTGCAGGAGGTTGCTGTTCGCGGCGAAGTAGACGGTCGAGCAGTCGGGGTGCTCGGCGAATCCGAGCACGAGGCCCTGGCCCTCCGGGATCGTCACCCGCGTGTACGGCTCCGGTGTCCGGAACGCCGGCGGATCGCCGGGGACCAGCTCGACCTGCCGCAGATCCGAGGTCGACGGGCGGTCGGCGAAGAAGATCTCCCGCACGTACACCACCGCCGACCCGTCGCAGGCGAGCTTCGCCGCGTGGAGCTTCACGTGCGTGTGGTCGCCGTCGAACGGGTCGGCGAACGGCGCGCCGGGCTCGGCGACGAACCCGGCGTCTCCCGGCGTGGTCGAGGCGCGGCGCGCGAGGCGGGGGCCGGCGGCGTCCTGGTAGAGGAGCCAGCGCTCGCCGGGCAGGAGCAGCGGCGAGAACGCCGGATCCATCCCGCCGGGCTCGCCGAGCGCCTCGAGGCGCACGGGTCCTTCCCACGGCGCCTCCACGCTCGCGCGGTGCAGGACGTACAGCTCGGGGTCCTCGCTGTCGCCGTCGGGGTGCGACGAGCCGAAGAACAGCTCGAGGCCGCCGCTGCCCAGCGAGAAGGACGACACCCAGCCGGAGCCGGGCGCGGTGTCCGGCACGAGCTCGAGGCGCGATGCGTCGAGCTCCGACGGCGACAGCAGCGGCACCCGGGCGAGCGCGCTGCCGGGCGTCTGCGGCGTGAACGTCAGGGCGGTGGAGAAATAGAGCCACGTGGTCGCGCCCTCGACCGAGACCAGCGGGTCGCCGACGAGCACGTCGCGAGACAGATCGGCAGGATCGTCCTCGAGCGCCACGAACCTGCCGAGCTGCGGCACGCAGGGGCACTCGTTGGCGGCCGCGCCGCCGGTGCCGCACGCGCCCTCGGCGCAGGTGCCGCAGTCGAGCGTCCCGCCGCAGCCGTCGTCGAGCGCGCCGCACTCGGCGCCTTCCCCCTCGCACGTCTTCGGCGCGCACGGCGCGCAGATGTTCGGCTGCACGGCGCCGCAGACGAGGCCCTCCGCGCACGAGCCGCACTCGCTGCTCGCGCCGCACGCCGCCGTGACCAGACCGCAGACGCCGGGCAGGCACTCCGGCGCCGCGCAGGCGGGCTCGCAGGCGCCGTCCTGGCACGTCTCGCCGTCCGTGCAGTCGGCGTCCGCGGCGCACTCCGACACCGCCGGGTCGACGCAGGCCGCGCCCGCCGCCAGGACCACCACGAGCGCGCGCCTCATCTCAGTTCCGATCCCCGAGCGCCACGCCGGCGAAGGTGTTGCCGGTCGCCGTGTCCGCCGCGTAGCCGCCGCAGCCGCCGTCGCAGTAGATGCCGTACGCCGCCGAGTCGCGCAGCGTGCTGCCGGTGACCGGCACGCCGGCCTCGACGAGCTTCACGTCGCCGAAGCCGTCGCCGCCGCCGCCCTGGATCGTCGAGCCGCTGACCCGGCCGCGCGCCCCGACCTCGTAGGCGACCGAGGTCCACGCGCCGGGGCCCGGGGTCACGCCGCGCACCGTCGCGCCGACCAGGTTCAGCTCGGCCTCGGCGCCGCCGCCGACGCGGATCCCGTGGCCGTCCGCGACCTCGAGGGTCGCGCCGGAGACGTCGACCACCGGCACGCTGCCGAAGGCCGGGAAGAGCACCAGCCCCGTCGCGAGACGCACCGGGACCGGCAGGGCCGGGATGGTGCCGCTCTCGTAGAGGTCGTCGCCGCTCACCAGGATCACGTCCACGCCGTTGCCGCCGTACGACGACGCGGCGTCGAGATCGAGGAGCGCGTTCGGGCTGCCGAGGTTGACCGGGTGCCGGGCGTTGCCGGTCGCGGCGAACGCCGAGAAGGCCAGGATCGGCGTGGTCTCGTCGACCACGAGGCCGTCGCCGCCCGCGCCGGCGCCGTCGACCCGCGTGCCCTCGACCCGGAGCGCGGTCGCGGCGAAGCCCGCGCCGGCGGCGTGCACCCCGGCCCCGGCGTTGCGGCGCACGTCGCAGCCGTCGAGCACCAGGGTCCCGGCGTCGGCGCGGATGCCGGCGCCGCCGTTGTCGTCGGCGGCGCAGCCGGTGAGGGTGAGCTGCCCGGCGCCGCCGAGCGGGTCGAAGACCACGCCGTCGCCGCTCGATGACGCGACGGTGAGCGCGTCGAGGGTGAGGTTCACCGACGCGTCGACGAGCACGCCCCGCGCCGCCTCGCGGACGGTGAGCCCGCTGACCTGCGTCGCCGCCGAGACGCCGCCTAGGTAGACGCCGCGCCAGGCGCCCGGCGTCCCGGTCTCGCTCCGGAGCTCGACGCCGAGGGCGCCGCCCTGCACCACCAGCTCGCCGGGCCGGTTCAGGCCGACGTCCAGGCCGGTGTTCGCCGCGAACACCACCACCGTGCCGTCCTCGATGGTGAGCGTCGGCGCCACCGGGCCCTCGACGCGGACGTCGCAGCCGACGTAGTGGCCGAGCGGCGCCGGGCTCCAGGTCTCGTCGGCGGCGATCACGCCGCAGTGGTAGACGGGGCAGTCCTCGTCGGCGGTGCCGTCGCAGTCGTCGTCGGTGCCGTCGAGGCAGGCCTCCGCCGCGCCCGGGTGGCCGTTCGGGTCGAAGGGATCGCAGTCGGTCGAGTCCTCGACGAAGCCCACCACGGCGTTGCAGGCGACCCGCGGCACCGCCGGATCTCCGTAGCCGTCGCCGTCGGCGTCCGCGTAGAGCGTCGTGCCCGGGCCGACCGTGTCGTCGGCGTCGTCGCAGTCGTCGGCGTTCGCCGCGAAGCCCGCGGGCGGCGTGCAGGCGACGCCCGCCTCGGCGCCGCGGCCGAAGCCGTCGCCGTCGCCGTCGCCGTAGTAGGGCAGGGCGTCGGTCGCGCCGACGTCGGTGCCGCCGTCGCAGTCGTCGTCGACGCCGTTGCACACCTCGTCATGGCCCGGGCCGACCGCGTCGTTGGCGTCGTCGCAGTCGCGGCCGCCGCAGGCGACCGGCGCCGCGCCGT
>CAZDGH010000291.1:0-7741 GCA_964504805.1 uncultured Myxococcales bacterium | reverse complement strand
GCTTCGCCGGCGGCGGCTGCGCGCGGCCGATGCGCAGCGACGGCAGCTCGGGCAGCTCCTGCTCGCGGGCGAGCTCCGCGCTCGACAGCGAGAGCTTCACGCCCTCCCACCGCTCGCCGGTGCGCTGCGCGACCACCGCGCGGACCGACAGCTCCGCGGAGCGGCCGTCGCGGCCGACGCGCAGCAGGTAGGTCGGCGCCCAGCGCGCGCCGGGGACGACGTACTCGAGGCGGAGCACCGCCGCGCCCGCGCCGGCGCCGCCCTCGAGCCGCAGCGTCGCCCGCTTCGAGAGCCGCGCCAGGCGTCCGTCGGCCGCGGCCCGCGTCTCGTCTTGGCGGCGGACGAGCCGCGCGTGCGCCTCCTGCGCCCGCCGCAGCTCCGCGACCAGCGCCGCGCGCTCGTCGGCGCGCCTCGACTCCTGCTCCGCCACCCACGGCAGGAGCGACGCCCAGGCGTCCGCCGGCGCGGGCCTCGGCTGCCGTCCTTCCCGCGGATCGGCGAGCCTCGGGAGCAGCTGCGGGAAGAGCGAGAGCTCCCAGTCGAGGCGGCCGATCCGGTTGCGGATCGCCTGCACCTCGTCGGCGGCGCGCGCGAGCTCCTGCTCGTCGGGGCCGGCGAGGCCCTCGCCCGCCGGCGGGGCCACCAGCTCGACACGGAGGTCGGCGGGCCGCGGCGCGCCCTCCGCGCGCACCTCGACGCGGACCGTGTCGTCCTCGAGCGAGAGCGGGAGGCCCTCGAGGGCGATCGCCGCGGGCCATGCTCCGTCGAGCGTGGCCTCGCGGATCACCACCGCGCCGGTCCGGAAGACCCGGACCTCGCGGACGGCGGAGGCGACGGCGAGCGGCGCGGACAAGGACGGACCCCCGGGCGAAAGACGGGGCATCCTAGCCGTCCGCTCGCGCGGCCGTCAGTCGCAGACCACCTCGACGTCGCTGCCCGGCGGCACCTGGAGGAAGATCCGGCACTCCTCGGCGGTGTTGCAGCCCTGGTACGCGCACTGCCCGTCGACGCAGGCCTGGAACGCGTAGCCGTTCGGGTTGCACTCGGCGTCGGTCTCGCAGCGCAGCGAGCAGACGCCCGAGGCGCAGATGGCGAGCGGGCTGCGCAGGAAGGCCATGCACTCGCGGTCGTCGAGGCAGCCGGTCTCCACGCAGACGCCGTCCTGGCAGTCGTGGAAGTACGGGCAGTCGGTGCGGGAGCTGCAGCGCGGCAGGCAGGTGCCGGTCGGATCGCAGGTGCCGCCGCCGAAGACGACGCAGTCGGCGTCGCTGGCGCACTGGCGGCAGAGGCGGTCGACGCACTGCGGGAGCTGGCCCGGGCAGTCGGCGTCGTTCGCGCAGGACACGCGGAACGAGCAGACGTTGTCCTCGCAGGCCCAGTCGTCGCAGCCGCAGATCTGCTGGGCCTGGTTGCAGGCGAACTGGTCGCCGGCGGCGCAGTCGGCCTCGAGCTGCTCGCACTGGGGCGGCAGGTTGCGCTCGCAGCAGTCGAACGCGTCGGCGCACTCGATGACGCGGCAGTCGTGGGCGGTCGGCGGCACCTCGTAGTCGTTGAGGATGCAGACCTCGTTGACGCAGGCGAGGTGCGCCTCGCAGTCGTTGCGGAACTCGCAGGACTCGCCGCGCTTGCCCTTCGAGACCGGGGCGGGGGCGGCGTCGCCGCCCTCCTCCGCGTCGTCGCAGGCGGGCGCGAACGCGAGCACCGCCGCGCCGAGGGCGAGGGTGGAGAGCGACAGGGACGGGATACGGACGGGGCGCATGGGCCTTCCTCGGGTTTCGGACGATCGGGGTCTTCGTGTGGCCGCCCCTGACGTCGTTCGGCGGCGGATATTCGCCCCGGACCGCGCTAATATCCAGCCCGTGCCGAGACGCATCCTCATCATCGACGACAGCGAGCTCGTCCTCGAGGCCAGCCGCCAGGCCCTGGTGGAGGCCGGCTACGAGGTGGAGACCTCCACCGAGCCGACCCTCTCGGGACCGCCGCCCGACCTCGTCCTGCTCGACGTGCAGATGCCGCAGGTGTTCGGCGACGACGTCGCCCGGTTCTTCCGCGAGGAGCGCGGCATCGACGCGCCCATCTACCTCTACTCGACGGTGGACGAGGCGGAGCTCGAGGTGCGCGCGAAGGACGCGGGCGCCGACGGCTACATCTCGAAGGGCTGGGGGCTGGAGCGGCTGGTCGAGCGCGTCCGGCAAATCCTGGGGAACGGCTAGGCTCCAGGCTCCAGGCTCCAGGCTCCAGCCTTCAGTCGGCTCGGCGAGCTGGGCGGGTCTTGGCCGCGCCACGTGCGCGGCCCCCGCGCGGCTTGCGGGTTGCCGGAGCCTGGCGCCTGGAGCCTGGAGCCTGCCGCGCCGCCCGGTGCGCGAGCAGCAGCGCGCGGAACGCGGCGGCGGCCGGCGTCAGCCGGTGCGCGCCGAGGTGGGCGAGGTGCAGCGGCCGGATCACCGGCGTGGCCGGGTGGGGGACGATCGCGAGGCGGCGGGCGGCGACGTCGGCCTCGACGGCGACGCGGGAGACGAGGGCGAGGCCGAGGCCGGCGCGGACGCTGCCCTTCACCGCGGCGATCGAGCCGAGCTCGACGACCACGTTGGCGTCCGGGAAGTGGCGGTCGAAGAGGGTGCGGGTCACCGCGCCCCTGGTGAAGGTGACGAAGGGGGCGCCTTCGGGATCGAGGGAGGGGGCGCCGACGAGCACGAGCTCGTCGTCGCGCCAGTGCTCGTGCTCGGGCGAGGTGACGAGGCCGAGGTCGAGCTCGCCCTTCTGGAGGGCGTCGAGCACCTCGTCGGTGGTGGCCTCGCGCAGCCGCAGCCGGAGCTTCGGGTGCGACTTGCGGAAGGCGGCGAGCAGCGGCGGCAGGTGGTAGGTGCAGACGGTGGCGCCGCCGCCGAGGCGCACCTCGCCGGCCTCGAGGCCCTGCACCTCGCGGACGGCGCGGAGGCCCTCCTCCACCGCGGCGAGGGCGGCGCGGGCGCGGGGCAGGAGCGCGGCGCCGGCGGCGGTCGGGGTGGCGCCGCCGGGCCCGCGGTGGAGGAGCTCCGCGCCGGTCTCCTCCTCGAGCTTCTTGATCGAGGCGGAGAGCGCCGGCTGCGAGAGGTGGGCGTGCCGGGCCGCCACGGTGAAGCTGCGGTGCTCGACGACCAGGGCGAAGTTCCGGAGCCGATCCAGCATATCCAAGGAGCTTATGCCCAAGTTCCAAACGATGCATTGGACCGATGGGGTGCCGGGGCCTAGATCGAGCGGCAGGAGGTACCGCCGCCATGCTCTGGCTCCTTCCCCTCGGCCTCGCCGCCGGCACCCTCGCCGGCCTCGGCGGGGGCCTGCTCCTCCTGCTCACGCTCTCGCTCGCCTGGTCGCCGGCCGAGGCGCTGGCCGTCACCGCGCCGGCGCTGCTCGCGGGCAACCTGCACCGGCTCTGGCTCTTCCGGCGCCACCTCGACTGGAAGGTCGGCGGCGCCTTCGCCGCGGGCGCGCTGCCCGGGAGCGTGCTCGGCGGCCTGGTGGTGGTGTCGCTGCCGCAGCTCGCGCTCCGCCTCTTCATGGTGGGCGTGACCGGCCTCGCGGTGGCGCGGGCCGCGGGGCTCGTCCGCTTCCGGCCGCCGCCGTCGGCGGTGCTGCCCACCGGCTTCGGCGTCGGCGCGCTCTCGGCCAGCGCGGGCGCCGGGGGCTTCCTCGCCTCGCCGGTGCTGCTCGCCTCGGGCCTCTCGGGCGCCGCCTACGTCGCCACCTCGGCGGCCGCCGCCGCCTCGATGCACCTCGGGCGGATCGCCGCCTACGGCGCCGGCGGGCTCTTAACCCGCGCCGCGCTCTCGGACGCCGCGCTCCTCGGCGCCGGGATCCTCGCCGGCAACCTGGCGGGCGAGCGGCTCCGCACGAGCCTCGGCGAGCGCGTCACCGGCAAGCTCGAGGTCTCGGTGCTCGTGGTCTGCGTCGCGCTCGCCCTGGCGGGCCTCGGCCGCTGACCTTGACCGCCGGGGGATCGGCGGCGATCGTCGCCGCCATGCTCGCGCCCTCGCTGCTCGCCCTCGCCCTCGCCGCCCCGGCCCCGACCTACTGCGCCCCCGGCGCCGCCACCCGGCAGCTCGAGGAGGGGCGGAAGATCCAGCGCGAGCGCGCCGAGGGCGGCGCCGACGACGCCATCGCCGCGTACCGGAAGGCCCTGGAGCTCGACCCGTCCTGCGCGAGCGCGCTCTGGGAGCTCGGCTGGTCGTACCAGGTGAAGGGCGACTGGGCGAAGGTGATCGAGAGCTGGGACGCGCTCCGGAAGCTGAAGCCCGACCACCCCGAGCTCGACGCGCAGTACCCGCAGGCGCTCGCGCGCCGCGACCAGGCGGCGTCGCTCGGGAAGCTGCCCGATCCCGGGAAGCTCCCGCCGCCCGACGAGGCGCCGTCGGAGGGGCCGCGGATCACCGTCGCCGCCGTCGGCGACGTCACCATGGGCAAGGCCTGGCCGCCCGGCGGCGAGCGCCTCCCGCCCGACGGCGCCAGGGCGTTCTTCGAGCACGTGAAGCCGCTGCTCTCGAGGACGGACATCACCTTCGGCAACCTCGAGACCGTGCTCGCCGACCGGGGCGACTCGACCAAGTGCGGGAAGAAGTCGACGAACTGCTACGCGTTCCGCATCCCCACCGCCTACGGGCAGGTGCTCCGGGACGCGGGCTTCGACGTGATGAGCGTCGCCAACAACCACGCCGGCGACTTCGGCCCCTCCGGCCGCAAGTCGACCATCGCCGCGCTCGACGCCGCGGGGATCCACCACTCCGGCCTCGTCGGCGACATCGCCCGCTGGGAGACCAAGGGCGTGAAGTTCGCGATGATCGCCTTCTCGTTCGGCAGCGACGTCTACCGGGTGCAGGAGCTCGAGACCGCGCGCCGCCTCGTCGCCGAGGTCGACAGGACCGCCGACGTCGTCGTCGTCAGCTTCCACGCCGGCGCCGAGGGCAAGGGCGCCGACCACGTCACCCGGAAGACCGAGATCGCCTTCGGCGAGAACCGCGGCGATCCGTACGCCTTCGCCCACGCGATGGTCGACGCCGGCGCCGACCTCCTCCTCGGCCACGGCCCGCACGTCTTCCGCGCCATGGAGGTCTACGAGGGCCGCTTCATCGCCTACTCGCTCGGCAACTTCTCCTCGTGGAGCCTCTTCAGCATCAAGGGCGCGGGCGGCGTCTCCGGCGTGCTCGAGGTGACGATCGCGCCGAACGGCGTCGCCACCGAGGCGGTGCTGCACCCGACCTTCCTCGACGATCCCGGGGTGCCGAAGCCCGATCCGCAGAAGCGCGTGATCGAGCGGGTGCGGTCGCTCTCGAAGGCCGACTTCGGCGCCGAGCTCCTCGACGCCGACGGCCGGTGGAAGCGGCCCTAGGTCAGGGCACGTCCATCACGCAGCGGACCCCGGACTCGCCGTCCGCGTGCTCCGGCGCGTGCACGTGCCGGTGGAACGTGGTCAGCGTGTAGATGCCGTTCTTGAACGAGCCGCCGCGGCGCACCTTCTCGGTGCCCTCCGCCGGCCCGGTCGGATCGGTGCTCGGGCCGGTGGCGTAGAAGTCCGCGGCGAACCAGTCCGCCGTCCACTCCATGGCGTTGCCGGCGAGGTCGAGGACGCCGTACGGGCTCGCGCCGTCCGGGTAGGTGCCCACCGGCATCAGGTCGTCGCCGCAGCCGAGGTACGAGGCGGGCGCGCACTCCTGCGAGCCCTCCGGCGGGATCTCCTGGCCCCACGGCCAGGCCCGCGCGTCGCCGCCGCGCGCCGCCTTCTCCCACTCCGCCTCGGTGGGGAGCCGCGCGCCGCGGAAGCGGCAGTAGTCGTCGGCGTCGTCCCAGTCGAGCCAGACGATCGGGTGGTGCGGCTCCTGCTCGGGATCGAACGGCGTGCGATCGAGGTTCAGCGTGCACGCGCCGGCGGCGACGCACGGGGCGTAGTCGGCCTGCGTCGCCTCCATGAGATCGACCCAGTACGGCCGGGAGAGGGTGACGAGCCGCGCCGGGTTGTACGGGTTCCCCTCGATGCTCGCGCCCATCGTGAACGGGCCCTCGGGGATCTTCACCATGCACGGGCTCCGCGGCGCGTCGGGCGGCAGGCAGGCGCGGATCGGCCCGCACGCCACCTCCTCGGTGCCCGCGGGGCAGGCGGCGCAGCTGCCGTCGAGGCAGGCCGCGCCGAGCGGGCAGACCACGTCGCAGGCGCCGCACGCGGTCGGATCGCTCGAGACGTCGCGGCAGGCGCCGCCGCAGAACTCGCGACCGGCGACGCAGCAGACGCCGTTCGAGCAGGCGAGGTTCGAGCCGCAGACGACGCCGCAGCCGCCGCAGTTCTGGTCGTCGTCGCCGACGTCGGTGCAGCCGGCGCCGCAGGCGGTGGGCGCCTCGGCGGGGCAGCAGCTGCCGCCGGAGCAGCCGGTGTCGGGCGGGCAGGCGAGGCCGCAGCCGCCGCAGTGCTGCGGGTTCGAGGCGACGTCCACGCAGGCGGCGGCGCAGGTCGTCAGCGGGGCGCAGCGATCCTCCCGCGCCACGCACCTGCCGTCGACGCAGGCCTCCTCGCCGCACTCGAGATCGCTCTCGCACTCGGCCTCCGGGAGCGACGCCGGATCGCACGCGCAGAGCGCGACGGCGAGGAGCGGGAGCAGTCGCTTCACGGGGACCTCCACGGGCGGGGCTCGCCGCCATCATAGAGGGCCGGCCGGTCCGGACGTCAGCGCGCGAAGCGCCGGTCGTGGGCGCGGATGGTGAACCTCTGCTCCACGTGCTGCAGCTCGCCGGTGGTGCGCGGGTAGCGCCAGTGGACGAACTGCTCCCGGAGGCACCTCGCCAGCTCGCCCTGGTCGTCGGCGCGCCGGTCGAGGTGCACCTGCTCGACGCGGCCGTCGCGGTTCACGGCCCAGCGCACGTCGTGGACCTCGAGCGCCGGCGGGAGCAGCCGCGCGCCGTGCGCCTCGAGGCACCGCTCGAGGAGCGGCGCGAACTCGCGGCCGACCTCGTCGACGTCTCCGGGGCGGAGCGACGTCCCGGCGACGCGGGCGCTGAAGTCCCGGAAGGAGAGCCGGCCGGTGAGCCGCTCCTCGAGCGCGCGGCAGGTGCCGGGGCCGCGCTCGGCGTCGAGGCGCTCGCAGAGCTGCACGACGCGCTCGGTGCGGCCGTACCGCGGATCGGCGCCGGTCTCGAGGACGGCGAGCTCCATCTCGTGGATGGCGGCGGAGGCCGCGGCCTCGAGCTCGCCGGCCTGCTCGTGGAGCGCGGCGAGCTCGGCGAGCGCCCTCCGGCGCAGCGCCGCGCAGCGCGGCTCCTTGCAGGCTGCGGCCGCGGCGGCGAGCGCCCGTTCCTGCGCGTCGCCCTTCGCGGCGCGGGCCTCGGCGAGGCGGAGGCGGACGCGCATGAGGCCGTCGCGCGCGTAGGCGCGGGCGAGCTTCTTCGCGCAGGGTGGCGGCGCCGACGGCCTGGCCTCGAGCGAGCGGAGGCAGGCGTCGTGCTCGCGGAGCGCGCCGGCCTCCGCGGCGGCGCCGGCGCGGGCGAGGGCGTCGAGCGCCTTCGCCCGGCAGCGATCCGGCCGCGGTCCGGCGCAGGCGGCGAGCAGCTTCCGCGCGGCGGCGGCCCGCTTCGGCTTCGGCGCCAGCTCGAGGGCGAGGGACGCGACCTGCTCCGCCTCGGCCGCCCCGAGGCCGGGGAGCAGCGCGCGGGCCTCCTCGAGCAGCGCCGCGGCCGCGCCGGCGTCGCCCCGCTTCGCTGCGCGGCGAGCGTCCTTCGCCAG
>CAZDGH010000290.1:0-7742 GCA_964504805.1 uncultured Myxococcales bacterium | reverse complement strand
GGCAGCCGCGCGCCGTCGGCGACGATCCGCTCCACCACCGGCACGCCGTCGACGAGCACCTTCGCCGAGGTGCGCGGCGGCGTGCGCAGCCGGACGGCGTAGGCGCCGCGCGCGGGCACGGTGGCGACGGCGACCAGGTCGTGGACGTCGCCCCGCGACTCGCCGGCGATCGGGAGGGTCCCGCCGGGGAACGCGAACGGCCGCGGCGACACCGGGCCGACGCCCGGCGCGCCCTCGTACGTCGCGGCGAGCGGCGCCGCCGCCTCGGGGCCGAGCACGGCGTGGACGTCGAGCGCCGACCACGCCGAGAGCGGCCCCACCACCGACGCGGCGGTGAGGGCGCCGACCGGCCGGATCGCGTCCTGGGGATCCTCGCCGCGGAGGCGCCGCACGCGCCGGAGCGCCGCGCCGAGGCGGGCCGCGGCCTCCGCCGGCACCGCGGCGGCGTCGAGGAGCGGGGGGATGCGGCGATCGAGCGCGTCGTCCACCGCCGGCGTGCGGCCCGCGAGCGCCGCGAGGCGGCCGGCGGCGACGATCGCCAGCGGGTGGGCCGGGGCTCGCTCCACGAGCTCGAGGAGCGCGGCCGCCTCGGCGCCGTCGTCGAGCCCGCGTCGGGCGGCCTCGGCCACCGCGAGGTGCGCCCAGGGCTGGTCGGGATCGGCGGCGAGCGCCAGCGACGCCCGCGCCGCGAGCGTCGCGGCGTCGGAGCGCACGAGCCAGGCATGCCAGGCGGCGAGGGCGAGATCGTCGGCGGCGCCGCCGCCCTGCTCCACCGCCGCCGCCGCCTCCTCGAGCGCCTCGAGCGGCGGCCGACCGGCGCGGCTGCACGCTCCGAGCGCGACGAGGGCGGAGACGAGGACGAGGCGGGCGCGGGCGGGCATGCTAGAAACGGCTCGTTACCACAGCGGCGCGGGGCCGGCTCCGGCAATCCGCCGACCCGCGCGGGAGGCGGACGTTGCGGTCGCACCTCGTGGCGCTGCTCCTCCTCGCGATCCCGTGCGCGGCGCTCGCCGATCCTCCCGACGACGGGCCGGCGCGGCGCCGCCACGCCGAGCCCGAGGAGGAGGAGGAGGACGTCGGCGACGAGCTCCGCGACGAGTCGCCGCGCCCGACCACCCCGCCCGGCTTCGGCAAGGTCCGCGTCGAGCTCGCGGGCGGCGGCGGCGACCGCGACGGCGCGCCCTTCGGCGTCGCCGGCGGCGAGCTCCGCATCGGGCTCGTGCCGCCGGTGGCGCTCGGCCTCGGCGGCGGCGCGCTCCTCGCCCGCGGCGAGGAACCGACCTGGCTCGCGACCGGCACGCTCCGGGTGCAAGGCGACTGGGCGCCGGCGCCGTTCCTCGAGGGCGGCGGCGCCCTCGCCGGGGACGGCACCCGCGCCATCCTGCTCGGCCTCGGCGTCGCCTTCGCCATGTCCGATCGGATGGCGGTCTCGCTCGGCGCCCGCGGCCTGCTGCCGGCCGGCGGCGAGGGTGCCCCTGGCGCGCTCGGCACGCTCGCCCTGACGTGGGCTCCCTAGGTCGCCCGCCCGCCGTCCCTTCCCATCCCCGGAGGGAGCACCCCACCTTCCTTCGGCGCACGGCTCCGGCCGACACCCGCGCCCAAGGAGGAACGATGCGAAAGCTCCTGCTGCTCGGCCTCGCCGCCGGCGTCCTCGCCGCGTGCGAGGAGCGCGACGGCGGCTACGGCCGCGAGGAGTTCCGGGAGGACACCGGCGAGATCCGGGAGGAGGCGCGCGAGCTCGGCGAGGGCGTCGAGGAGCGCCTGGAGGAGCCGACCGGCGACGGCATGGACAACCCGCTCGAGAAGGGCGACTGACGCGGGTCCGCGCCGCGCGGACGCGACGGCGCGTCCCGCGGCCGCGGCTTCGCCGGACCTGCGGGCGCGCGGCGATCGCGAGCGCCGGGGGTTACGATCCGCTGCACCCCGGAGCTCTCCGCGAGCGAGGCACCCCATGAGCGTCCGCGTGTACACCACCACCTACTGCGGCTACTGCCAGGCCGCGAAGCACCTGCTGCAGCGCAAGGGCGCCGCGTTCGAGGAGATCGACGTGACCGGCGACGACGCCGCGCGCGTCGAGCTCGTCCAGAAGACCGGCCTCCGCACGGTGCCGCAGATCTGGATCGGCGAGCGCCACGTGGGCGGCTACGACCGCCTCTCCGAGCTCGACCGCGCCGGCGAGCTCGACCGCCTCCTCGCCGAGGACGGCGCCCTCCGCCCCGCGACCTAGCGCCCGGGGACCGCCGCCCGGGTGATCGTGGTCCCGGCGGGGAACGCGGTCTTCGGGTCGAACTCGGCGAGCGGCGCGGACTCCATCGGCTTCGGGTCGACGAAGCGGATCCGGTTCTCGCTCCCGTTCGCCTGGACGACGACCGAGGTGCGCACCATGCCGGTGGCGGAATCGACGACGAGGAAGACGCGGCGGAAGCCGGCGGCGGGCTTCTTCGGCACCAGCTCGACCGGCAGCCCCTCGCCGAGGTCCGTGCGCGACGCGCGCTTCACCTCGAACTCCTCGGCGAGCTTGCCCTTGCCCCACATGAACGTGACCGCCGCCGAGAGCTGCTCGGTGACGTTGTCGTACTGGATCGCCTGCTTGGTGTCGGGATCGAACGTCCAGCTCGTGTCCTTCACCAGCAGCAGGATCCGGCCGTCCTCGTAGTCCCAGCGCATCAGCGGGCCGACGTCGGCCGACGGCTTGAGGAACCGCATCCGCCCCTTGGCGCCGGCGTCGCCGAGGCGCGACGGGATCCCGGCGGCCTGGAAGCGCTGCTCGAAGCGGGTGTCGAAGCCCTTGGTCTTCTCGTAGAACGCCTGCATCTTCGCGACGACGTCCGCGACCGGCGGCTCCGCGGGCGCGGCGGGCGCGGCGGGCGCCTGGGCGACGGCGGCGGCGGGCGCGAGCAGCGCGGCGAGGGCGATGGCGGCGAGCCTCACGTGTCCTCCTCGGGATCCAGGAACCTGCGGGAGATGGGCGGGTGGGACTTCCCGCCGAAGATGCGGCCGCGCTGCTTCACGGCCCTCACGTAGAATCGCTCGCGGAGCGCCTCGGCCTCCGGCCCGGGCAGGTCGCCGGGCGTGCCGTGGGCGACGGCGCGGGAGAGCACGAGCCACGACACGGTGACCCCCACCGCCACCGAGACGTTAAGGCTCTGGGTGAACCCGAACATCGGCACCACGAAGGACCCGTCGGCCGCCGCGACCGCCGCGGCGCTCACGCCATGGTGCTCGTTCCCGAAGACCAGCGCGAGCTTGCCGTCGGCGGGCAGCTGGTGGAGCGCCCTCGGCTCGCCCTCGAAGCGGCTCGCGAGCACGGTGAAGCCGCGGCCGCGGAGCTCCTCGAGGGTGGCGCGGACGTCCTTCGAGCGCCGCACGTCGACCCACTTCTCCGAGCCCTGGGTGACGAGCGGCGCGGGGCGGTACGGGCTCCGCGGCCCCTCGACGACGTGGAGCTCCTGCAGGCCGAAGCAGTCGCAGGTGCGGACGATCGCGCCGATGTTGTGCGGGTCGTGGACCTCCTCGAGGACCACGACCAGCGAGCGGGTGCGCCCCGCCACCACGCGGTCGACGCGCTCGCGGCGCTCGGGGAGGAGCAGCGCCGCCGGATCGACGGCGCGCCTCACCGGCGGGTCGCCGCCCGCTTCGCCGGCTTCCTCGCCGCCGGCTTCGCGGCGGCGCGCTTCGCCGGCTTCGCCTTCGCTGCCGGCTTCGCCTTCGCCGCCGCCTTCGCCTTCGTCTTCGCCGCCGGCTTCGCCTTCGCGGCAGGCTTGGCCCGCTTCGAGGCGACGGCCTTCGCCATCGCGGGCCTCGCCTTCGCCGGCCTCGCCTTCGCGGCCTTCGCCTTCTCCGGCTCCGCGGCCGGCGCCTCCGACGGCACCGGCTCGCGCGGCGGCGGCGCCGCGGGCTCCGCCCTGCCCCAGAGCACCCGCGCGCACGCGTCGAGCAGCGCGTCGACGCCCTTCCGCGTCGCCGCGGAGAGGAGCAGCACCGGCGCGCCGACGCGCCTCCCGTGCTCCGCCGCCCACGCCTCGGCCCGCGCCGCGGCGTCGGGCAGGTCGATCTTGTTGAGCACCACGACCCGCGGTCGCGCCGAGAGCTCGGGGGAGTACGCCGCCAGCTCGCGCTCGATCGTCTCGTAGTCCCGGTCGAGGTCGCGCGCCGGGTCCATGTCCGGCGCCGACGCGTCGAGCACGTGCACGAGCACCTTGCAGCGCTCCACGTGGCGGAGGAACTGGTGGCCGAGGCCGTGGCCCTCGCTGGCGCCCTCGATGAGCCCCGGCAGGTCGGCGACCACGAAGCTCTTGTGGTCCTTGTAGCCGACGACGCCGAGGTTCGGGACCAGCGTGGTGAACGGGTAGTCGGCGATCTTCGGCTTCGCCCGGGAGACGACGCTGATGAGCGTGGACTTGCCGGCGTTCGGGAACCCGACCAGGCCGACGTCGGCGAGCAGCTTCAGCTCGAGGGTGAGCGTGCGCTCCTCGCCCGGCTTGCCCGGCTGCGCGAACCGCGGCGCCTGCCGCGTCGAGGTGGCGAAGTTCATGTTGCCGAGGCCGCCGCGGCCTCCCTTCGCCGCGACCCACTCCTGCCCGGCCGCCGCGAGGTCCGCGAGCAGCTCGCCGGTCGCGGTGTCCTTGACGATCGTGCCGACCGGCACGCGCAGGTAGAGGTCGTCCGCCGCGCGCCCGTTGCAGTCGGAGCCCATGCCGTTCTGGCCGTTCCGGGCGACGTGGTGCTGCAGGTAGCGGTAGTCGAGCAGCGTCGTCAGCATCGGATCGGCGCGGAAGATCACGCTGCCGCCGTCGCCGCCGTCGCCGCCGGAGGGCCCGCCCTTCGGCATGTACTTCTCGCGACGGAACGCGACGGCGCCGTTCCCGCCGTCACCCGACTTCACGAAGATGCGGACCTCGTCGACGAACTTCACGGTGCTTCCTTCCCAGGAACGAAGAAGGCCGCGGCGCGCGCGGCCCTCCTCGCTCGTCGGTGCTGCGGCGCGCCCTAGGCGGTCGCGACCGGCTTCACCGAGACCTTCTTCCGGTCCCGGCCGTACCGCTCGAAGGTCACGACGCCCTCGACGGTCGCGTAGATGGTGAAGTCGCGGCCCATCCCCACGCCCTCGCCCGGGTGCACCTTGGTGCCGACCTGGCGGATGAGGATGTTGCCGGGGATGACGTGCTCGCCGCCGAACTTCTTGATGCCGCGGCGCTGCCCCTTGGAGTCGCGACCGTTGCGGGTGGAGCCTGCGCCCTTTTTGTGAGCCATGGAGAACCTCTACGTCCTTTGCGCGCTGCCTACTGCGCGATCTTGGTGATCTGGAGGGCGGTGAACGGCTGGCGGTGGCCGCGGATCTTCTTCCAGCCTTCCTTGCGCTTGCGGAAGTTGAAGACCTTCCGGCCGCGGCCGTGCTGCACGATGCTGGCCTCGACCTGCGCGCCGGCGATGGTCGGCGTGCCGAGCTTGGGGCTGTCCACGTCGCCGACGAAGAGCACCTCGGCCAGGGCGATCTTGTCGCCGACCTTGCCCTCGAGCTTCTCGACGCGGAGGGTGTCGCCCTCCTTGACCCGGTACTGCTTCCCACCCGTCTTGACGACAGCGTACATCGCGATCCTCTCGACCCGATTGCCGGAATCTCCGGCGATCTCGCGGCTCTGCAGGGGGCTCAACGTGCCGGAACGGACGATCCTTCCGGCGGGGGAGACCCCAGGAAAGGCGCTGATCTAGAGGATCGACCCTGGGGTGTCAAGGAGGCGGCGGACGGAACGCGCCGGGGGGCGGCGGCCACTCGTCCTTCTTTCGGCGATCGACCGGCTGCCGCTCGAGGTCGATCCGGTGGCGGGTGACCTCCTCCTCGCCCGCCGAGTCCTGGATCCGCTGGCGGAACGCCTGGACGTGCGGCACCTCGACCTCGCGGATCTTGAAGCAGAGGAACCAGCCGAGCGGCAGGCCGAACGCGACCACGTGGCCGAAGAGCTGGGCCCAGGCGCTCATGGCGAGGAACTCGGGCGCGAAGATCCGGGCGATCACCTGGAAGTTGACCAGGTAGAGGACGAAGCCGAACACCATCCCGGCCGGGATCTGCACGCTGTAGCGGTTCCGGACCCCGCGGCTGGAGTTCGCGACGACGAGGCCGAAGATCGCGCCGAAGATCGCCGAGAGGACGAAGTGCACCGCGACGCCGAGGAAGAAGCGGAGCGCGCCCTCGCCCGGCGCGGCGCCGGCGCCCGAGGTGCCGAGCAGGTGGGTGCCGACCGTCTCGAACAGCCGCCCGGGCCTGCCGCCGGCCCACGCGGAGATGGTGGTCTGGAGCGCCGCCATCACGCCGCCGGCGAAGAGGCCGGCGAGCACGCCTTCCCGCAGCACCCAGTGCCTGGCTGCCGTCCGCATGGTCGCTCCCTCCGGCTGCGAGTCCACCTGGACAACTTGGGGGCGGGAGCGGGCGTCGGCCAGCCTCAGCCGCCGCCGCCGAGCAGCCGGGCGAGGCTCTCGCCGTACGGCGGCCGGGCGATCCCGCGCTCGGTGACGATCGCGGTGACGAGGCGCGCGGGCGTGACGTCGAAGGCCGGGTGCCGCGCGCCCACGCCGGGCGGCGCGAGCTGCAGGCCGTAGAGCTTCGTCACCTCCTCGGCCGAGCGCTCCTCGATCGGGATCGCCGCGCCGTCGGGCGTGGCGAGGTCGACGGTGGAGATCGGCGCGGCGACGTAGAACGGCACGCCGTGCTCGCGGCAGAGCACCGCCACCTGGTAGGTGCCGATCTTGTTGGCGACGTCGCCGTTGGCGGCGATGCGGTCGGCGCCGACGACGGCGAGGTCGATCTCGCCGCGCGAGAGCAGGTGCCCGGCGGCGACGTCCGGCACGACCTCCACCTCGATGCCGTCGCGGGCGAGCTCGTAGGCGGTGAGCCGCGCGCCCTGCAGGTAGGGGCGGGTCTCGTCGGCGAGGACGCGCACCTTCTTGCCGGCCTCGACCGCGCTCCGGATCACCCCGAGGGCGGTGCCGTGGCCGGCGGTCGCGAGGGCGCCGGCGTTGCAGTGGGTGAGGACGCGGGCGCCGTCGGCGACGAGGGCGGCGCCGTGGCGGCCGATCTCCCGGCACGCGGCGAGGTCCTCGGCGTGGATCGCCTTCGCCTCGGCCTCGACCTGGGCGGCGGCCTCCTCGGGCGAGCCGGTCGCGGCGCGGTGGGCGCGCTCCACCGCCCAGCGCAGGTTCACCGCGGTGGGCCGCGCGTCGGCGAGGAGGCGGGCGGCGTCGGCGAGCCTCGCGGCGAAGCCGGGCGCGCCGGCGAGCCGCTTCGCCTCGAGGGCCAGGCCGAAGGCGCCGGCGCAGCCGATGGCCGGGGCGCCGCGGACGACCATGTCGGCGATCGCCTTCGCCGTGGACGCCGCGTCGGCGCAGCGGACGAACACCTCCTCGAGGGGCAGCCTGCGCTGGTCGAGGAGGACGAGGGCGTCGCCCTCGTACGAGAGGTGGGGTGGGAGGGCCATCCCCGCACCCTACCCGGAACCGGGCGCCGCGGCCGCTGTCGATGGCGGCATGGACCGATCGAACGCGAAGCTCCGCCGCGCCGACCGCGCGGCGCTCCTCGAGGGCGCGCTCCCGGAGGCGCTCCGGCCCCTGCCCGGCGCCGCGGCGCTCGAGCTGCTCGTGCTCTGGGGCGACGTGGTGCTCGAGGCCGGCCGCTTCGCCGCGGGGCCGGGGCGCGCCGGCGCGACGGGCGCGGCGCTCCCGCTCTCGCTGGACGGCGCCGCCGAGCC
>CAZDGH010000289.1:0-7751 GCA_964504805.1 uncultured Myxococcales bacterium | reverse complement strand
GCCGGCGCCCGTCCCGCCGCCAGGCCCGCACCCGCCGCCGCGGCGGCGGCGGCGGCGCCGTCGCGGGGCGGCTTCTTCCTGGCGGTGATCGTCGGCGCGGCGGTCGCGAGCGGCATCCTCGCCGCCGGCGTCATCGGCTGGTCGCTCCTCCGCTGAAAAAGCGAAGCGGCGGAAGGCTCCTTCGAGCCTCCCGCCGCCTCGAGACCTGCGAAAAGGTGATGGCCGGGCACCCCGAGTACACGCGAAGGTGCGCTACCGTTGCTCCCTTCCGGGCCTGGCGGGGTTCACGTCCCCGCGTCACCCGGACCCGGCCATCGCAAGGTCCAACGAACAACTGGCGGAGAGGGAGGGATTCGAACCCTCGGTACCCTTTCGAGTACACACGCTTTCCAGGCGTGCACCTTCAACCGCTCGGTCACCTCTCCAACGCTTCACCATCGACGCTTCACCAACGAACGGTGGCCGGGACGCGGAACTTCCGCGCCCCGGCACCCGGTACTGGCGGAGAGCGAGGGATTCGAACCCCCGGTACCGTTGCCGGTACACCTGATTTCGAGTCAGGCGCCTTCGACCAACTCGGCCAGCTCTCCGAAACTCACATGTCCCGGCTCGGCCGGGCCAACGCTCATCGTCTCCGGCGGAGCTTGAAGAACTGCGTCAGCAGCTCCCCGCACTCCGCCGCCCGCACCCCCGCCACCACCGAGACCCGGTGGTTGAGGCGCGGGTCGGTGCAGATCCCGTACAGCGACTGCACCGCTCCCGCCTTCGGATCGGCGGCCCCGTACACGAGGCGGTCGATCCTGGCGTTCACCATCGCGCCCGCGCACATCGCGCAGGGCTCCAGGGTCACGAACAGCGTCACCCCCGTGAGGCGCCACCGTCCCAGCGTCCGCGCCGCTTCGCGGATCGCCTCGAGCTCGGCGTGCGCCAGCGGATCGTGCCGCCCTTCCCTGGCGTTCCTTCCCCGACCGACCACCGCCCCGTCGTGGACGCAGACGGCGCCGACCGGCACCTCTCCTTCCTCCGCCGCCCGCCGGGCTTCCTCGATCGCGAGGCCGAGGAAGCGGTCGTCGTGGCTGGGGAGGTCCATCGTTTGGCGGGCCCTGCAGGATTCGAACCTGCGGCCTTCGGATTCGTAGTCCGACGCTCTATCCAACTGAGCTAAGGGCCCACACGTTTTGGCGGAGAGGGAGGGATTCGAACCCTCGATACAGGTTTGAGCCCGTATGCCGGTTTAGCAAACCGGTGCCTTCGGCCTCTCGGCCACCTCTCCATCACGCTTCGCCCGGCGCCACCGGGCGTCGAAGCTATTCAGTTGTCCTGGCGGAGGAGGAAGGATTCGAACCTTCGGGACGCCTTTCAGCGCCCAGCGGTTTTCAAGACCGCCGCCATCGACCGCTCGGCCACTCCTCCGAACCACGCGCGACCGTTCCGACCACGCGAACGCGGCTATCTAGCATCGGCCCCTCGCACGGGCAAGCACGAAACCGATCGGAACGCCTACGGCTTCCGGAGCTCCTTCACGCCGCCCAGGTACGGCTGCAGCGCCTCGGGGATCGCCACGCTGCCGTCCGGCCGCTGGTACTGCTCGAGGATGGCGACGACCGTGCGGCCGACCGCCAGCCCGGAGCCGTTGAGCGTGTGCACGAGCCGGGGCTTCCCGCCCTTCTCCTCGCGGTAACGGATGGCGGCGCGGCGCGCCTGGAAGTCCTCGAAGTTCGAGCACGACGAGATCTCGCGGTAGGCGTCCTGCCCCGGCAGCCACACCTCGAGGTCGTACGTCTTGGCGGCGTTCGCGCCCATGTCGCCGGTGCAGAGCAGCACCCGGCGGTGGTGGAGGCCGAGGCGCCGCAGGATCTCCTCGGCGTCGTCGGTGAGCTTCTCGAGCTCGTCGTACGAGCGCTCCGGCTGGACGAACTTCACCAGCTCCACCTTGTGGAACTGGTGCTGCCGGATGAGGCCCTTGGTGTCCTTGCCGTAGCTGCCGGCCTCGCGGCGGAAGCACGGCGTCCACGCGCAGTACGAGAGCGGCAGCGTCCCCGGCTCGAGGATCTCGTCGGCGTGGTAGTTCGTGACCGGCACCTCGGCGGTCGGGATGAGGAAGCGCTCGTCCTCGGGGTTCTCCTCCCGGGTCTTGAACGCGTCTTCCTCGAACTTCGGGAGCTGGCCGGTGCCGGTCATGGTCTTCCGCGTGACCAGGTACGGCGGGAGGAGCTCGACGTAGCCGCGCGAGCCGTGCACGTCGAGCATGAAGGCGGCGAGCGCGCGCTCGAGCCGCGCGCCGAGGCCCCGGTAGACGACGAAGCGGGCGCCCGAGAGCTTGGCGGCGCGCTCGAAGTCGAGGATGCCGAGCGCCTCGCCGAGCTCGTCGTGGGTCTTCGCCGGGAAGCCGAGGCGCGGCTTCTCGCCCCAGGTCTTCACCTCCGGGTTGTCCTCGGCGCCCTTGCCGTCCGGCACCGAGTCGTGGGGCGTGTTCGGGACGTAGAGGAGCTTCTGCTGCAGCTCGGCCTCGAGGGCCGCGAGCCGCTCGTCGAGCGCCTTCACCCGGCCGCTCGTCTCCTTCAGCTCCGCCCGCATCCGCGCGAGCTCCTCGCCGCCGGCCTTGGCGAGGGTCCTCATCTGCTCGTTGGCGGCGTTCTGCTTCTGCCGGAGCGCCTCGGTCTCCTGGAGGACCTTCTTGCGCTCCTCGCCGAGGGCCTTCACCGGCCCGAGGTCGACGCCGCCCGGGCGGCGGCCGAGCTTCCGCGCCACCTCGTCGAAGTTGCCCAGGACGTGCTTGAGATCGAGCATAGGGCGGGCAATCTAGGAGCCGCTGCCGCGGAGCGTCAACCGGCGGGGGCGGGCCCAGGGCCCCGTCCCGTCGGGGGTTTAACCGAAGCCGGAGCGCCGGGGTCGTCCCCGGTCATGGAGCTCGCCCTCTCGATGCTGGCCGCCATCGCGGACCGCGGGACCTCCCTCGCCGACGACGCGCCCGACGAGGCGCTCGTCGCCGCCTTCCGGGCCGGGGACGGCGCCGCCTTCGAGCGGCTCGTCCGGCGCCACCAGCGGGCGGTGATCGCCGTGGCCATCCGGGTGGTGAAGGAGCCGAGCGCCGCGGAGGACCTCGCCCAGCGCGCCTTCGTCCGGGCGATGGAGGGCCTGCACGCCTTCCGCGGCGAGGCGAGCTTCCGCTCCTGGGTGCTCCGGATCGTGCTCAACCTGGCGCGCAACCACCTGCGCGATCACGCCCGCCTCTCGTCGCTCGAGGGCGACGACGACGACGGCCCCTCGATCGAGCCGGCGGCCTTCGAGGATCCCGGCGAGCGGCTCGACGTGGAGCGGCAGCGGGCGCGGATCCGCGGCGCCGTGGCGCAGCTCCCGCCGCGGCAGCGCGAGGTGGTGCTGCTCCGGATCGACGGCGACCTGCCCTTCGCCGAGGTCGCGGCCGCCCTCGGCATCACCGAGAACAACGCCAAGGTGTGCTTCCACCTCGGCGTGAAGAAGCTGAAGCTGCTCCTCGCCGGCGCGGCGGAGGAGGAGGCGCGATGAGCTGCGAGCGGTTCGAGGAGGCGGTGGCCCTGGAGGCGGCGGGCGAGCTCGGCGGCGCCGAGCGCGAGGCGCTGCTCGCGCACCTCGAGGGCTGCGCGCCGTGCCGCGAGGAGCTCGCCGGGACCCGCGCGCTCCTCGGCGCCCTCCGCGACGCCTCGCCGCGGCTTCCGCCGGAGCGCGAGGCGCGCTTCGCCGCGTCCACCCGCGCCGCGGCCGAGGCCGCCCGCGACGCCCGCCGGCGCCGGGCCCGGTTCCTCGTGCCTGCCGGCTTCGCCCTCGCCGCCGCGGCCGCGCTCGCAATCTGGTCCCGCGAGCCGCCGCCGGAGCTCGCGGTCGCGCCGCCCGGGCCCGCAGCGCCCGCGCTCGACGGCGAGCCGCCGGCGCTCGACGAGGAGACCCTGGCGGCGACGCTGCCCGAGCTCGACGCCGCCGATCCGCTCGGCGCCCTCGGCCCCGCCGACTTCACCACGCTCGCGATCGACCTCGACGAGCCGCCCGAGGAGCTCGCCCTCGCCTACGGCGGCGCGCCCTCCCTCGACGACCTCTCCGACGCCGAGCTCGAGCGGCTCCTCGGCCTGCTCCAGCGCACCTGATCCACGGAGGCACCCATGACCCGGCTCCTCGCGTTCGCCCTCGCCGCGCTCCTCCCGCTCGCCGCGGTCGCGGCCCCCGCGCCGCCGCCGCGCGATCGCGCCGGCGAGGACGAGCGGCCCCGCCGGAAGGAGGCGCGCGAGAAGGTGAAGAAGCGCCTCCGCGTCTTCCGCGCCGTCGAGCTCGCCGACGCGCTCTCGCTCCCCGAGGCGAAGGCGCTCGAGCTCTCGAACGCCATGGCGAAGTTCGACGACCGCCGCGAGCCGCTCCGCGACCAGCTCGACGCGGCCCGCGAGACGGCGCGGAAGGCCGCGAAGGGCGACGCCGCCGCGCTCGCCGCCCTCGACGGCGCGATGGCGTCCGCCGCGGACGCGCGCAAGAAGATGGCCGACGTCGACGTCGAGGAGTACCGCGCGCTCTCGCAGCTCGTCCCCGCCGACCAGCGGGGCAAGCTCGGCCTCTTCCTCTTCCAGTTCCCGCAGAAGGTGCACCGCCTCGTGCGCGAGGCGCGCCGCGGCGGCGGCGACTAGAACGACAGCGTGGCGATCTCCTCCTCGATGTCGGCCCTGTCGTCGGCCTTCGGGGCGAGCTCGAGGTACTTCTTGAAGTACCCGATCGCGTCCTTGTTCTTGTCGCGGTCCTTCATCGCGTAGCCGAGGTGCCGGTAGGGCATCGGGTTCTCCGGCTCGTGCTTCACCGCGAGCTGGAAGTTCTGGAGCGCCTTGGCGCGATCGCCCTTCTCGTCGTAGGCGATGCCGAGCTTGAAGTAGACGCCGACGAGCGACGGGTCCGTCTTCAGCGCCTCGTTCAGGCTCCGGATCGCCTTGTCCCACTGGTTCCCGCGCAGGTAGGCCTCGCCGATCAGCTGGTGGAGCCGCGTCCGCGTCGGGTCGGCCTCGAGCGCCTTCTCGTAGAGGCGCACCGCCTCCGAGAGCGCGCTCAGCGTCACCTGCGCCTTGGCCGCGTGCTCGAGCGCGTCGGCGTGGGTCGGGTCGAGCGAGATCGCCTTCTTGAAGGAGTTGAGCGAGTCCACCGGGCTGCCGGCGGTCTCGTGGACGATCCCCATGAAGTAGTGGAGCGCGGCGTCCTCGCCGTTCAGGATGAGCGCGTTCTTCATGGCGTCGATCGCGCCCGGGTAGTTCTTCGTCCGGTGGTGGAGGCGGGCGAGGTACAGGTAGGTCTCGGGGTTCTTGTTGTCGAGCGAGAGCGCGTTGGTGATGCTCACCGACGACGGGTCGAAGAGCCCGGCGTCGAACTGCGCCGCGCCGAGCCGCGACTTGTAGCGCGCGCTCTTCGGGTCGAGCTTCGAGGCGGCCTCGAGCTCGGCGACCGCCTTGTCGAGCTCGCCCGGCTCGATGGTCAGGTCCGCGTGCGCCGTCCGCCAGACCAGGGTGCCGAGGAGGAAGTGGTACTCGGGCGCCTGGTCGTTGAGGGTGATGGCGCTCTCGTAGGCGGCGCGGGCGTTCGCGGCGTCGCCCTTCTGCTCGAGCACCTGGCCGCGGCCGACGTGGGCCGGCGCGTGGTCGGGGTCGAGCTTCACCGCCTCGTCGAACGCGGCGAGCGCGGCGTCGAGGTTCCCGGCGGCGAGCTCGAGCTCGCCGAGCCCGGTGTGCGTGTCCGGATCCCGCGGCGCCTTCTCCACCGCGCCCGCGAGCTCGCCGCGCGCGAGCTCGAGCTTCTTCTGGGAGAGGTGGTGGCGGCCGAGGGCGAGGAGCGGCTCCGCGTACGAGGCGTCCCGCTTGGACGCCGACTGCCACAGCTTCTCCGCGTCGTCGGGCTTCTCGGTGGAGGCGAAGATGAAGCCCTGCAGGAAGAGCACCTTGGCGTGCTCGCCGCGCTTCGCCTTCAGCGCCTCGACGATCTTGTTGGCCTCGAGGAGCTTGCCGGCGCCCGCCTGGGCGCGGACCAGCACCGCCGCGATCTCCACGTCGTCCGGCGCCGACGCGTAGGCGGTGGACAGCGTCTGCACCGCCTCCTCGAACTTGCGCCGCTTGAGCAGGTAGCGCCCGTGGTGGAAGCGCGCGAAGGCGCTCTTCGGGTCGGCCTTGAGCGCCTCCTCGAAGGACTTGTCCGCCTCGGCGAACTGCCGCCGCGCGGACTTCACCGCGCCCTGGAGCGCGAAGGCGCGGGCGAGCTCGGCGCCGCCGAGGCCCTCGAGCCCCGGGGGCCCGAGGGCGCGGGCGACCTGCGTCTCCGCCGCCGTCACGTCCTGCCGGATCATCAGCGCGATCTGGGCGAGCTCGACCGCGGACGAGCCGTGGCGAGGATCGGCCTCGAGCGCCTTCTCGAAGAAGCCGGCGGCGTTGTCCCACTCCGACGCGAACGTCGAGACCACGCCGAGCGCGTGGAACGCCTTGGCGCTCTGCGGATCGGCGACGAGCAGCTTCTCCATCCACTGCGCGGCGCTCGCCTTGTCGCGCGCCCGGTAGAAGCTCTCGCCGAGCAGGTAGATCGCCTCGCCGTCCTGCGGCTTCTCGGCGACGAGCTGCTGCAGGAGCGGGCGGACCTCCTGCTCGGTGCCGCCGAGGAGCGCCTGGCCGGCGAGCGCCTTCACCACGTCGGGGTCGCCCTTCGCCGCCACCGCCAGCTCGTCGAGGTAGCCCTTCGCCTTCGGGATGTGCGCGCCGTGGCCGCCGTAGCGGCGCTCCAGGTAGTAGACGACCTGCGCGTAGATCGCGCGGGCGTGCGGATCGTCCTCGTCGGTCTGGAGCGCGGCCTCCGCGAGCTCGAGCGCCTTCTTGTACGAGGTGTAGTTGTCGTCGCGGAGCAGCAGGGCCGACTCCTCGAGCAGCTTCGCGAGCGGCGTGCCCTGCGACGGCCCGCCGATGCCGAAGACGAGCTTCCGGAAGAAGAACCCGTACGGCGTGCCGACCTCGAGGAACGCGCCGGCGGCGAGCAGCACCACCATCACCGCCGCGCCGATGAAGAGCGGCATCCGCTTGCGCAGCCGCTCCTGCGCGCCGGCGGTGTCCTTGATCGTCGGGGCCGCCATCCGGCCGGCGTAGAGCGACTGGAGATCGGCCTTCCCGCCGCCCTCCTCCAGGCCGTCGTCGAGCCCGATGCCGCCCGAGAGGCCGCCGGGGGCCTCCATCAGCTTCTGGATCGCCTCGGCGAACGCGGGCACCGAGCCGATCGCCTTCCAGTCGTCGCCGCCGGCGGAGACGTCCTCGTTGCCGAGGAGCTGGCCGCCGCCGAGCATCTTCACGATCGTCGGGGCGTCGAACGGGCCGAACGTCTTGCCGGTCTTGCGGCGGACCGTGTAGCGGACCACCCCGTCGCCGGACGAGGCCTTCTGCTTGGCCGCCGGCACGCTCGCCGCCGCGGTGTCGATGAAGTCGAGGAGCTCGAGGTCGCCGTCGTCGCCGCCGGGCGCGGGCGCCGCGGCCTCGCCGATCGGCGCGGGCGCGGGCGCGGCCGTCGGGTCGAACTCCATCTCGGGGTCGCCGAAGTCGCCGCCGGGCGGCGGAGGCGGCGGCAGATCGGCCAGGCCGAACCCGTCGTCCGCCGGCGCAGGCGGGGGCGGGGGCGCGCCGAAGTCGAGCTCGCCGCCGAAGTCGAAGCCGCCGGCGTCGGCCGGGGGCGGCGGCGGAGGCGGCGGGGGCGCGTCGAGCGACGGCGGCTGCGCGACGATG
>CAZDGH010000288.1:0-7766 GCA_964504805.1 uncultured Myxococcales bacterium | reverse complement strand
GGCCGCGGGCGGCGACGCGGGCGAGACCTCCGGCTGCGGCTGCGGGGCGGGCGGCTCGACGGGGCTCGCCGGCCTCGGCCTCGCGGCCGCCGCGCTCGCGATCCTGCGCGCGCGGCGACCGGGGCGCTGACCGCGCTACGGGCAGCAGTACAGGCTCGCGTTGTTGTTGGTGCCGGCGATGACGCAGCCGGCGGGGACGTCGCCCATGCACAGGTTGCCGCGCGGCTTCGCCGCGTCCATGCAGTACGAGTCCCAGGCGGCGTTCTGCATGCACGCGGTGTCGGGGGTGGCGTTCCGGTTGATGCAGTAGCCCTGGAAGTGATCCCAGTGCCCGCGGCACGGCATCGCGTTCCAGTCGGCGACGCCCGTGCAGGTCAGGGTCTCGGAGGTGATGCAGGCCTTGTAGTCGGCCCACGCCGCCTGGCAGTAGTCCGGCCCCGTCTCCACGTACTGCGTCTCCCAGCCGTTGCACGACGTCCGGCAGTCCTGCTCGCCGCCGGCGTAGAAGCAGCCCTGCGCGAACAGGCTGTCGCAGACGCCGTCGCACGAGGTGTCGCCGCCGCCGCTGCCGCCGGCGCCCTCCTCGCCCTCGTCGCTCCCGCCGCCGCACGCCGCCGCCGCCGAGAGGATGCAAAGCGCCGCGACGCGGCGCGCCCAGGTCGTCATCGTTCGTTCTCCCGCGAGTCGCGCCACGATCGGCGCATCACCAGGAGTACGACGGCCGTCGACCCTCCGTACATCCCATGACCGAGGTCAGGCGGCGAGCTTCCGGTGCCGGAACGCGCCCCAGAGCGCGGCGCCGATGGCGCCGGCGGCGATCGACTGCGGGTGCGCGAGCACCTCGAGGGTCTTGCCGTCGCCCTTGAGCCGCTCGGCGATCGCCGCCCGGAGCCCGTCGTCCGCCGCCAGGCCGCCGGTGATCATCACCGGCGAGGTGGCGCCGACGAGCCGGAGCAGCTTCGCCAGCCGGAGCGCGATCGACTCGTGGATGCCCCGGAGGATCTCGCCGGTGGGGATGCCGCGCGACACCATGTTGATGACGTCGGTCTCGGCGAGCACCGCGCAGATCCCGCTCACCGGCTCGGAGCGCGGAGCCGCGCGCGACAGCGCGCCGACCTCGTCGACCCGCACGCCGAGGTAGCGGGCGATGTTCTCCAGGAACTGCCCGGTGCCGCTCGCGCACTGCGAGGTCATCCGGTAGCGGAGCACCTTGCCGCGCTCGTCGACGACCAGCACGCGGGCGTGCAGCGCGCCGATGTCGACGACCGCCCGCGCCTCCGGCGCGAGCTCGATCGCGCCTCGGGCGTGGGTGGTCATGCCGAAGAAGTGGCCGGTGCGGAACGGCACCGCGTCGCCCTCGCCGGTGGAGGCGACGTAGGGCACGTCGTCCTCCGCGAGCCCCGCCTGCTCGAGCGCCTCGTGCCAGGCGAGCTCCGCCACCTTCTCGGCGGCGCGGCGGTGGAGCTTCTCGGTGGCGGTGGCGAGCACCTCGGCCTTGCCGCCCTCCGGGTGGCGGAGGACGGCCACCTTCACCGACGACGAGCCGACGTCGACACCTGCGGTGTGCAGCATCTCTCAGGCCTCCGCGCCGCGCTGCGCGAAGAGCGCCGCGCCGATGGCGCCGGTGTAGATGGAGTCGGGGTGGATGTTGAGGGTCCGCTCGCCGTAGTTGCGCGTCACCAGCTCGCGGAGCGCCTTCACCGCCGCCGCGTTCTTGGCGACGCCGCCGGTGAAGGTGAGCTCGTCGTTCACGCCGCCGGAGCGGGCGAGGAGGCTCATCGCCCGGAGCATGATCGCCCGGTGCAGCCCGAGGAGGATGTTCTCGCGCCGCTCGCCGACCGCGAGCAGGTCCCGGAGCTCGAGCCCCGCGAACACGGTGCAGGTCGAGGTGATCTTCACCCCGCGGGTCGCGTTCATGGCCAGCGGCCCGAGCTCGTGGAGCGCGAGGTTCATCTCGTCGGCGATGTAGCCGAGGTAGCGGCCGCAGCCGGCGGCGCAGCGGTCGTTCATCTGGAAGCTGGTGACGATGCCGCGGTCGTCGACCTGGATCGCCTTGGTGTCCTGGCCGCCGATGTCGAGCACGGTGCGGGTCTTCGGGAAGAGCGCGTGCGCGCCGAGGCCGTGGCAGAGGATCTCGCTGCGGATCTGCTCCTTGGCGAACGGCAGCCGCTGCCGGCCGTAGCCGGTGCCGACCATGTTGGCGACCTCGAGGCGCCGGCTGGCCTCGCTCCGCACCACCGCGTCCACGCGCCGCCGCGCCTCGCCGGCGAGGCGGGTGCGCTCCACCGAGCGCTCCAGGACCTCCTCGAACGGCCGGTCCGCGAGCTGGTTCTCGACGTCGAGGATGGCGCGGTCGAAGACGCCCTGGGCGAGGCCGAAGTCGATCGCCCTGCGCCCGGCGGCCTCCTCGATCGCGTGGTGCCAGCGGGCGCCGACGATGTCGCGGAAGAAGCGGGTGCGGTCGAGGGCGAGCTCGCCGAAGAGCGCGTCGGGATCGGCGCCGATGGCGTCGACGAGGGCGCGGACCTTCTCCTGGAAGGGCGCGCCGCCCGCCTCGCGGGCGACCTCGAGCATCCGCGCCCGGAGCTGCCCGAACCGCGCCACCGCCTGCTCGACGCGGAAGGCCCGCTCGAGCTCGCGCAGCGACGTCTCCTCGACCTCGCGGCCGAGGAGGCCGAAGCGCGCGTCGATCACCGCCTCGGTCCGGGCGACGGTGGCGGCGGCCTCGTAGTTCGAGCGGGTGTTGGTCAGCCCGCGGCCGATCACCTGCCCGGCGCGGTCCATCAGCACCGCCTTGGTGGTGGTGGAGCCGAGGTCGATCCCGAGGAAGAGGCTCACGGGCGCGCCCCCGCCCGGCCGCGCCGCTTCTGGTCGACCATCTGCAGGTAGCTCTCGATCCGGTTCTTGAGGTTGGCGTGGGAGTAGTAGCGGGGGTCGACGAGGTCGGACTCGACGAAGCCGCCGGAGACGCCGGTGCGCCGCTCCACCTCCGAGAGCATCACCAGCTGCCCGGCGGAGAAGGAGTTGCAGCTCTTGATCGAGTTGATCAGGAAGCCGTCGGCCTCGTACTCGCGGACGTAGCTCGCCAAGAGCTCGACGCGGGCGGGCAGCGACAGGTTCGTGTAGCAGCCCATCGCGTAGCGGGCGAGGGTCTCCAGGGGCTCGTCGGGATCGTGGCGGAAGCCGCGGTCGTACAGCCCGCCGACCTTGGTGTAGCTCGAGGCCACCACCACCGCGCCCTCGTCGTAGAAGATCTTCCAGAAGTCGCGGAAGCTGGTCCAGTTCGGCGGCCCCTCCACCACCAGCCGGAACCGCTCCTCGCGCAGCTCGCCCTCCGGCGTCAGCGGCCCCTTCCCCGCCGCGAGCCGGGCCTCGACCTCCTCGCGGAGGAGCGCGTAGTAGCGGACGCAGTCCTCGCCGCCGCGGAACGAGGTGAACAGCGGCCCCACGTAGTAGACGCCGCCGAAGTAGGCGTCGATCGGCGACGGCCGCCGCTTGCCGGTCTCGAGCACCCAGACCAGGTCGTCCTCGGCCTTGCGGCTCCGGGCGAGCGCGGCGCGCAGCTTCTCCTCGTCGTAGGCGACGCCGGTGAGCCGCTCGAGCTTCGGGATCACCTCGTCGCGGAGCTGGCGCACCACGTACGCCACGTCCTGCTCGGTCGGCGTGGCGCCGCCGGCGAGGTACGGCACGTGGAGCATCGCCAGCTCGCAGCCGTACTGCTCGCGGAGCAGCTCGAACCACTTCAGGAAGGTGAAGCAGCCGGTGTAGCTGAGGAGGAGCAGGTCGGGCGGCGGGATCGCGGTGCCCGTCGGGCCGATGTTGCCCTTCATCATCATCCCGAGGTCGCACTTCACGTAGGTGCAGACGTCCTCGGAGTGGCCGGCGCGCTCGGCCTCCTTGATGTAGCCGGCGCTCTTCTGCCGCATGCCCGACTGCAGCGCGTTGATCTCCGGGTAGACCGGGACCACGTCGAACGCCGCCAGCAGCTCGACCAGGTTCCCCGGCACGAAGGTGTAGGCGACCTTGCGGCCCTGCTCCTTCGCGGCGGCGAGCTCGACGAAGTAGCGGGCGGTCATCTCCTTCTGGAGCTCCATGCTCCGGTCCTTGAGGACGCCCTCCGCCGGCCGCGCCGGCTGGGCCCCGCCGAGCTGCACCAGCTCCGCCTCTGCGCCCGCGTCGTGGCTCATGCCTCTCCCCAGAGCTTGATCGAGTCGGCGAAGGTCCCGGCCTGCTCCCGCACGCCCTGGAACTGGCCGGTGTTCTCCGCGTACTTGAAGGTCGTCAGCGGCACGCCGGCGCGCTCGAGCACCGCCTGCAGCGAGGGCTGGTCGAGGAGCGCCGGGTCGCAGAACGAGGGCGCCATGAAGACCACGCCCTCGGCCCGGCGGGCCCGCACCTGGTCGAGCAGCTCCTCGCCCCGCGAGCCGTGCTCCTGGAACCGCGACGAGCTCCACACCGCGGCGTCGCACCAGGCCTCGACGAGGGCCTTGAGCGGGTCGAGCTTCGGGGCGATGCGCCGCCGGATGGTGCGCGCGCCGAGGTTCAGGTCGTCGTCGACGACCCAGCAGCCGGCGCGCTCCAGCGTCCGCAGCAGGCCGAGCGGCGGCTGCTCGCAGAACGCGCCGACCGCCACGACGCGGATCCGGTCCTCCTTCCGCGCCGTCCGCGCCTTCGCGGCGGCCTCGTAGGTGCGGAGGAGCTCGGTGTGCGCGCGGACCTCGAGCACCGCGCCGGCGCGCACCAGCAGGTAGAGCTCGGTGGTCGGCACCAGGTGCGGCGCCTCGGCGCGCAGGTCGTAGAGCTCCGCGATCGCCTCGGCGTTGTCGCCGTAGGCCTCGAGGCTGGCGGTGAGCGCCGCGGCGTCGAGCGCCCTGCCGCCGATCCCCGCGATCGCCGCGGCGAGCGCCTCGAGGTCGTGGCGGTAGTAGCGCCGGCCGGCCTCGCCGAAGCTCTGCGGGAGGTCGAGGTACCGCACCAGCTTCCCGGGGAAGAGCAGCTGCCAGATCCCGGAGAGGTTGCGGATCACGTCGCAGGTCGACGGCGACACCAGCCCGTCGAGGCAGTCGTACGAGCCGTTGAGCCCGAGCTCCACCGTGCTCCGCGGCAGGTGGCAGATGTAGCTCTGGAAGCAGGCGTCGCCCTTGATGATGTCCACCATGTCGCCGCCGCCGAGCAGCGCCACCGGCAGCGCGCCCGCCGCGTGCAGGAGCTCGCGGGGGACGTACACCGGCAGGTGCCCGATGGCGGGCCGCCCCGGGTTCGCCTCCTTCCACGCCCGCACGCTCCCCAGCGTCATGTCGCCGTAGAGCCGCTCGGCGTGCTCGACGATCGCCTCGACCTGCACCGCTTCCTCCTCGCGCGCGCCTAGCGGTGACGCCAGGACGGCGCGCGCTTCTCCAGGAACGCCGCGATGCCCTCGCGGGCGTCGTCGGTGGACATCAGCACCCCGAGGTACCGCGCCTCGAGCCGCGCCAGCGGATCCCGCAGCGCCTCGATCACCTGGCAGCGCGACGCCAGGTGCGCCTGGCGGATCGACGACGCCGACAGCTCGAGCAGCGGCCGGGCGAAGGCGAGGGCGGCGTCGCGCGGCGCCGGCGCGAGCTCGTCGACGAGGCCGATGCGCAGCGCCTCCTCGCCGGAGACCGGCTCGCCGTGGAGCAGCATCGCCGCCGCCCTCGCGTCGCCGACGCGGCGCGGGAGCAGCACCGAGGCCACCGGCGCGAAGACCCCGAGCTTCACCTCGGGCTGCCCCAGCTTCGCGTCCGGGGCCGCGACGATCCGGGTGCAGGCCAGCGCGACCTCGAGGCCGCCGCCGAGGCAGGCGCCGCGCACGCACGCCACGACCGGCACCGGCGAGGCGGCGAGCTGCCGCACGGCGGCGTGGAGCACCGGCAGCATCGAGCCGACCACCTCGGGCGCGTGCTCGGGCACCGAGGCCCCGAACGAGAAGTGCGGCCCCTCGTGGTCGAGGAGGATCGCCCGCACCTCGGGCGCCTCGAGCGCGTGGGCGTGCGCGGCGGAGAGATCGTGCAGCGCCTCGCGATCGAGGACGTTGCCCTTCCCCGCGTCCAGCACCAGCCGGACGATCGCCCCGCCCTCGAGGCGCTCGCTGCGGACCTTCACAGCTTCGTCCCCTTCGGCGAGATCGCGGCGAAGAACCCCTCGTCCCAGGTCTCGCCGCGGGCGAGGCGCCGGCGGACGTCGACGAAGTCGACCTCCCGCGTCTCCTTGCCCTGGTGGAAGGCGCGGAAGCCGGCGCGTGCCTCGGTCATCATGTTGAGCGCGAGCCAGGCGCGGTTCGTCTCGCGGTTGCGGTCCCAGTGCTCGAGCTTCTTCTTCCGCATGCTCTCGATGGTCTTGGTGAGGCAGTCGGGCATGGTGTGGAGCAGCTTGGTGGAGAGCCGAGCCACCGCGGCGTCGAGGGGGCCGAGGTCGACGGTGCCGCGCTTGAGGAGCTCCTTGCCCTTCGCCAGCGCCTCGCCCTCCTTCGGCTCGCCGAGGACGACGCGGCCGGTGCCGGGGTCGACGTACCGGTCGGTGACGACCAGCGGGTTCGGCACCAGCGCGCCGTCGACGCGGAGCGCGGGGACGAGCTCGGTGAGCAGGCCCATGCGGTAGGCCTTGTGCGCCGACCAGTGCTCGCAGAGCGTCGCGCTCTGCATCGCGTGCTCCATCCCGACGAAGAGGTGGAGGAAGTCGGTGGAGCCGCCGTCCGGCGCCGAGCCGTGCTTCGGGCCGGCCTGCCCGAAGCGCGCCAGGTCCTGCGCCACGGAGAAGTCGCAGGCCATGCCGATCTCCTGGCCGCCGCCGATCCGCATGCCGTTGACGCGGCAGATCACCGGCTTGTCGCAGTGGAGGATCGCCGTGACCATGTCGTTGAAGAGCCGCATGTACTGCCGGTACTCCTGCGGCCTCGCGGCGTAGGTCTCGGCGTACTCGCGGGTGTTGCCGCCGGTGCAGAAGGCGCGGTCGCCGGCGCCGGTGAAGACGACCGACACCGCGGCGCGGTCGTTCGAGGCGCGGCGGAAGGAGAGGATCACCTCCTTCACCACGTCGGTGGTGTAGCTGTTCAGCTCGCGCTCGTTGTCGAGGGTGATCCACACGTCGTGGAGGCCCTCGGCCGGGCGGCCCGAGGCCTCGAGCACCGGGCGGTGCTCGTAGCGGACGAGCTTCGGCTCGAACGAGACGAGATCGTGATCGTGCACGGGCGTTCTCCTAGGGGATCAGGATCGGGCGCTCGAGGGAGCCGCCGTGGTGGAGCGCTTCGAGGAGCGCGGGCCCTTCGCGGAGCGGCAGCTGCCGCACGAACGGCCGCACCTGCACCGCGCCCGAGGTGCAGAGCCGCACCGCCTCCGGGTACACCGACGGGTCGGCGCCCCAGCTGCCGTGGGCGGAGGCGTCGAGCGCCATCAGGTTCGAGAGCCGCACCGAGACCGGCTCGGGCGTGAAGCCCACCACCGAGAGCACGCCGGCGTGGCCGAGCAGCGCGAACGCGAGCTCCTGGCCCTTCGGCGTGCCGCTGGTCTCGAAGATCCGCCAGCCGTCGGGCGGGGCGCCGAGCGCCTTGGCCGCGTCGCGGAGCTTCGCGCGCACGTCCTTCGGGCCGCCCCTGGCGTCGATGGCGGCGGAGGCGCCGTGGCGGCTCGCCCGCGCGAGCTTCGCCTCGTCGACGTCGACGGCGACGACGCGGGCGCCGCGGGCGGCGGCGACCTGCGCGCCGAAGCCGCCGACGCCGCCGACGCCGACGAAGATCGCGAGCATCCCCA
>CAZDGH010000287.1:0-7767 GCA_964504805.1 uncultured Myxococcales bacterium | reverse complement strand
AGCGCGGGGTGCTCCTCCGCGCCACCGTCGGCCCGGCCGAGGGCGCGCCGGCCCTCGCGCCCGCGGCCGTCCGCGCGCCCGCCGCCGGGACCGGCGCCGTGCGGCAGGGCCTCGGGATCGCCGACGTGAAGCACAGCCGCCCGCTCCGCGGCGGCGCGATCTCGCGGCGCTTCTCCCACGGCTGCCTGAACTACGCCTGCCGCGACAACGGCCCGGGCTGCGACGACGACCACTGGGGCACCGACTTCGCCGCCGCGGGCGGCACGCCGGTCCTCGCCTCCGCCTCGGGCACCGTCGTCACCGCGATCTCCGGCTGCCGCGAGGGCGACCTCGGCTGCGGCGGCGGCTTCGGCAACCACGCGCGGGTGCGCCATCGCAACGGCGCGGTGTCGATCTACGCGCACCAGGCGCTCTTGTCGCGCCGCTCCGGCCGCGTCGGCTGCGGCGACCGGCTCGGCTCGGTGGGCAACACCGGCCACTCGTCCGGCGACCACCTCCACTTCGAGCTCGAGAGCGGCGCCGGCCGGAACCTCGATCCGTTCAAGGGCAGCTGCAACGAGATCCCCGAGAGCCTCTGGGTCGACCAGAACGGCGGCGATCCCGGCTTCACTTGCGAGAGCGGCGACGAGCCGCCGAACCGCCCGTCGCGGCCGACCGGCCCCCGCCGCGGCGACGAGGGCGAGGCGATGTCGTTCTGCGCCAAGGCGACCGATCCCGATCCCGGCGAGGGCGTCGGCCTCAAGTTCGTCTACGAGGGCCCGAACCGCTCCACGCGCCGGCACTCGAAGCTCGCCACCGTGGCGCGAGAGGGCACCCGGCGCTGCGTGAGCTTCCGCTTCGGCGAGCACGGCCTCTACCGCGTCTGGGCCGTCGCCTTCGACCGCGTGGTGGAGGACGGCGAGCTGGTGCGCCGCTACGGCCCGCGCTCCGGGGTGCTGACGGTGCGGATCGGCCCCGGCGCCGGCGAGGGCGAGGCGCCGAAGCCGCTCGCGCCGATCCGCGGCCAGCTCGTGGCCACCCGCAACCCCGCCTTCGAGTGGCAGCTCGTGAACGGGCCGCCGCTCGCGAGCGGCGCGCTCGCCGCGCTCCGCTACGACCTCGAGGTCTACGGCACCGCGGGCGACGGGCAGCGCGGCGCGCTGGTCGCGTCGGCGTCGGTGCGGCCGGGCGCCGGCGACACCGTGAGGCTGCCGGGCGCGAAGGCGAGGTTCACGCCGCCGGAGGGCTTCCTCCCGGCCGGCTCGAAGTTCCTCTGGCGGATCCGCGGCTGCTTCTGGAGCGACTGCACGCCGTGGTCGAGCGCCGTCGGCCGACACCCCGCCTACGCGTCGTTCCAGATGAAGCCGCAGGGCGGCGGTGGCGGCTGCGACGGGCCGCCGGAGCTGCCGGCCGCGTGCGGCGAGCTCACGCTCGGTCTCGACCAGTGCCGCAAGGGCGCCGACTGCCGGAGCGGCCAGTCGTGCATCGGCGCCGTCGAGGGCGCGCGCTGCGCGACCGAGTGCGACACCGACGACGACTGCGCCGGCGCCGCGCGCTGCGTGCCGGCCGTCAACTTCGAGGGCAACGAGCGGACGTTCTGCGTGGCGGAGTCCGCCGGCGCGCCGGTCTGCGCCTGCGACCTGCTCGACGCGTACCGCGCCTGCGGCGCCGTGCCGCCCACCGGCGACGAGGGCGATCCGCGCTCGTTCGCCCGCCGCTACCCCTGCGATTGACGCCGCCCGGCGCCTCGGCGCGCCGGCCCGTCGAGGGTCGCCTCCTCGGCAACAGCTCCCCTCGCCCCCGGAAACCTCGTGCGATTCCCCGTGCTTGCCTCGAGACCGGCCGCGCCCGTCGCCGCGGGCGCTGTGGACCCGAAGGCTACGTACGCGGATGTAGCACCCTGTCTCACTCGGGGTAACCGACCGATCTCCCTCGACGATCCGCGCCGTCGGGACCTCCCGCGGCCCCTGGCGCGGAAGCTGCTCTAGGCACCCGCGAACCCACGGAGGTCTCTCGTGCGAAACCGCGCTCTGGCTCTCGCAACGGCCTTGCCCCTCGCCGCCCTCGCGGCGTGCGACTCCGGCGAGACGACGTCGAACGTGCCCGCCGCCGGCACCGCGACCGGTCGCCTCGTCTACCTCGGCTGCGAAGAGCCGGTCGCCGGCGCGAAGCTGCGCGTCGCCGGCACCGGCGTCGAGGTCGTCACCGCCGACGACGGCACCTTCCGCCTCGACCTGCCGCCGGGCACCTGGGACGCGGCGCTCGTCGATCCGCTCGCCATGCCCGAGCAGCTGGTCGACGGGATCGTCGTCGAGCCGGGCCGGGCGATCGACCAGGGCGAGATCGTGATCTGGCCGGCGGAGCTCCCCGAGCGCTGCGCGGACGGCGCTGCGCCGGACGCCTACGTCGGCGGCACCCCCGAGGTCGAGGAGGACGACGCCTGGGAGGAGGACCTCGCCGACTACCCGCCGCTCCCCGAGGAGCCGGGGCTCCCGGAGGACGAGCCGTCCGAGGAGGAGCCGCTCGATCCGGCCGACCTCGATCCCGAGGCGGGCGAGGGCCAGGAGGGGCAGGGCCTCTTCGGCCCCGGCCTCGAGATCCCCGAGCTCGAGCGCTTCGGCGTCTCGCGCTGGCCGGACCTCGCCGAGCCGACCGATCCCGCCGAGGTGGTGCGGCTCCTCGCCGACCTCGAGGCCGACACCGACGAGGCGGCCGAGGACGATCTCCCCTACGACGGCCGCGAGCTCGCCGCCGGCGAGCGCGAGCCGTCGTACGTGCCCGAGGGCGCGCTCGGCCAGCTGGAGCAGGGCCTCGGCCGCTGCCCGAAGGTGCGGCTCGAGCGCGTCTCCGCGTACGTCGGCCCGTACGGCAACGGCCACTGCCAGGCGGCGCCGGCCGGCACCAGCCTCGAGCGCTACATCAAGGGCGTCGTCTTCGCCGAGGTCGGCATCCTCGCGTACCACCGCACCGCGAGCGGCAAGCGCCTCATCGACCAGCCGAAGAAGCTCGAGCAGTTCTTCCGCACCTTCGCGGTCGCCGCGCGCACCTACGTGGTGCGCCGCACCGGCAACCCGAAGGCCGCCCGCGTCGAGTCGGGGCCGCGGTTCCAGTGCTACCGCCGCCCCGGGTCGCTGAAGGCGCTCGACCGCGCGCTGAAGGGCACCAGGGGCCAGATCATGGCCACCAGGACCCGCGGCCGGCTGATGACCAGCGAGTACGCCGCCTCGTGCACGCTGCAGGTGACGCGGCCCGAGGGCGAGGACGGCTACGTCGGGCCGTCGGGCTACCTCCGCGACCGCCCGCGCGTCGCGCTCTCCCTCGGCGGCCGGCAGCACGCGCACTGCGGCGGCCACGAGGGCGGCGGCCCGTGCCCGGGCGGCTCGCTCGACACCACCTCGAACCGCCGCGTCCGCGGCGTCTGCCAGACCGGCTCCGCCGAGCGGGCGATGTCGGGGCAGGACTACGAGGACATCCTCGGCCACTACCAGCCGCGGGCGCAGATCTGCGGCGCCGGCCCCGACGCCGGCAAGCTCACCCCGATCTCGCCGAAGAACATCACCAAGAACGACGCCTGGCGGATCCGCTTCCGCTTCCGCGACACCGCGCTCGAGGGGCGGACCGACGACGTCGAGTACGTGCTCACGCTGCGCAACCGCGGCACCGGCGACGTGCGCCGCTTCCACCTGAAGCGCCGCGGCGAGGACCAGGAGCGCTGGAGCGCGGCCCGGAGCAAGGGCTCGTACGTGGTGTCGTGGACGCCGGGCGAGGACGTGCTGCCGATCCTGCGGCCGCGGGCGAAGTACGAGTGGTGGGTGAGCCGCGTGAAGGACCGCGACACCGCGAAGCAGGTCTCGCCGAAGGTCCGGTTCGCCACCGACGAGGGCGCCGCGACCGTCTACCTGGTGAAGCGGCAGGGCGACGACCACGGCCGCGTGCGCGTCGACGGCACGCTGGTGGTGCCGCCGCGGACCGCCGGCGGCCGCGAGGAGAAGGTCTCCTTCCTCGACCGCGGCATGAGCGACGAGTACCCGTTCGCGGTCCTCGACGTGCCGCAGGGCGGCTACCAGGGCGGCCCGCTGGTGTGGACGATCTACAAGGCGCTCTCCACCGGCCCCTACCGCTTCTACGTCTACGACTACCGCCACCCCGGCGGCACCTCGGCCCGCGACATCGCCGAGGCCGGCACCACCGTGATCGTCTCGGAGCCGTGCAAGCGCGGCCAGCGCTGCACCCAGCAGAGCCGCATCTTCAAGTTCCGGGCGCCGGCCGGTGGCTACAACTACTGGGAGGTCTTCCGGATGGGCGAGGGCCTCACGCCCGCCGAGGAAGGCACCAAGGCCTACTGCGACTTCCGCGACGAGACGCCGACGTGCGTCGACGCCCAGCCCTAGGAGACGCCATGCGCAAGGACTTGCTGATCGTGCTCATCGGCTGCGTCGCGCTCGGCGCCGCGGCCTGCGACGAGGACCCGACCCTCACCGTGGTGGAGGAGGACGCCTCGGACGAGGAGCTGCTCGAGGAGGAGGTCGAGGCCACCGAGGACGCGGTGCGCGTCGAGCTGCCGGCGGTGATCGCGCCGCGGCCGCTCTCGGACGGCCGCATGGTGCTCGAGGTCGGGATCGGCGACGGCCCCGACCAGCTCGGCGGCTCCGGCGACGTCGGCGCCACGCCCGGCGCCGAGGGCGACCCCGGCGACGTGGTCGGCCCGCAGAGCCTCGCCGCCGCCGGCGGGATGATCTGGGTGCTCGACGGCGTGAAGGCGCGGATCGTCGGCGTCGACCTCGAGACCGGGCTCCTCGGCCGCGAGCTGCCGCTGCCCACCGAGGGCCAGGCGGTGCTCGGCGACCTCGCCGTCACCGCCGACGGCCGCTTCTACGTGCTCGAGGCGGGCAACGCGCAGCTCCTCGAGCTCGCCGCCGACGGCACCGTCACCTCGGTGACGCCGATCGACGACGAGGAGGACCTGCCGATCTCGCTCGCCGTCGGCCTCGACGGCTTGCCCTACGTCGAGCTCTCGAACGGCGACGTGGTGCAGGTCGTCGCGCCGGAGCTCGGCGGCGACGAGGACGAGCCGCAGCTGACCTGGCCGGGGCTGCCGGTGGGCGAGGACGTCTTCGCCTACCCGGTGCTCGTCGACGACGAGCTCGCGGCGGTGCGCTTCTTCGATCCCGACGGCATCCTCGTCCACGAGGTGCTCTTCGACTCGCCGGGCGTGGCCATCGCCCAGGTGAGCCGCGTCGCGGTGAGCGACGCCGGCGTGCTCTACGCGGTGTTCGACCGCGTCGCCGAGGACCCGGTCACCTTCGAGACCATCGTCGCCGAGCAGCTGGTCGTCGCCGTCCACCCGGAGGAGGGCCTGCTCGGCTCCGTCTCGGTGCCGATGAACGACCGCCGCTCCGGCTTCCGCAGCCTCGCCATCTCGCCCGAGGGCGGGATCTTCCAGCTCCACCTCGGCCCCGACCGCGCGTCGGTGGTCGAGTGGACCATCTCCCAGTGAAGGAGCCGGCCATGAACCGCACGCTCCCGATCGTCCTCGCCGTCGCCGCCTACCTCGCCGTCCCCGCCGTCGCGGCGCTGCCGTCCGGCGCCGCCGCGGAGCCGCCGGCGATCTCCCTCGACACCATGAAGCAGCGGGCCCAGAGCGGCCTCGGCTACTCGTACTGGTGGGGCGGAGGTCGCTGGGATCCGTCGAGCAAGAGCTGCCTCGGCGGCTGCACCGGCTCCTGCGGCGCCTGCACCCACCGCCCGGCCCGGAGCCGCAACGGCGCCTACGCCTCGAGCTGTCCCGAGTACGGCGCCGACTGCTCCGGCTACGTCGCCAACGTCTGGATCGTCTCCGAGTCGTACCGCGACCTGAAGCGCTCGAGCCACGGCCCGTACCCGGCGGCGTCGTTCCGCGCGTCGAACAGCATCTGGTACCCGGTGTCGAGCTCGAGCACCAAGCCGGGCGACGCCCGCGCCACGAGCACCCACATCTACTTCGTCTGGGACCGGTCGCCGGGCGGCACCATCGCCTCCACCGAGGCCGTCGGCTGCTCGTACGGCATCATCCGCGGCCGCCGCTCCACCGGCGACGGCTACACCACCTCGCACCGCCGCAACTTCTCCACCAGGCCGGAGGACCGCGAGCCGCGGAAGGCCGCCCGCCCGGTGGGCCCGACCTCCGGCCGCGAGGGCGACAGGCTCCACTTCTGCTCCTCGGCCCGCGATCCCGACAAGGACAAGGTCGGCCTCAAGTTCGTCTTCGAGGGCGGCGGCAAGAAGCAGGCGAAGAAGACGCGGATGTCGAAGAGCGGCAACCAGATGTGCGTGACCTGGTCGCCGACCCGGAGCGGCACCTTCAAGGTCTACGCGGTGGCGTTCGACAAGGTCCGCAAGAACGGCAAGGTCGTCGACCAGTTCGGCCCCCGCTCCGAGGTGCTGAAGGTGAAGATCGGCGACGACGCGGCCCGCGACGCCAGGGCGCCCGCGCCGAAGCGGCCGGTGAGCGACGCCACCGTCCCGTCGCTCTCGCCGTGGTTCGAGTTCACCGAGATCGACGGACCGCCGACCTCCGGGAGCACCCGGGCGAACCTGCGCTACGACCTCGAGGTCTACGACCGCAACCCGCGGGCGGCGGGCAACGAGAGCCTCCGGCCGGTGTTCAAGACCGACCTCGCCGTCGGGCCGGACCTCGTCGAGCGCCGCGGCCGCCTCAGGTGGGATCCGGCGGCGCGCCTCGGCGACTTCCTGCCGCGCGGCAACACCCGCTACTACTGGCGCGTCCGCGCCTGCCACTGGGGCGACTGCACGCCGTGGTCGTCGTCGATCGGCCGCAAGCGGTACGCCACCTTCCGCACCGCCGACGTCGGCGGCGGCGGGGGTGGCGAGTGCCTCGGGAACATCCCCCTGCCGCGGAGCTGCCAGGGCGTCGCCGGCACCCGCGTCGAGTGCGCGAGCGCGAGCCAGTGCGGCGGGGCCGAGGACTGCGTCGTCACCGTCCAGGGCGCGGCCTGCGCCGAGCCGTGCGCGGACGACGGCGACTGCGCCCTCGGCACCCGCTGCCTGCCGGCGGTGAACGGGCAGGGCACGGTGCAGAACCACTGCCTCGACCCGTCGCCCGCCGGCGAGACCTGCGCCTGCGATCTGCTCGACGCGTACGCACCCTGCGGGGGGCGCCCGCCCGAGACCGACCCGAACGATCCGCGGCTCTTCGCCCGGGTCTACGGCTGCAACTAGCGCCGCCGGGACGGTGCCGAGGCCTCGCGTCGCCCTGCGGGAGCGGCGCGAGGCCTCGCCGTTCCTGCCGGGCGCAGGCGCTGCGCCGTCCGTGCGGGGCGGGCCCGGCAGGCGCTGCGTGGCCGGCCCACGTCCCAGGCGCGAGGGGCGGAGGTGGGCGCGGCACGTCCGCTGCACCGCGCCGGCGCCATGACCACCGCGAACCTGCACCACGGCCCTGCGGCCTCGCGCCGCCGTGCGCCGCGCCCGCCGGCGCTCCCCGGCCTGCTCGAGCTGCCCGACCGCCCCGAGGGCCTCGTCCTCTTCGCCCACGGCGCCGGCTCGACGCGCAAGAGCCCCCGCAACGCCTACGTCGCCGCGACGCTCCGGGACCGCGGCCTCGGCACGCTGCTCCTCGACCTGCCGGCGCCGGGCGACGCGCCGGCGCTGGAGCGCCTCGCCGAGCGCGTGGTGCAGGCGATCGACGCGGCGGCGTGGCGGACCGAGACCGCAGCGCTGCCGCTCGGGCTCTTCGGCGCGGGCACCGGCGCCGCCGCGGCGCTCGTCGCCGCCGCGCGGAGACCCGACGCC
>CAZDGH010000286.1:0-7777 GCA_964504805.1 uncultured Myxococcales bacterium | reverse complement strand
CCCGGCTTCGGTCGCCTCGCCACCGCCGCCGTGGCCGTGGCGCCGCCGCCTCCCGCCGCGCCCGCGGCCCCGGCGCTCGCGCCCGAGCAGCTCGCCCACCTCGCCCGCCTCCTCTCGAGCTTCTGACCTTGCCCATCCGCCTCCTCGCCGCCGCCCTCGCGCTCGCGCTCCTCGCCGGCTGCCAGACCGTCTCCAAGAAGGACCGCGAGCTCGCCAACGTGCAGTACGACCTCGCGGTGAAGGCGCGGGCGACCGGCGACGCCCGCACCGCCCTCGGCGAGATCGAGAAGGCGGTGAACCTCGACCCGACCAACGCGGAGGTGCGCAACCTCCAGGGCCTGCTCCTCTTCCTCCCGCCGTTCCGCCAGACCGAGCAGGCGATCGCGGCGTTCCGGAAGGCGGTCGAGCTGAAGCCCGGCTACTCCGACGCCAAGGTGAACCTCGGCGCCGCGTACATGTCGCTCGAGCGCTGGGAGGACGCGCTCCAGCCGCTCGACGAGGCGCGGCAGGATCTCCTCTACCGCGACGCGCACCTCGCCGAGGGCAACTACGGCTGGTGCCGCTACAAGCTCGGCGACCGGCCGACGGCGATCCGCCACCTCACCAACGCGGTCTCGATGAACCCGGGCTTCTGCGTCGGCTTCCGCAACCTCGCCGAGATCCACGAGGCGGGCGGCGAGCTCGACACCGCGGTGCGCTACCTCGAGCGGTACGCCAAGGCGTGCCCGTCGATCCCCGAGGCCGACTTCCGCCGCGGGCAGGTGCTGCTCAAGCAGGGCGAGGTGTGCGCGGCGCGCGACGCCTTCCTCTCCTGCAGCGAGAAGGCGAAGGGCGGCGACGCCGGCGCGGAGTGCGCGAAGCAGGCCTCGCTCGTCCCGACCGATCGCTGCCCGGCGCCGCCGGAGCCGGACGTCCCCGCGGCGGCGCCCGCGCCGGAAGAGGCCGCCGAAGGCTGACGTGGAGACGTTCGGCCGCTACCTCACGCGGCAGCGCGAGCTGCGGGGGCTGACGCGGGAGGACGTGGTCCGCGCCACCAAGCTCTCCGCGCAGGCGGTCGAGGCCCTCGAGGCGGACCGGCCCGAGGCGCTGCCCGGGCGGGCGTTCGCGGTGGGCTGGATCCGCAGCTACGCCGCCTGCATCGGCCTCGACCCCGACGAGACGGTGCTGCGCTTCGAGGAGTCGGCGGGGACGGAGGAGCCGGCGGAGGCGAGGCCCCGGCGGCGGCCGCTGCTCGTGGTCGCGCTGGCGCTGCTCGCGGTCGGGGCGGTCGCGGCCGCGGTGGCGGCGGCGCTGTGAGCGTGGAGCGGGCGACGCGGGCGCTGGTGCTCGGGGTCGTCGACACCCGGGACACCGACCGCGTGGTCACGCTGCTCACCGAGGGCTTCGGCCGCGTCTCGGCCTGGGCGGCGGGCGCGCGGAGGTCGAGGCGACGCTTCGCCGGCGCGCTCGAGCCGTTCACGCTGCTCGACGTGCGCCTCCGCGAGGGGCGCGGCGAGCTGTGGTTCCTCGAGTCGTGCGCGATCGTGGAGCCGCACGCGGGCATCCGCGACGACCTCGGCCGGATCGCCCACGCCGGCCACGCCGCGGAGCTGTGCCGGGAGCTCTCGCGGGAGCACGAGCCGAGCCGCGAGCTGTTCGCGGCGCTCGCGGTCTACCTCGCCGGCCTCGCGGCGGGGCCGGCGCGGCCCGAGGATCTGCTCTCGTTCGAGCTCGCCGCGCTGGCCTGCGCCGGGCTCGAGCCGCGGCTCGACGCCTGCGCGATCTGCGGCGGCGCGCCGGGCGGCGCGTTCGACGCCGCCCACGGCGGCATGCTCTGCGAGCGCTGCCTGCGCGCGGCGCACCCGGGCGTGGTCCGGGTCGACCCGCCGGTGCACGAGGCGCTCCGGGCGCTGCAGGTGGTGGGCCCCCGCGGCGGCGCGTCGGTGCCGGCGAGCGGGGTGCGCGCCGCGGCGCGGGCGGTGGTGCGGCGGTTCACCCGGCACGCCCTCGGGCGGAGCCCGCGCACGCTCGAGGTGCTCGAGCAGCTGGGGATCGAGGGATGAGCGAGCTCGACGTGGTGATCATGGGCGAGGCGCTGGTGGACTTCCTGCCCACGACCCGCGGGCGGATCCGGGACGTGCGCGCCTTCGAGGTGCACTCGGGCGGCGCCCCCTGCAACGTCGCCGTCGGCGTGGCGCGGCTCGGCGGCAGGGCGGGCTTCGTCGGCGTCGTCGGCGAGGACGAGTTCGGCCACCTGCTCCGGAACGCGCTCGAGCGCGACGGCGTCGACGCCGGCGGGCTCCGCCACACCGCCGAGGCGAAGACGGGCCTCTCGTTCATCGCCCTCGACGAGCACGGCGAGCGCACCTTCCTCTTCTACCGGCGGCCGTCGGCCGACATGCTGCTCGCCGAGCGCGACGCGGACCCCGCCTACCTCGGCCGCGCCGGCATCCTCCACTTCGGCACCAACTCGCTGCTGCTCCCCGCCGGCGTGGCGGCGGCGCGGGCCCTCGTCGCCCACGGCCGCGCCCGCGGCGCGGTGATCTCGTGCGACCCGAACCTGCGGCTGCACCTCTGGGACGACCCCGAGGTGCTCCGGGCCCTGCTCGGCGAGCTCACCGCCGCCTGCGAGGTGGTGAAGTGCAGCGCCGAGGAGGCGCCGTTCGTCACCGGCGCCGCCGAGCCGCACGAGGCCGCCGCGGCGCTCGTCGCCCGGGGCGCGAAGCTCGCGGTGGTGACCCGCGGCGCCGGCGGCGCGGTGTGGGCGAGGGCCGGCGACCGCGGGGAGGCCCCGGCGCCGAGGGTCGAGGTCGTCGACGCCACCGGGGCCGGCGACGGCTTCATGGCCGCGCTCCTGGTGCGTCTCTCCGGGGAGCTCCGCGGCGGCGTCCGGCCCGGGGCGATCCCCGCCGAGCGCCTGACCGAGCACGTGCGCTTCGCCTGCCGCGTCGGCTCGCGGGTCTGCACGCGCCTCGGCGCCGCCACCGCGCTGCCGCGGCTCGGCGACGAGCTGCCTACTTGAGCCCGAGCTCCACGTAGGGATCGACGAGCTCGGCCGTGCCGCGCTCGAGGTGCGACGCGAAGAACGGCACCCACTGCGCCACCGACGCCTCCGACGACTCGAAGCCGCCGTGCACCGCGGTCTCGCCCTCCGCCTGCAGGTCGAGCTGGAAGTAGCCGACGGTCGCGCCGCCGGGGCCGTTCCCCGAGAGCGGCAGCGCGCCGCCCACGGCCAGGTACGGCACCTCGTGCAGCACCGGCGGCAGGTGCGGCAGCCCGAGCGCCCGGGCGAGGAGCTCGTTGGTGGAGTTCGGGACGATGCCGTCCTGCTCGACCGCCTGGAAGAGCAGGTGCGGCGCCGCCTCGCGGAACGGCGGGCCGAGCGGCGCGAGCACGTGCGGCGCGAGGTTCCCCGGATCGCCCTTCTCGAACAGCGCCTGCAGGAACGGGAAGAACGCCTGCACCTCGGCGGGGCTCGTGCCCTCCGGCACGAGCGCGTTCAGGAACAGTGAGAAGCCCTCGGAGTCGAGCATCACCCGGGTGAGCCCCGCGCCGCCGGCCGAGAGCGCCGCCGCCTCGACGTGCGGATCGAGCGCGAGCAGGCCGGCGCCGAGGATGCCGCCGAGCGAGTGGCCGAGGTAGAGCACGCGGCCGGAGAGCTCCGGCTCGCCGTCCGGCGCCTCCGCCGGGAGCAGGTCGAGGCCGCGGGACGCGAGCCGCGAGACCATCGCCAGCTCGACGTACGCCGCCCGGAAGTTGTCGCGGGCCTCGAGCATGTCGAACGGCTTCTCGGCGCCGACGTCGAGCGCGAAGAAGTCGAGGGCCTCGAGGTTCCCGCCGGTGTTGCGATCGCCGTGCTGCGGGGCGTCGATGGAGACCACCGCGACGCCGAGCGGCGCGAGCTGCCGGGAGCGGCCGTTGTGCCGGTCGCCGTTCAGGCCGTGCTGGAAGATCGCCACCGGGAACGGCCCGTCGCCGCACGGCAGGGTGAGGTCGAACGGCAGCGGCGCCGGCCGCGTGCCCAGGACGGCGCGGCCGCCCTCGACGTGGATGCGGCCCTCCTCGTCCTGGAGCGCCGGGACGTCGAGCGCGCCCTCGAGCCGCGGCCCGACGGGGCAGGTGCCCTCGGAGACGACGCGGACCGAGCCGGGGACCACCGCGAGCGGCCGGGCCGCGTCTGCCTCGGCCACCGCGTCGAGCAGCGCGCGGTAGTCCTCGAGGATCGACTGGGTGGTGAAGAGGGTGAGGAACGCGAGCGCCTCCGGCCCGGGCGCGAACCCGTCGGCCGCGAGCGCCTCGAGCGCCGCCGGCACGTCGGGCGCGAGCCGGTCCCAGCCCGGGCCCGACGCGGTCCCGGAGAGGAGCGCGCGCAGCGACGGGTCGGGCGCGAGGCAGCCGTCCGCGTCCGACGAGACGCTGCGGACCGCCAGGGCGTAGGTCGTCTTCGGCCGGAGCGGGAACAGCGGCGTCGCGAAGAGGAGCCGCTCGGAGAGCCAGCGGAGGTCGACCTCCACCGGCACCACCTCGCCGAACGCCTCCGAGCGGCGGTCGACGACGACGAGCCGCACCGGCGAGGTCGCCGCCACCGAGCCCTCCGGCGAGACCGAGAGCGCCGCCGCCTCGAACGGCGCGGAGAGCCGCACCGTGACGGCGCCCTGGGTCGAGAAGCCGTCGAGCGCCTCGAGGTCCTCGGCGAGCCCCGGGTAGCGCGCGAAGGTCGGCTCGCGGCCGTGGACGCGATCGCGGTAGCGCAGCCGGATCCCGCCCGGCGTCGAGGCGTCGTCCTCGGTGTGGAAGTTCGAGGGGAAGACCACGAACGGCCCGGCGGGATCCGAGAGCGCGAACACGGCCCCCTCGCACCACGGCGGCGGCGGGGGCGGGGTGGGCGCGCCGGCCGGCGCGTCGTCGCCGCACGCCGCGAGGGCGAGCGCGGCGCCGGCCGCGATCCTCAGCCCTCGCACAGCCCGTCCTTCGGCGCGCAATACCGCGCGTACTCGTGGGGCTCGTCCTCGCCGGGCACGGTGCAGAACCAGAGCGGCTCCGGCTCGTTCACCACCACGTAGCGGACGCAGTCGTTGCCGTCGCCGCAGCCGAAGCCGGGCTCGCACTGGAAGATGACGCCGTCGCAGCCGTAGCCGCTCGGGCAGTCCGGGTCCTCCTCGCACTCGGTGGCGCAGAAGCCGCCCGCCTGGCCCTCGGAGATGAACTGCAGGCAGACGCTGCCGGGCTCGCACGAGCCGGAGGTGCCGCACGAGGTGCAGTTGTCGCCCGGCGCCGGCCGGCAGGCGCCGTCGCGGCACACCTGGTCGCGGGGGCAGAACTCGTGGGTGCGGCACACGTCCTGGCAGCTGCCGCCCACGCAGGCGAGCCCGAGCTCGCAGCCGTCGTCGTCGCGGCAGCCCTCGACGCAGAAGCCGCCGTCGCAGCGCTGGTTGAACGGGCAGTGCTCGTCGCTCGCACAGGCGACGCCGGGCAGGCAGCTGCGGCTGGCGCCGTCGCAGAGCGCGCCGGCCGGGCAGTCGTCGTTGGTCTCGCAGCCCACCAGCGCCTGGCAGAAGCCCGACTCGTTGCAGAACTGCTCCTCGGCGCAGCCGAGGTCGGAGGTGCAGAGGCAGCGGCCGAGGCCGCGATCGCAGACCAGCCCCACCGGGCAGGCCGCGTCCTCGACGCAGACGCAGCGCTCGTCGGCCTCGTCGCGCACGTAGCCGTCGGGGCAGCAGCCCGCGCCCTCGCAGACGCAGGCGCGCACCGCCTCGCGGTAGACGTGGCCCTCGGGGCAGCAGGCGTCGGAGGCGCAGCGGCAGTCCGCCCGCCGCTCGTCGAAGGCGTGGCCCGGCGGGCAGCAGTCGTCGCGGTTGCAGGAGCACGCCTCGCGCGCCTCGTCCCAGCCGGTGCCGAGCGGGCAGCACGCGTCGCCGGCGCAGACGCAGAGGTCGGCGACCTCGTCGAAGCGGTAGCCCTCGGGGCAGCACGACGCGTCGGCGCAGACGCACGCCTTCTCGCGGGCGTCGAAGAGGTGGCCCTCCGGGCAGCAGATCCCGTCGACGCAGCGGCACGCCGACGCCGCGGGATCCCAGGCGTGGCCGATCGGGCAGCAGCCGTCCCCGCGGCACGTGCACGTCCCGCCCTCGCAGGAGTAGCCGGCGGGGCAGCCCTGGTCGGAGACGCAGGCGCAGGCGTCGCCCGCGAGCGCGGTGCCCGGCGGGCAGTCGGTCTCGAGGCCGGTGCGGCCGCAGGAGACGGCGAGGAGCGCGGCGGCGAGGCCGAGGAGCGCGGGCGCGGCGTTCCTCACGGCGCGCTCCCGTCCGGCGCCAGGGCGTACTCGAGCTTCACCAGCGAGCCCGGCCCCGGCGGCCTGTCGGCGGGGAAGACCACGGCCTGCAGCCGCGGCTCGTAGTCCCAGCCGTTCACCGGGTGCCGCGGCACGAGGTACGCGTCGTCGCAGACGGCAGCCTCGGGCGGGCAGACCTTCACGGTCAGGGTGGCGAGATCGGGCGGGAGCGACAGCGGGAAGATGCGGCGCAGGGTGCGCACCGAGCTCACCACCCGCTCGAGCGCCGGCGCGAAGTCCTGGCAGATGGAGCCGAACGCGCCGCCGGTGGCGTCGACGACCGCGCCGTAGCGCTCCGCCGCCTCGGCCTCGCCCCCGAAGACGCCCTCCTGCCCCGGCGGCACGCAGCCGTCGGGGCGGGGCCCGGCGATCGCGCTCACGCTCACGAGCTCCTCGTTGCCCGGGCCCTTGCGCGAGCGCAGCCAGCGCGCGAAGTGGCCGGTGCCGCCGAACGAGCCGTCGTCCTCGTCGGAGACGAAGATCACCGCCAGCGCCGCCTGCTCGCGGAGGAACCCGGGGTTCGTCTCGCGGCCGCGCTCGTCGGCGCCGAGCGCGAGCTTCGCCGCCAGGAGCCCCTGCTCGAGCTTGACGCGGCCTGGCTCGAAGCGGAGCTGCGCGGCGAAGACGGCGGTGGGATCCGGCGTGTCGTTGGTGAGGAACGGGCCGCGGAGCCGCCCGTTCTGCCCGCCGTCGCCGACCTGCGTCGAGGTCACGCCGATCCGGTAGGCGATGCGATCGGCGCGGGAGGTGAGCAGCTGCACGAACCGCTGGTAGCTCCCGGCGAGGCGCTCGCGCTCGTCGACCATCGAGCCCGAGTCGTCGACGACGAAGAGGATGTCCACCGTGGCCTGCCGCTGCACGTAGGAGTCGATCTGCACGGCGTCGCGGAGGTCGGGCGGGCGCACCACCGGATCGACGAGCTCGGGGCGCGAGGCGGCGGGATCCACCGGCAGCACCCGCGGCGAGACCACGCGCGGCGGCACCACCTCCGCCTCGAGCGGCAGGCGGGGCGGGGCGGCGGCGGGATCGCCGCAGCCGGCGAGGGCCGCGGCGAGGGCGAGGAGGCGGACGCGCATGCGCGGCACGCGAGCAAGCCTCGCGCCAGGCCCGGGACGGCGCAAGTGCCCGGATCGAGGCGTCGCCGGCCCTCCGGAGCACCAGGAAACCGCGGCGGCCGCCAGCCGCCCGGCGGGCACCGGACTCGGTCTTTGCCGCGGAATTTGCTAGGATTCTGTCGAAGCTTTCCGCCCCGGGCACGACGTTCGCGCCCCGGGGTGGAGGCGCGGGGACTCCCATGACGGCTCGTACGTGGATCGCGCTCGCGATCGTCGCCACCGTTTCTCTCGCGGGCGCGGTCGCCTGCGGCGACCAGAAGACCGGCGCCGGCACCGACGAGTGCCCGGAGTGTGCGCCTCCCACCGACGGCGGCGGCGCGTCCGGCGGCGACGGCGCCGGCGGGGACGGCAG
>CAZDGH010000285.1:5974-7780 GCA_964504805.1 uncultured Myxococcales bacterium | reverse complement strand
GGCCCGTCGCCTACCGCCGAAGTCCCGGACGCGGGCGCCGCCGAGCCGCCGGCCGCGGTCGCGGTCGCGCCGCCGCCCCCGAAGCCCCCGCCGCCGCGGCCTCCGAGGAAGCGCGAGGCGCAGCCGGTCTCCCGCTTCCCGCTCTCGAAGCCCGAGGACCTGAGGCCCGAGGCCCCGCGCGCCGAGACCCTCGATCGCGACTCGGTGAAGGAGGCGGTGAACGCCGTGAAGCCCGGCGTCCGCGAGTGCTACCGGCAGGGCTTGAAGCAGGACCCGCACCTCGCCGGCGAGGTCTACATCCGCTTCACCGTGGTCCGCGCGGGCGACGAGGGCCGGATCGAGGACGCGTCCTTCCTCGAGGAGCAGACCACGATGGCCGACGTCATCGTGCAGGCCTGTATCCTCGAGGCGCTGGCGCGGGCGCGCTTCCCGCCGCCGCCGGGCGAGAAGCTCCGGGTCACCTACCCGTTCCAGTTCCGGAAGATCCCGCGGGCGGCGCCCGCTCCACCGACGCCCCCTCCGGCGCCGTGAGGACGAAGTCCTCCGGCCGCCACGGCCCGTTCAGCGTGACGTCGGTGTAGCGGAGCTCGACCTTCGCCGTGCCCTTCGGCCCGACGAGGCGGATGCGCTTCGCGAACGGCACGTCGCGGAGGAGCTCGTCGTGGTCCTCGAGGAACGCGTCGTAGGCGGCGGCGCCACGGGTCTCGACCGCCAGCACCCGGAGGTCCTTGGTGCCGACGGTGACCCGCTGCCGGAGCGCGCCCTGCCGGAGCTCGAGCACGTACGTCGAGGTGTCCTCGTCGAGCGTCATCGTCGCGCCCTCCGCCGGGAGGAGCGGCAGCTCGCCGAGCATCGCCGCGACCAGCTCGTCCGGCGCGAGCGCGACCGGCAGGTAGCGCCCGAGCTCGGCGGCGGTGGCGGGGCCCTCGACGAAGCGGTGCTCGTCGGGGCGGTAGAACGCGAACCGCTCGCCGTTCGTCGCGAAGGTGCCGCGGGGCGTCCCGAAGAAGTCGGCCGTCTCGAGGTAGACGTAGCCGGGCTCCTGGCACTGGACCGCGGCCTTCAGGGTGCCGCTCCCCTCCGGGGCGTCGACGGTGAGCTTCGCCTCGCCGGTGAGCCCGTGGACGATTGACCTCCGCTTCGCCACGGTGTCGAGGATGAAGGCCGGGTCCTCGAGGCGGCCGTACGGGCCGAAGTCCACGCGGTGGCATCCCGCGAGGAGCAGCGCGCACGCCGTGAGGATCCACGTTCGCATCGAGGGCGCGGATGCTACTATGTCGCGCTCTTCCGAGACCCGCCCCACGGGAGACGTCCACGTGCTTCGCTCGCTCCGCGCCGCCCCGCTCCTCCTCCTCCTCGCCCTCCCGGTGACCGCCTGCGACGACGCGGGCGGCGGCGGGGACGTCGGCGACCAGGTCCGGGTCGACCCCGGGTTCTTCGCGGCGCAGCGCTTCGACTGCGATCCGGCGACGCCCGAGCCTTCGTGCCCGCCGAGCATCTGCGACGTCGACGAGAGCGGGAACGTCTCGAACTGCGTCCCGTCCTGCAACGTGGACCAGCAGCTCGAGGGCTGCACCGCGTTCGCGGGGCCCGACGGCGTCGACCTCTGCGCGCCGCAGAGCTGCACGGTGTCGGCGCCCGGCGCCGAGCCGGTCTGCGACGAGCGGTGCTCCGACGACGACGTGACCTGCTACGTCTTCGAGTTCCCGCCCTGCGGGTAGGCCAGCGCGGCGCGCAGATCGGCGAGCAGGTCCTCCGGATCCTCGAGGCCCACCGAAAACCACACCATCCCCTCATCAACACCAA
>CAZDGH010000285.1:0-5964 GCA_964504805.1 uncultured Myxococcales bacterium | reverse complement strand
CGACGCCGGCGCGGCGGAGCTCGTCGGCCGAGAAGCCGGTGTGCGAGGTGAGCACCGGGATCGAGACCAGGCTCTCGACGCCGCCGCGGGACGCCGCGCGGCGGAAGAGCCGCAAGCCGTCGAAGAGCCGCTTCGCCTCTTCGAGCGAGCCGACGCTGAAGGCGAGCATGCCGCCCGCGCCCGCCGGCAGGAGCGTCCGCGCCAGCGCCGCGTCCGGGTGCGACGGCAGCCCCGGGTAGAGCACGCGCGTCACCTTCGGGTGCTCGGAGAGCGCCTCGGCGAGGCGCCTCGCGGTGGCGCTCTGCCGCGGCACCCGCACCTCGAGGGTGGCGAGGCCGCGGCCGAGCTCGTAGGCGGCGGCGGGATCGAGCACGCCGCCGAAGGCGCGGCGGGCCTGCCGGATCTTCCCGATCAGCGGCGACGGCCCGGAGACCACGCCGGCGAGCACGTCGGTGTGGCCGTTCAGGTACTTCGTCGCCGAGTGGAGCACGAGGTCGATCCCGTGCTCGCGGGGCCGGAGCAGCGCCGGCGTGGCGAAGGTGGCGTCGGCGAGCGTCGGCACCCCGGCCGCCCGGGCGACCCTCGCGACCGCGGCGAGGTCCACCAGCCGCAGCGTCGGGTTCACCGGCGTCTCGAGGTAGACGAGCCGCGTCCGCGGCGAGAGCGTCGCCGGATCGAGCAGCGCCTCCGCGTCGACGAAGCGGACCGAGACGCCGAGCCGCGACAGGTGGTCGCGGAAGAAGCGGTAGCTGCCGCCGTAGATCGCGCCGGAGGCGACGAGCTCGTCGCCGGCCGAGAGCAGCGAGAGCGCCGCGGTCGAGACCGCCGCCATCCCCGAGCCGAAGAGCGCCGCCTCGTCCGCCCGGTCGAGGGCGGCGAGCTTGCGCTCGACCGCGTCCACCGTGGGGCTCTCGTAGCGGGCGTAGAGAAGGAGGTCGCCCTCTCCGCGGTTGTACCGCTCGTTCGCCGCCGCGTCCGGGAGCTCGAAGGTCGTGGAGCGGACGATGGGCAGGGCCACCGGCGACGACGGCCGCGGCTCCTCCCGGCGCACGAGCAGGGTCCCGAGGCGGTCTTCGCTCATGGCGGGCGAGCGTACACGACCCGGGCGGTCCCGCGACCGGGCTGCGGGGCGCTTGTCGGGCCGGGGGGCGTGTCCTACGGTACGTCGTCGGCAGGCGAGGGAGCGTTCCTTTGGGTGATCTGGCGGAGCTGTGGGGGATCGTCAGGCATGGCGGCCTGACCATGGCGCTCATCGCCTTCTGCTCGCTGCTCGCCGTCGGCGTCGGCATCGAGCGGGCGCTGGCGATCTGGGGCCTCTCCGACGCCGCCCGCGCGCTCTCCGACCTGGTGGTGCGCAGCCTCTACCGCGGCGATCTCGCCGAGGCCCGCGCCGCCTGCGAGCGCTCGCGCACCGCCTTCGCCGACGTGCTCCTCGCGGCGTTCACCCGCTACGGCAAGGCCTCGCCCGAGGCGGTCGCCGCCGCGGTCGCCCGCGAGCGCGCCCACGTCGGCCTCCGGCTGCGCACGCGGCTCTGGATCCTCGGGACCATCGGCGCGGTGGCGCCGTTCATCGGCCTGTTCGGCACCGTCGTCGGCATCATGCAGGCGTTCAAGGACATGGCGGCGGCGCCGGGCGGCGGCTTCGCCGTCGTCGCCGGCGGCATCTCCGAGGCGCTCGTCGCCACCGCCGCCGGCATCGCCGTCGCCATCGAGGCGGTCGTCCTCTACAACTACTTCTCGTCGCGGCTGGCGGCGGCGACCGTGGAGATGAAGCTCGGCGCCGACGAGGTGCTCGAGCTGCTCTTCCACCCCCGCCTCGGCGAGGCGGCCGAGCCGCCCTCCTCGCCCGAGGGGCGGGAGGCGCCGGCGCCGAAGGAAGCGGTGCGGGTCTAGGCGATGGCCGGCGGCAAGCTGCCCACCGAGGAGACGGACGAGGTCTCGGCGCTCTTCGCCGAGATCAACATCACGCCCCTCACCGACATCTTCCTGGTGCTGCTCATCATCTTCATGGTGGGCGCGTCGATGGCCGTCGACGCCGCCAGCGGACCGACCGAGTCGGAAGCCCAGAAGAGCGGCGTGAAGGTCGACCTGCCGCGCGGCGCCTCGAAGGACCTCGCCCCCGGCGCCGAGGACGTCACCCTGGCGATCCTCGTCGACGGCCGCATCCTGCTCGACGGCACCGAGGTCGCCGAGGAGGAGCTGCTCGCCGGCCTCAGGACCGCCCACGACGCGCACGCCGACGCCACGGTGATCCTGCAGGCCGACGAGGGCGTGCCCCACGGCCGCGTCGTCGCGGTCATGGAGCGCGCGCGGGCGGCGGGCTTCTCCCGCCTCGCCGTCGCCACCCGCGCGGAGTAGCTCCGGGCGCTACCGCTTGCCGGCGCGGTAGTCCGCGAGCCCCTTCTTCGCCTTCTCCACCAGGCCCTTCGCGCTCTTCCCCTTGCCCTTCAGCCACGCCGCGTGGGCGGGCTCGGTGGCCTTGGCGAACGCCTCGCGCTCGGCCGGGGTGAGCTCGACGACCTGGATGCCGGCGGCCTTGAAGTTCTGCAGGAGCAGCGGCGTGAGGGCGCGGACGCTCTTGCGGCCCTCGGCGCCCTCCTTGGCGGGATCGCCCATGACGATCTTCTGCTGGTCGGGCGTGAGCCCGTCCCACCACTTCTTCGACGCCACCACCACGCCCGGCTGGTAGATGTGGTTCGACACCGTGTAGTGGCTGATGCCCTTGTACCAGGACGCCGCCTGGCTGAAGAGCGGGGTGTTGTCGAAGCCGTCGATGACGCCGGTGTTGAGCGACGAGATCACCTCGGTCACCGCGATCGGCACCGGGCTGGCGCCGAGGGCGCGGTACATCTCGAGGTGGATGTCGGCCTGCTGCGACCGCATCTTCCGGCCCTTGAGGTCGGCCGGGGTCTTCACCGGGCCGAACTTGGTGCCGAACGAGCGGTAGCCGTTCTCCGCCCAGAACAGCAGGATGAAGCCGCGGTCGGCCATCTTCTTGCGGAGGTCCTCGAGCAGCACCTTGTCGAGGACGTAGTCGGCCTCGGCCTCGGAGCGGAACAGGTACGGCAGCTCGAGCAGCGCGAGCTCCGGCACCGCGTCGGCGAGGGCGGCGGTGGAGCCGCCCCAGATCTGGATCGTGCCGCGCTTGCACTCGCCCACGGTGGCGTTCTCGTCGCCGAGCGCGCCGCCCATGAACGGCTTGATCTTGATCTTGCCGCCGGTCTCGGCCTCGACGCGCTTCTTCAGCGCGACGAGCTGCTCGGCCCACGGCGTGCCCTCGGGCGCGACGGTGGCGAGCTTGGCGACGTTGGGCTCCTGGGCGGCGGCCGGGGCGGCGGCGGCGAGGAGGACGGCGGCTGCGAGGAGGGTCGTGGTCTTCATGGGCGGCTCCTAGAACAGCTCGTCGATCTGCTTCAGGAGCGCCGCGGCCTTCTGCTTCTCGACCTTGGTCTCCGCCGCGAGCTCGGGGATGACGTCGTCGGGGGTGGCGAGCGCCTCGTCGAGGAGCTTCTTGAAGAGCTCCTTGTTCTGCGTCTTCACCGCGTAGGTGTCGGCGTAGAGCACCTTGGTGCCGACGTACTTCGGCTCGATGGCCAGCGACTTCTCGAAGTGCTCCTTCGACTTGTCGGGATCGCGGCCGGCGATCGACGGGAGCAGCGAGTAGTACGCGCCGAAGTAGCGGTGCGGCGCGCCGTAGAAGAACTTCTCGTCGAGCTCCAGCACCCGGTCCATCACCGCCTTGGCCTTGTCCTTGTTGCCGAGGAGCGTGGCGATGCCCTTGGCGCGGGCCCAGCGGCCGAGGTTCACGCCGTACCAGTAGAGGCCGGCGATCGCCTTGGCGTCGGCGACCTTCACCGCCTCCTCGAACTTCTCGTTCGCCGCGGCGCGCTTCGCGAACTCCGGCGAGAGGATGACGATCGACTCCTCGCCCCAGGTCGTGCCCTTCTCCAGGGTGGAGAGGAGCTGGTCCTTCGACGCCTCGTCCCGGAGGAACGCCTCGGCGTAGTAGTAGTGCGCGCGCGCGAGGTTGGCGCGGACGTCGCCGTTGGTGGGATCGAGCTCGGCGGCCTTCGCCCACGCCTTGATGGCGGCGTCGGCCTGGGCGCGGTCGTCGCGCTTCGCCCAGGCGGCGTCGCCCTCGGCGAGCGCGGCCTTGGACTGCTCGATCGCGGTGGCCTGCGGCGGCGGCGCCGGCTTCTCGTAGACCTTCTGGAACGACGACTCGCGGCTGGCACACGCCGACGCCAGCGCCACGGCGGCGAGCGCCGCGAACGACCTCGTGAAGTTGCGCATCTTCCTCCCCTCGCCGGCGCGCGGCCGGCGTCCGTGCGGACCGGCTAGCGCCGGCGTCCCGCGTGCTTCTTCGGCGCGGCGCCCCCGCGGGGCGGCCTCCGCCCGGCGCGCGCCGCCGACTTCCCCGCCGGCGCGCTCGCCTTCGCTCTCGGCTTCACCTTCGCCGCGGGCCTGGGCCCGGCCTTCTTCGCGGACTTCGCCGCCGGCTTCGCCCGCGCCAGCTTCGCCGGCGCCTTCGCGGGCGGCGCCTTGGCGGGCGACGCCTTCGCGGCCGGCGCCTTCGCCTGCGTCGGCAGCGGCAGCGGCAGCGGCCCGCCGCGGGCGAGCTCGCGCTCGAACGCGTCGGCGAGCGTCGGGCGTCCCGCGTCCTCGACGATGAGCGGCGAGAGGCCGCGGCGCTGCCGCTCCTCGTCCTCGGCGGAGTGGAACAGCTTCCCGGTCGCGGCGCCCTTCACCACCAGCTCGCCCTTCTGGTTCTCCACCCAGAGGTCGAGGTCGACGTAGTAGTCGCCGCCCTCGCGGCGCTTGTCGGTCACCCGGCCGCGGCAGACGAGCTCGTCGCCCGGCCAGACGATCTTCACGAAGCGCGTCGAGATGCGGCGGAGCTGCCCGCCGGCGAGCCACTCCGAGGCGAGGCGGCCCACGAGGCCGAGGAGCAGCGTCCCGTGCGCGAACGTCCCGGGGAACCCGGCCCTCCGCGCGTAGGTCTCGTCGACGTGGAGGGGGCCGAAGTCGTGGGTGGCGCCGGCCCACCGGGCGATCGCCACGCGGTCGACGAGCCGCGGCTCGGACGGCGGCAGCTCGTCGCCGACCCGGACGTTCTCGTAGTAGAGCCGCTTCGCCGCCCTCACCTACGCCTCCCGCGGCGCCGGCCGCACCACGAGCGTCTTCCGCCCGCGGTAGACCAGGTTGCCGGCCTCGTCGCGTCCCTCGTCCTCGACCACGACCACGTCCATCGAGCCCGAGGCGCCTGCGCGCTCGCCGAGCTCCACGATCGAGGCGACCACGGAGATGCGGTCGCCGGCGCAGATCGGCCGGAACAGCTCGAGCGTCTGGTCGGCGTGGAGCAGCGCCCGCTCCCGGAGGCCGAGCGCCTCGTCGAGGTCGAGCGCGCTCTCGAGGCTCACCGGGAAGGTGGGCGGCGCGAGCAGGCCGCGGTGCCCGGCGGCGAGGGCGGCCGCCTCGTCGTGGTGGACCGGATCGGCGAGGCCGAGCGCGACGGCGAAGCGACGCACCGCGCCCCGCTCCACCTCGTTGACGACCGGCTCCGTCCTGCGGCCGAGCAGCGCACGCGAGAGCAAGGGCTACCTCCCCGCCGGAAGGTCGAGGACCGTGAGCAGGCCGGGCTCCGCCGCCGCGACCCGAGGGATGGCGTTGGCGACGGCCCACGCCGTGGCCCGCTCGCCCGGGACGCCGCCGGGGACCTCGAGGGCGAGCGGCGGATCGGACTCGAGCCGCGCCCAGTCCCGCGGGCGCTCCGCGCCGAGGCTGAGCTCGAGCTCGAGGCGCACGACCTCGCGGCCCTGGTCGAAGCCGCGGGCGACGTGGCGGACGCCGCGGACGCGGCCGGCGGCGACCGGCACCGCGCCGCCCGTCACCGGCGCGTCGGCGATCACCGGGTCGATCTCCTCCTCGACCTCGTCGACGTCGAGGCCGAGTCCCTCGGCGACG
>CAZDGH010000284.1:0-7793 GCA_964504805.1 uncultured Myxococcales bacterium | reverse complement strand
GGACCGGCGCGCCGCGCGGGACTACCGGCGCCGGGCGAGGCCGAGGGCGATCGCGGCGGCGAGGAGCGCGAGGCCCGACGCGCCGGCGCCGCCGCCGCACCCGCAGCCGTCCTCGCGCGCGAGCAGGTCCGGCACCTCGTGGCAGAGGCACGGGCCCCAGCCGTCGTCGCCGCAGACCTCGAGGCCGCCGTTCTCGCAGCCGTCGGTGCACGGCCGGTTCTCGGCGTAGCAGGTGGACCACGAGCCGTCGGGCTGGCAGCGGCGGATCCCCTCGCCGCACGGGCCGGTGCACGGCTCCTCCGTCCCGACGTACGGCGCCTCGCACGCGCTCCAGCCGCTCGCGTCGCAGCGCTGGACGCCCGCGCCGCAGGCGACGCGCTCGGTGGCGCAGCTGCGGATCTGGCCCACCTCGACCGGCTCGCACGGCGTCCAGGTGCCGTTCGGCTGGCAGACGGACCTCCCCTCGCCGCAGGGCGAGTCGCACGCCCGCTCGGCGCCGATCTCCGCGGAGACGCACGCGGTGAAGCCCTCGAGCTCGCAGACCTGATCGAGGGGGCACGAGGGCACGCCGGGCGGCCGCGGGCAGGGCCGCCGGTCGCCGAGCCTCGGCGCGTCGCAGGCGGACCAGCCCTCCTCGGTGCAGACCTCGTCGCCGCCGCCGCAGGACGCCTCGTCGCCCTTGCAGCGCCGCGACGCGCCGAGCCCGGGCGCCGGGCACGCCTCGGTGACGCCGGGGGCGACGCAGGTCGCGAGCCCCTCGCCGCACGGCGTCCGGCACGGCGCGAGCTCGCCGATCGCCACCTCGACGCACGGGCTCCAGCCGCTCGCCGTGCAGGTCCGGGTGCCCGCGCAGCCCGCCTCGACGCACGCGCCCACGACGCCGGGCTGCGGCGCGTCGCAGGCCTGCCAGACGTCCGCGATGCAGCGCTCGACGCCGGGGCCGCAGGGGCCCTCGCAGGGCCGCACCGGGCGGTCCACGGACTCGGCGATGAGCGCGAGCGCCTGCCGGAGCCCCTCGGTGTCCGAGGCGGCCCAGTGCCGGCGGCCACCCTCCGGCCGCGGGCGGCCGCCGGCCACCGCGAGCTCGTCGAGCACGCTCGCCGCGACGTCGTCGCCGAGGCCGAGCACGTGGACCGGGACGCCGTCCTGGACGAGCTGCTGGACGGCCAGGACGGCGGCGTCGTCGTCGAGGCAGTTGCGCGGGTCGTCGCAGTCGCAGCCGGGGCCGCTGCAGGTGCAGGTGCAGGCGTCCGGGAGGAGCCGGGCGTTGCAGTTGGGCGTGCCGTCGGTGACCACGAGCACGTGGGTCCTGCGTTCGGGGTCGCCGCCCCGCACGATCTCGGAGCGGGCGATCGCCAGCGCGGCCGCGAGCGGGGTGCCGCCGGTCGGTCCGATCCGGCCGAGGGCCTGCTGCACCTCCTCGGCGGTCCCGGGGAACGGCACCGCGACGCGTCCGCCGTCGCAGGCGAAGTCGCTCGGGAAGACGACGAGCGCGAAGGAGAAGGCGTTCCAGTACAGCCCGGCGAGCTCGCGGACGGCGTCGCTGGCCGCGTCCCAGCGGCGGGTGCCCTCCGAGAGCTCCGCGTCCATCGAGCCGGAGGCGTCGAGGACGACGAGGAGCTGCGGCACCGCGCAGGAGCCCTGGGCGGCCGCCGGCGTCGCCGCGAGCAGCGGGGCGACGAGGCCGAGCAGGGCGGCGGCGCGGGCGAGCGGCGGCATGGTGCCTCCGCCCCTCATCCTAGCGCCTGCCGTCGCCCCGGGTCGGGAGGCCGGGTCAGACCTCGAGCGCCGCGCCGCGCTTCTTGTCACGCTCGATCTTGTAGCGGGCGGCCGGATCGAGGGACCGCTTGCGGATGCGGACCGACTTCGGCGTCACCTCGACCAGCTCGTCCTCGGCGATCCACTCGAGCGCCTTCTCGAGGCCCATCTCGCGGGGCGGGGTGAGGATGGTGTTCTCGTCGCGGCCCGCCGCGCGGATGTTGGTGAGCTTCTTCTCGCGGCAGACGTTGACGTCGATGTCGTTCGGGTGGCTGTGCTCGCCGATCACCATGCCCGAGTAGACCGGCACGCCGGGCCCGTAGAAGAGGCTGCCGCGCTCCTGGAGGTAGAAGAGCGCGTAGGCGATCGTCTCGCCCTCGCGGTCGGCGACGATCGAGCCCGAGGTGCGCTTCGGGATCGCGCCGAGCCACGGCTCCCAGCCGTCGAACTGGCTCGACATGATGCCCTCGCCGCGGGTCACGGTGAGGAACTCGTTCCGGAAGCCGATCAGGCCGCGGGCGGGCACGCGGAACTGCAGGCGCGTCCGGCCGGAGCCGAGCGGCTGCATGTCGGCCATGCGGCCCTTGCGCGGCCCGAGCCGCTCCGTCACGGCGCCGACCGAGGTCTCGGGGACGTCGCAGAAGAGCAGCTCCATCGGCTCGAGCAGCTGGCCGTCGACCTCCTTGGTCACCGGCGTCGGGTTCGAGGCGGTGAGCTCGTAGCCCTCGCGGCGCATGGTCTCGATGATCACCGCGAGCTGGAGCTCGCCGCGGCCGATCACCTGGAACGCCTCGGGCGTGTCGGTGTCCAGGACGCGGATCGACGGGTTCCGGTACGCCTCGCGGAAGAGCCGCTCGCGCAGGTTCCGGGAGGTGACGTACTTGCCCTCCTTGCCCGCGAACGGCCCGTCGTTGACGCGGAAGATCATCGACATCGTCGGCTCGTCGACCTGGATGCGCGGCAGCGCGGCCGGGCGCTCCGGGTCGGAGAGCGTGTCGCCGATGTCGATGTCCTCGATGCCGGCGACCATGACGATCTCGCCGGCCTCGGCCTCCTTGAGCTCGACGCGCTTCAGCCCCTCGAAGCCGTAGAGCTTCACGATCCGGCCCTTCTCGACCTTGCCGTGATCGCGGATCACCGAGACGTCGCCGCCCGGCCGGATCTTGCCGGCGGTGATGCGACCGACGATGAGCCGGCCGACGAAGTCGTCGTAGTCGAGGTTGTTGACGAGGAGCTGCAGGTCCGGGCCGGTGGAGGGCGGGGGCGGCGGGATCTTGGCGAGGATGGCGTCGAAGAGCGGCCGGAGGTTCGTGCCCGGGGTGGCCAGGTCGGTGGTCGCCTTGCCCTCGCGGGCGATGCAGTAGATGACCGGGAACTCGATCTGCTGCTCGTTGGCCCCGAGGTCGATGAACAGCGAGTAGACCTGGTCGAGGACCTCCTCGGCCCGGGCGTCCTGCCGGTCGATCTTGTTGATGACGAGCACCGCGGGGAGGCCGGCGGCGAGGGCCTTCGAGAGCACGAACCGCGTCTGCGGCAGCGGACCTTCGGCCGCGTCCACGAGGAGGAGCACGCCGTCGACCACGCGCAGCGACCGCTCGACCTCGCCGCCGAAGTCGGCGTGGCCCGGCGTGTCGACGATGTTGATCTTCACGCCCTCGTAGGTGACCGCGGTGTTCTTGGCGAGGATGGTGATGCCCTTCTCGCGCTCGAGGTCGTTCGAGTCCATCACCCGCTCGGTCAGCTGCTCGTTGGACCGGAACACGCCGGCCTGGCGGAGCATGTGATCGACGAGCGTGGTCTTGCCGTGGTCGACGTGGGCGACGATGGCGATGTTGCGGAGCTGCGCGCGGTCCAAGGTGATCCTTCCGGCTCTTCCGTGTCCTACAGGGACGCCCGGGGCCGGGCCTTATATTCCGCGGCCTACACGGGCACAAGGCGCGTGGACGCCGGCTCGGGCGCGGCCGCCGACGGCCGGTCCCTTCCGCGGCGGGAACGGCCCGCGGTAGGATCGTCCCGCACCGACGAGAAGCTCGTGGGTCCGGGGCCTTCCGGGGCGCCCGGGCGCCCACGCCCCGGGGGAGAAAGGCCGCTCCTTGGCCGAGGTACGACAGGTCGTGCTCTTCGTCGACGACGAGCCCCACGTCGTCGATCTGCTCTGTCGCACCTTCGAGGGCTCGTACGACTGCCTGGCGGCCGCGTCGGGCGAGGAGGGGCTCGCCATCCTCGCGGACCGCGAGGTCGACCTCCTCGTCACCGACCAGAAGATGCCCGGGATGACGGGCGTGGAGCTCATCGAGCGCGCCCGGGAGGCGCAGCCGGAGCTCACCGCGATCCTGCTCACCGGCTACGCCGACCCGCGCGACATCATCGACGCCATCAACAAGGGCCACGTCTTCCGCTACGTCACCAAGCCCTGGGACCTCACCGATCTGATCATGACGGTGCGGAACGCCCTCGATCACAACCAGCTCCGCAAGGACAACCGCGTCCTCCTCGACGAGCTCCGCAAGCGCGTCTCCGCGCTCTCGGTGCTCTACGAGGTCGCCCGCGAGACCGCGGAGAGCCCGACGCCGGGGCAGGTCGTCCAGCGGGTGCTGACGCGGTTCGGCGACATCGTCCCGTTCGACCTCGCGGCGGCGCTGCTCGCCGACGGCCCGGGCCGCGGGCCGACCCTCGACATCTTCTGCCGCGCGCCGGTGGGCGAGCGGAACCTGCTCGACGCCAAGGAGGCGGCGCTCGAGCTGTTCCGGGCGGCGGCGGGCCAGCCGATCCTCGAGGCCGAGCTCCAGGTCCGCGTCACCGGCGCGTCCGCCGGCGAGGCGCTGGCGCGGCGGCCGCTCAAGAGCCACCTCCAGGTGCCGCTCACCGTCGCCGGCCGGCCCGCGGGCGCGGTGGCGCTGTTCTCGTTCCGCGAGGGCGCCTTCCGCTCGGAGGACGAGCAGCTCCTCGACACCCTCGCGAACCAGACCGCCGAGGCGATCCGGCGGCTCGAGGGCCGCCTCGGCGAGGAGCGCCGGCGCCTGGCCCAGATGGTCGAGGCGATGGCCGACGGCGTCATCTACGCCGACCCGAAGGGCGACGTGGTGGTGGCGAACCGCGCGGCCCGGGAGATGCTCGGCCTCGACCCCGTCGGCATGCCGACGGCGCGCGAGCTGCAGGAGCAGCTCGGCTTCTACCCCTTCGAGCTCGTCCGCGGCATGGCCAGCCGCGAGGGCCGCACGCTGACCGAGGACCTGCGCATCGGCGAGCGGCACCTGCAGTCGGTGGTCTCGGCGGTCGCGGACGCGGAGGGCGCCGTCGCCGGCGTCGTGGTCGTGCTCCGGGACGTCACCGAGCAGAAGCGCCTCGAGGAGCGGAAGGAGGAGTTCGTCTCGATCATCAGCCACGAGCTCCGCACGCCGCTGACCTCGATCTCCGGCGCGCTCGACCTGGTGCTGAACCACTTCGCCGGCCCGGTGAGCGAGAAGCAGCAGCGCTACCTGGCGATGGCGAAGGACTCGACCGAGAAGCTGAACGCGATCGTCGACGACCTGCTCGACCTGTCGAAGTTCGACAAGGGCAAGCTGCGGATGACCTTCGAGGTCGCCTTCCTCGACGAGCTCGCCCGGCAGGCGGTGGAGCGCTACCAGCCCGCGGCGCTCGACCGCGGCATCACCCTCGAGGGCCGGTACCCCGACGGCCCCCTGCGCGTGCTCGTCGACCCGGGGCGGATCGCGCAGGTGCTGAACAACCTGCTCACCAACTCGCTCAAGTTCACGCCCGAGGGCGGCCGGATCGAGCTGTCGGTGTTCCGCTGCGCCTCGATCCCGGGCTTCGCCGGCGTCTCCTGCTGGAACAGCGGCGAGGCGATACCCGAGCCGGACCTGGAGCGGATCTTCGATCGGTTCGAGCAGGCGCGGAGCGAGAAGACGCGGGCGATCCGCGGCACCGGCCTCGGCCTCGCCATCTGCCGGTCGATCCTCGGCGGCCACGGCGGGCAGATCTGGGCCGAGCCCGGGCCGGGCGCGCGCTTCGTCTGCACGCTCCCGCTCGAGCCGTCCGCCGCCGAGCCGGCGCGCCCCGCCGAGCGCCCGCTCGTCGCCGGCGAGCGGCCGCCCTGCGTGCTCGGCGTCGACGACGAGCGCGAGCACCGCGCCCTCCGCAAGGGGCTGCGCATCGGCCGCGGCTACCGGGCCGTCGCGGCGGCCTCGGCGGAGGAGGCGCTGGCGCTCGCGCGGGCCAAGCGGCCGGAGCTGATCTGCATCGACGTGCGGATGCCGGGCGTCGACGGGCTCCGGCTCGCCGAGATCCTCCGGCACGATCCGGAGACGCGCTCGGCGCCGCTGCTCGTGCTCTCCGCAGCCGACGAGCGCGAGGCGTCGTTCCGCGCCGGCGCCCAGGCCTTCCTCCCGAAGCCGCTCGACACCGGCCGCTTCGCCGAGGCCGTCGACACCCTGGTCGCCGCGCGGCGCCAGGCGCGCACCGGCGGCGCCAAGGTGCTGGTCGTCGACGACGATCCGTCGATCCGCGCCATCGCGGTGGAGATCCTGAGCGGCCTCGGCTACCGCGTGCTCGAGGCCGGCGACCGGAAGCAGGCGCTGCTCCTCGCCCGCGAGCAGCGGCCCGAGCTGCTCCTGCTCGACGTGATGCTGCCGGACGGCGACGGCTTCGGGATCCTCGAGGAGATCAAGGCCGACCGCCTCGCCGGGCCCGTCTCGGCGATCTTCGTCTCCGCCCGCGGGCCGACGCAGGACAAGGTGCGCGCGCTCCGCCTCGGCGCCGACGACTACGTGGTGAAGCCCTTCGACGCCATCGAGCTCGGCGCCCGCGTCGAGACCGTGCTCCGGCGCCGCGAGCAGGAGCTGTCGGCCTCGCCGACGACGCGGCTCCCCGGCGGCATCTCGATCGAGCGGGAGGTGCAGCGGCGCCTCGACTCCCGCGAGCCGTTCACGCTCGTCTACCTCGATCTCGACAACCTCAAGGCCTACAACGACCACTACGGCTACGCGAAGGCCGACGGGGTGATCCAGCAGACCGGCGATCTGCTCCGGCAGATTCTCGGGGCCCACGGCTCGCCCGGCGACTTCCTCGGGCACATCGCCGGCGACGACTTCGTCATCGTCGCGGACCCGGCGCGGGCCGACCTCGTCTGCGCCAAGGCGGTCGAGGCCTTCGACCGGGTGATCCCGCTCTACTACGACAAGGACGACCGCGAGCGCGGCTTCATCGAGGCCGCCGATCGCTTCGGCGTGCGCCGGCAGTTCCCGATCATGAGCATCTCGGTGGCGTCGGTGGTCGCGTCCGCGGGGCGGTTCGCCGACGCGGCGGATCTCTCCCGCGCCGCCACCGAGGTGAAGGCGAAGGCGAAGGCCGTCCCGGGCAGCGTCCACGTGAAGGGGGAGGAGCCGGCGGTGAAGGCCGCCGGCTGACGCCCGATGCGCCTCTTCCAGAAGCTGGTCCTGGTGCTGCTGGCGGCGGCGCTGGTCCCGCCGTCGCTCGTCGGCTTCCGCCTGCTCGCCGAGGCCGAGTCCGCCCTCGTCGAGCAGATCGAGGCCCGCCAGCGCGAGGCGGCCTCCGCGCGGGCCGAGGCCCTCGCGACCTGGATCCACGCCGCCACCGGCGAGCTCGGCCGGGCCGCGGCGACCTTCCCGCTCGAGCAGCTCTCCCCCGAGGAGCGCGACGGCGCCCTGGCCCTCGCTTACGGCGCCGTCGAGGACGCGGCGGCGGTCGTGCTCGTCGACGGCGCGGGGAGCGGCCTGGCGCGGCCCGCGTTCCACGAGGATCCCGCCTCGGATCCGGGCACCGCGCGGCGGCGTCCCTTCCCGGCCGCCTCGGTGCCGGCGCTCGAGCGCCGGGCGGCGGGCGCGATCGCCGCCGGCGCGGGGCCCGGCGCGGTGCTCGTCCTCCCGGCGTACGCCGACGAGCGAGGGACGCACCTGCCGGTGGCCGCGGTCGTGCGCGGGCCGGGCGGGGTGCCCTCGGCCCTCGCCGCGGAGCTCTCGCTGGCGCGGCTCGACGCCGAGCTCCGGGCGCGCGCCCCCGGCGCGGCGCGGCTG
>CAZDGH010000283.1:5561-7924 GCA_964504805.1 uncultured Myxococcales bacterium | reverse complement strand
CCGGTGACCATCACCACCTCGACGCCGGCGTCGCGCAGCATCGCGAGCGCCTCGGGCGTGGACGCCTTGATCGGATCGGCGGCGGAGACGAGGCCCGCGGCGCGCCCGTCCACGGCGACGAGCATCACCGTCTGCCCCTCGGCGCGGAGCGCCTCGGCCTCGGCGGCGAGCGGCCCCGGGTCGACGCCGAGCTCCTCGAGGAGCTTCGCGTTGCCGAGGGCGACCTTCCGCCCGGAGACGGTCCCAGTCACGCCGCGGCCGACGTGGGCCTCGAAGCCCACCGCCTCCTCGAGCGCGAGCCCCGCGGCGCCGGCGACGATGGCCGCCGCCAGCGGGTGCTCGCTGCCGCGCTCGAGGCTCGCCGCCAGCCGGAGCAGCTCGCGCTCGTCGACGACGTCGCGGGCGACGACCTTCGCCAGCTTCGGCTTGCCCTCGGTGAGGGTGCCGGTCTTGTCGACCACGAGCACGTCGACCTTCTCGAGCAGCTCGAGCGCCTCGGCGTTCCTCACCAGCACGCCGGCGGTCGCGCCGCGGCCGGTGCCGACCATGATCGACATCGGGGTCGCCAGGCCCAGCGCGCACGGGCAGGCGATGATCAGCACCGCCACCGCGTTGACGAGCGCGAAGGCGAGCCGCGGCTCGGGGCCGACGAGCGACCAGACGACGAAGGTGACGACGGCGACCACGACCACCGCCGGGACGAACCACGCCGACACCTGGTCGGCGAGCCGCTGGATCGGCGCCCGGCTCCGCTGCGCCTCGGAGACGAGCTTCACGATGCGGGCGAGGAGCGTCTCGGCGCCGACGCGCTCGGCGCGCATCACCAGGCTCCCGGTGCCGTTCTGGGTGCCGCCGGTGAGCTTCGTGCCCGGCACCTTCTCCACCGGCACCGGCTCGCCGGTGACCATCGACTCGTCGACGGCGCTCGCGCCCTCGAGCACCTCGCCGTCGACCGGGACCTTCTCGCCGGGGCGGATCCGCAAGCGATCGCCGGGGACGATGGCGTCGAGCGGCACGTCCTCCTCGGCGCCGTCGCGGAGCCGTCGGGCGGTGCGGGGCGCGAGCCCGAGGAGCGCGCGGATGGCGCCCGAGGTGCGGCTCCGCGCCTTCAGCTCGAGCACCTGGCCCACCAGCACCAGCACGGTGATCACCGCGGCGGCCTCGAAGTAGAGGCCGACCTCGCCGCCGTGGGCGCGGAACGACGCCGGGAAGAGGCCGGGCACGAGCACGGCCACGACGCTGAAGGCGTAGGCGACGCCGACCCCGAGGCCGATCAGCGTGAACATGTTCGGGCTCGCCCGCTTCACGGACTCGACGGCGCGGACGAAGAACGGCCAGCCGCCCCAGAGCACCACCGGCGTCGCGAGCGCCAGCTCGAGGAAGCCGCGCGTCCTTCCCGGCAGCAGGTGGCCCAGCGGATCGCCGGGCAGCATCCGCGACATGGCGATGGCGGCGACGACCGCGGCGGGCCCGATCGAGAGCCAGAGCCGCCGCGACATGTCGCGGAGCTCCGGGCTCTCCTCCGCCTCGAGCGAGACCTCCCGCGGCTCGAGGGCCATGCCGCAGATCGGGCAGCTCCCCGGGCCGGGGCGGACGATCTCCGGGTGCATCGGGCAGGTCCACGTCGCCCCCGGCGCCGCCTCGGCCGGCGGCGGCGCGGGCTCGAGGTACCGCGAAGGCTCGGCGAGGAACTTCTCGCGGCAGCGGGCGCTGCAGAAGCCGTAGCGGACGCCCTCGTGCTCGGCGGCGCCGCCCTTCGGCGCGGCGAGGTCGACGGTCATCCCGCAGACCGGATCGGTCGCCGGGCCGCCGTGGCGCGGCGTCCCCGCCTCGCCCCTCGTCTCGCCGCCGTGGACGTGGTCCATGCGCTCCCTCTCGCGGTCGACGCCTACTGCACGACGAGCACGCCGCCGATCATCTGGCCCATGGAGCAGCCGTAGCGGAGCGTCCCCGCCTTCGACGGCGTGAAGGCGATCTCGACGGGCTTCCCCAGCGGCAGCTCGGTGGTCGGCACGTGGCCCGGGACCTCGACGTCCTTGGCGCAGGTCGAGTCGGTCTTCCGGGTGATGCGCAGCTTCACCGGCTGGCCCGCCTTCACCTCGAGGCTCGCGGGCACGAAGCCGGCCTCGGTGACCTCCATCTCGATCGGCTTCGAGGTCACCTTCCGCGTCGGCTCCACGATCCAGTAGGTCTTGAACGGCAGCGTGCGCACGACGCCGTCGAGGGTCACCTTCCGCTTCGTCCCGTCGGCGGCCGTGCCCTTGCCGAGGAGGAGCCCGCCCTCCTGCGGGCCCTCGAGGCGCACGGTCTCCGTCTTGCCGCCCTCGACCTCGACGGTGAGCGTGGCCGAGACGTCGGCGGCG